>NZ_JBKEZY010000009.1:0-161103 GCF_053345335.1 Bacillus sp. M5A3_1b | reverse complement strand
CGCCTCAAGCAAGATTTGCTCATGTTGCGGAGTAAAATACGACCATTCAGTTCAACCAGAAGGACAGTGGAGTTTAAAAATACGTGAGTGGTGTTGTGCTTCATGCAATAGCCATCTCGATAGGGATGTAAATGCTGCGATAAATTTATCAAGATGGGTAAAATAAATGCTTGATAATAGGAGGTAACGATACTGCCTCGTGTGGAGTGTTATACACCTCGTCCCTTTGGGGCTGCGAGAACACTTTGAAGCACTAACTTGTGTGAATTTTATTGAATTGTATAGATTTAGTTAAGTTTATCGTATCGGAATAAAGGATACGGCAGGAGAAATTACAAAAGCAATTATGACAGGTGTATTGAATCCAGATTGGTCGTATGTATCTTTGCCAGATGGTGAAGATTTATTACATGGCTTAATTGATACGTTGGCAATTGCGATATTAGGTACATTTATTTCTGCCTTTTTATCTGTTCCATTCGCTTTTTTGGCGGCAACGAATATGAGCAGTGGAAAATTAACTTCAGGAACTGGGAAGTTTGTACTTAGTTTTGTTCGTACATTTCCGGAATTAGTTATGGCACTTTTATTTATAAAAGCCGTTGGGCCAGGCTCGTTTGCTGGAGTTCTAGCTCTAGGATTACACTCTATTGGCATGTTAGGGAAATTATATTCAGAAGGAATTGAAAATATAGATAAGGGACCGACGGAGGCGTTAATAGCAACAGGCGCAAATCGCTTTCAAATACTTTGGTATGCAGTACTGCCACAAGTATTACCGGATTTTCTATCGTATACGTTATACAGGTTCGAAATTAATGTACGATCCGCTGCCATTTTAGGTGTTATTGGAGCAGGTGGGATTGGGACACCGTTAATTTTTGCACTGAGTTCACGCAATTGGTCTCGTGTGGGAATTATTTTATTAGGCATCATTTTAATGGTCATTATCATTGACTTTATTTCAAGTTCGATACGGAAGAAAATTGTATAATTTATTTTAAGCACCTATAAAAGGTGCTTTTTTATATAATAAGAATAATAAATGTGAGCAATAGGGGGGATAATTTGGCTTTACAGCACGAGTTTGTATTTGTTTCGAATGAAAAAAAGGGGTTGGATTTTATAGGTATAGATTGGATTGAACTTTGTTTTCTATATAAAGAAGAGGCAACGATAGATGAGTGTGTTGTATTAAGTGATGAGCTCATCGTATATCTATTAGATTTTACCCATTGGATTCCGACCTATTATCCAGCGAAAAGAGCAGAAGGATTTGGAATTCACTATTATGGTATTACGAAAATAGAACAGCAAGGGGCAGTGATAGCAGAACAGTTATTTTGTTCGCTAGTTAACATGTTTTCTCTAGCGCCAGAAACAATCGAACTGACAGGGCAGTTTCAATGGGAAAATGATAATAATACTGATGGAGAATATGAAAGATACGTATTTGATCGAGATAAATTATGCCAAGATTTAAATTATTTTATTCGTTTGCTTTGCAGAGTGAAAAATGGGGAAGGATATATTTTGCATTATGGAATTTGAAAATGATGAATAAATATACAGATAATTCTCTTTCTTTTTAAAATAAAAACAATGAAAAAGTATGTCATATTGAATACCCATACATTACCGAAATCATTGGTTTTTTTATGAAAAACCAAAAAAATATCAACATATTTGTCGATACATGTTGTATAATCTTGCGTGGGAAGCTATCATATAAATGTATAAAACGTTTACTAATATAAGCGAAGGGAAGAATAGCATGTCACATTCAATCGAACAACTTTCTATCAACACGATTCGCACATTATCCATCGATGCGATTGAAAAAGCAAACTCTGGTCACCCAGGAATGCCAATGGGTGCAGCACCAATGGCTTATACATTATGGACTCAATTTATGAAACACAATCCAAATAACCCAACGTGGTTTAACCGTGATCGTTTCGTATTATCTGCAGGTCATGGTTCAATGTTACTATACAGCCTACTTCACCTATCTGGTTATGATGTAACAATGGATGACTTAAAGAACTTCCGCCAATGGGGAAGCAAAACTCCAGGACATCCTGAGTACGGTCATACAGCAGGTGTAGACGCAACTACTGGTCCACTTGGACAAGGTATTGCAACTGCTGTAGGTATGGCAATGGCTGAAAGACATTTAGCAGCTAAATATAACCGTGATGCGTATAATGTAGTAGATCATCATACATACGCTATTTGTGGTGATGGAGATTTAATGGAAGGCGTTTCTGCTGAAGCATCTTCATTAGCTGCTCATTTACAATTAGGTCGTCTTGTTGTGCTTTACGATTCAAATGATATTTCATTAGATGGCGATTTAAATCGTTCATTCTCTGAAAGTGTAGAAGATCGTTACAAAGCATACGGATGGCAAGTAATCCGTGTTGAGGATGGAAACGATATTGAAGCTATCGCGAAGGCAATTGAAGAAGCGAAAGCTGACGAAAAACGCCCAACGCTAATTGAAGTAAGAACGACAATTGGTTTCGGTTCTCCAAACAAATCAGGAAAATCAGCTTCACATGGTTCTCCACTTGGTGTAGACGAAACAAAATTAACGAAAGAAGCATATGCTTGGACTGCTGAGCAAGACTTCCATGTAGCAGAAGAAGTATATGACAACTTCCGTAAAACTGTACAAGATGTTGGTGAAACTGCGCAAGCAGCGTGGAACACTATGCTAGGTGAATATGCACAAGCATACCCAGAATTAGCAAACGAATTACAAGCGGCAATGAATGGTCTTCTTCCAGAAGGTTGGGAGCAAAACTTACCAACTTATGAATTAGGATCAAAAGCAGCAACTCGTAATTCTTCAGGTGCTGTAATTAATGCAATTGCAGAGTCTGTACCATCATTCTTTGGTGGATCTGCTGACCTTGCTGGTTCTAACAAAACATACATGAATAACGAAAAAGACTTTACAAGAGATGATTACAGCGGAAAAAACATTTGGTACGGTGTACGTGAGTTCGCAATGGGTGCAGCAATGAACGGTATTGCACTACATGGCGGTTTAAAAACTTACGGTGGTACGTTCTTCGTATTCTCTGACTACTTACGTCCAGCAATTCGTCTTGCAGCATTAATGCAATTGCCAGTAACGTATGTATTCACACACGACAGTATCGCTGTTGGTGAAGATGGTCCAACACATGAACCAATCGAGCAATTAGCAGCGCTACGTGCTATGCCAAATGTATCTGTTATTCGTCCAGCTGATGGTAACGAATCTGTTGCAGCTTGGAGACTAGCTCTAGAATCTACAAACAAACCAACTGCTTTAGTATTAACTCGTCAAGACCTTCCAACATTAGAAGGTGCAAAAGACGATACGTATGAAAAAGTAGCAAAAGGTGCATATGTAGTTTCTGCAAGCAAGAAAGAAACAGCTGATGTAATCTTACTTGCATCTGGATCTGAAGTAAGTCTAGCTGTTGAAGCGCAAAAAGCGTTAGCAGTAGACGGCGTTGATGCAGCTGTTGTCAGCATGCCATCTATGGATCGCTTTGAAGCTCAAACAGCTGAGTACAAAGAATCTGTATTACCAAAAGCAGTAACAAAACGTTTCGCAATCGAAATGGGTGCTACATTCGGATGGCACCGTTACGTAGGTCTTGACGGAGATGTGTTAGGTATCGATACATTCGGTGCTTCTGCTCCTGGTGAGAAGATTATGGAAGAATATGGATTTACTGTAGAGAACGTTGTTCGTAAAGTAAAAGAAATGCTTTAATGATTTTAGAAAAATCTCTCCGGCATGGAGAGATTTTTCTATGTAAATGAGTTTTTTCGACAGAAAAAGTTTTTTATCTCTCCGCAGTCAGACAATCATTGCAAAATTTCTTCTATATAATGAAGGGAAAAGGTTGTCCAGATTGGGAGGCGAAAGATGAAAACGTATGAATTGTATTTAATTCAAGAGGATATTGCGAAAGCTTACTTTGGTCGTGAATATTTGTTTTTTGATTTATTTGCTAGATTTTCAGAATCTGGGTCCCTTTCGGAGAAAAAAGTGTTATATAAACAAATGATGTATATAACGATGCCATTACAAGTAATGAAAATTCACCATAAATTAGAACAAGCTTTGCGCGTTCTTGGTAAATATGATCGAACACATCATACACATACACTTTATACAGGAGCGGAATACGGCGAAATAATGGTGAAACCGCACTATATTCGCATGAATACCTCTGGAAACGTTTCTATGGAAACGACTTTCTTTGAGGTGTTAAGAAAGTGTGAATTAACATTTTTAGCTATGGATTATGAAAATACAAAGTACGGATGGCTGAATCCTCTAAAACAAGTACGAACATATGTGTAAAAAATGTCGAATTGTATCTTGTCTTATTGAAAAGGTTTTAGTACACTGTAAGGTAGACAACATGAAGGAGGAAAATATATGCCAATTTGGTTAGGTATTCTAGTGGGCGTAGTAGCACTAGTAGCAGGCGTGGCGTTAGGATTTTTCATTGCCCGCAAATACATGATGAACTACTTAGAAAAAAATCCACCAATTAATGAACAAATGTTAAAAATGATGATGATGCAAATGGGACAAAAACCTTCCCAAAAGAAAATCAATCAAATGATGAGCGCGATGAATAAGCAACAAACGAAATAAGCGCTAAAAGACACTCGTTAAGAGTGTCTTTTCTTTTTGTTAGTTATGTAGTTTAAAACTTTTAAAAATTCAGTGTTTTTGGTAAACTGAAAACATCGCTCATTTTAAGGGAGGAGGATAAAAATGAAGGTATTTATTAATTTAGCGTGGTTTTTTAAACAAGAAAAACGAGCGTACATAATCGGAATTATTATGTTATTTGGTGTCGCGCTTCTTGAACTTGTAGCTCCGAAAGTACTAGGTATTGTAGTAGATGAAATTAATAATGGAACATTAACATCTGAAAAATTGTTGAAGTGGGTTATTCTGTTAGTAGTTGTAGGGATTACTATGTACATATTACGTTATTTATGGCGTATTATGATTTTTGGATCTTCGTTAAAACTAGCCCGTCAATTACGAAAGAATTTATATGAACATTTTACAAGGATGAGCCCATCTTTCTATCAATCACGTCGTACGGGTGATTTGATGGCGCATGCGACTAATGATATTCAGGCGATTCAACAAACTGCTGGATCGGGCGTTTTAACACTTGTTGATTCATTAGCGGTTGGGGGATGTGTACTCGTAGCGATGGGTTTTACAATTAGTTGGAAGTTAACATTGTTAAGCTTAATTCCAATGCCGATTGTAGCGATTTCGACAAATTATTATGGAACGTTATTACATAAAAGGTTTCATAAAGCGCAGCAATCGTTTTCAGAAATCAATGATAAAGTGCAAGAGAGTATGAGTGGGATGAAGGTAATTCGATCACTTGGACAAGAGAAAGAAGATTTACAAGCATTTCGAAAAAAATCAGAAGATGTTGTACATAAAAATATGTTAGTCGCACGTATTGATTCGTTGTTTGATCCAACAATCTCTCTTATCGTTGGATTTTCTTTTTTAATTGCAGTGTGTTACGGGTCAGTATTAGTTGTGAGGGGTGAATTAACTGTAGGTGATCTCGTTACATTTACAACGTATTTAGGTACCCTCGTTTGGCCAATGTTAGCCTTTGGATGGTTGTTTAATATTATGGAGCGTGGGCGTGCTTCGTATGACCGGGTAGAAAAAATTCTCTCGCAAAAATCAGATGTAGTAAATAGAGAAGATGCTGTACATAAAGTAGCAAGCGGTGATGTTACATTTGCGGTCGATTCATTTTCATATAAGAAAAATGAACTGTTACAGCTAATAGATGTTCACTTTGATTTGAAGAAGGGTGAGACACTAGGCGTTGTCGGACGTACAGGAGCAGGGAAAACGACTTTATTAAAATGTTTAATCCGTGAGTATGATCATTTTAGTGGTGAATTAAAAGTTGGGGAGCGGGATATTCGCGATGTAACACTTTACGGTGTCCGTTCTGCCATTTCATACGTGCCGCAAGATCATTTTTTATTTTCAGCGAGTATTGGGGAGAATATTGCCTTCGGAAAGGCGGATGCTACATATAATGAAATAACCCGCGCTGCAGAGATTGCTTGTATTCATAATGACATCCTCCAATTTTCAGAAGGGTATGAAACGGTAGTAGGAGAAAGAGGCGTTTCGTTATCTGGAGGTCAAAAACAGAGAATCTCTATTGCACGTGCTTTATTAACGAATGCGGAAATTTTAATTTTAGATGATTGTTTATCAGCGGTAGATGCAAAAACAGAAGAAACGATTTTAAATGCATTAAAGAGGGAAAGAGCAGGAAAAACAACGATTATTACTGCTCATCGTTTAAGTGCAATTCAACATGCCAATCTTATACTTGTTGTGGATGAAGGCAGAATTGTGCAACGAGGTACACATGAACAATTAATGAAAGAAAACGGTTGGTATAAAGAAATGTACGAGAGCCAGCAGTTAGAAGCATTAGTCGAGAAAGGAGGCGTATGATGACCGGGAAGAAGCGGAGTGATTTAAGTAGATTACTTTCTTATATGAAGCCATATAAAAGGTTACTATCTTTAGCATTTATCTTTTTAGTTGGTGCAACTGTAACTGAAATGATGGGTCCTTTTTTAATTAAACAATTTCTTGATGAACATTTAGTACCACGTAACTTTGATCAATCAGCACTTGTTACTCTATTTGTAGTGTATCTTATTGCTCACTTATTAAAAGTATTATTTACTTATTTAGACTTATTGTATTTTCAAAATATCGCTTTTAAAATTGTTCAAGATATGCGTGTTGAAGTATATAATCATGTTCAAAAGTTGTCATTAAGTTTCTTTGATCGTACGCCGATTGGTACGCTTGTATCGCGCATAACAAATGATACGGAAGCAATTAAAGATTTTTATGTCAGTGTATTATCCACATTTGTCAAAAATGTAGTCTTTTTAATAGGTATTTTAGTAGCAATGTTTTTATTAAATGTAAAACTAGCTCTATTTTCTCTCGTATTAATTCCGATAATGTTTGCAATTATGGTGCTATATCGCCGGAAGAGTGCAGCCTTTTATTTAGAAGTACGTAATCAATTAAGCGTGTTAAATGCAAAGTTGAATGAGTCCATTCAAGGAATGAATATTGTTCAAGTGTTCAGGCAAGAAAAGCGTATGAGAAAAGAGTTTGAAGAAGTGAATAATAAACATTATAGTGCAGGGCGACGGACGTTAAAGTTAGACGCGTTACTTTTACGTCCAGCAACTGATTTAGTTCATATTGTGGCTATTGCGTTAGTACTTGGTTTATTTGGAATTGATGCTTTGAAGAGTCCTGTTGAAGTAGGTGTCTTATATGCGTTTGTTAACTATATACATCGTTTCTTCCAGCCTGTAAATGAGATGATGATGAAATTATCATTTTTCCAACAGGCACTTGTTTCATCATCACGTGTATTTCATTTAATGGATGAGAAAGATTTAGCTCCAGTTCAAAAAGGGGATGGAAATCCTCAAGTTGTTAATGGAGAAATTGAATTTAAAAATGTTACTTTTTCGTATGATGGAAAACGTGATGTTTTAAAAAATGTATCTTTCCACGTGAAACAAGGGCAAACAGTTGCTTTCGTTGGGCACACTGGTAGCGGAAAAAGTACTATTATGAATTTGTTAATGCGATTTTATAATATTAAGTCCGGAAATATTGTAATAGATGGTGTAGATTTAGAGAAATTTGAAGAAAGAGAAATTAGAAAGAAAATAGGACTCGTATTGCAAGATGCATTTTTATTTGCGGGAAATGTAAAACAAAATATTCGTATGTACAATGAAGAAATTACGGATGAAGAAGTAAAAGAAGCGGCACAATTTGTGCAAGCGAATACGTTTATTGAAAAATTACCAGAGCAGTATGAAACGGAAGTAGTAGAAAGAGGAGCTGCATTTTCTAGTGGTCAACGACAATTAATTGCTTTTGCTAGAACGATAGCAACGAATCCGAAAGTATTAGTATTAGATGAAGCAACAGCTAATATTGATACAGAAACAGAAGATGCGATCCAAACAGCATTACAGCAAATGCGAAAAGGGAGAACGACTATAGCAATTGCACACAGATTATCTACAATTCAAGATGCAGATCAAATCTTTGTTATGCATGATGGAGAAATAGTAGAAAGAGGAACACATCAAGAATTACTGAGTGAGCAAGGGTTGTATTATAATATGTATTTACTACAAAATAAAGGAAGTTTACAAAAGGCCTTGTAATTATAAGGCCTTTTTACTTTGCTTATAAAATATGTTTGCTCTCAATATCTATAGTATAAACGTCGTGACCTTTTATTAAAGTTGTACATATTGTATGTATACGAAATGAAAAAAATTGATAGGAGCTTTTATATGCAAGGTAGATCTAGTTCAAATATTACGTTTATCGATGTGTCTCATTGGGAAGGAAACATTGATTGGAATGCAGTGAAGGGATCGGGTATTTCAGCGGCGTATGCAAAAGCGACAGAAGGTGTAAACTACATTGATCCTACTTTTACTAAGAATGTACAAGCAGCACGAAATGCGAATGTATTAATTGGTGCATACCATTTTGCACGCCCAGAACAAAATGATGCAATTTCAGAGGCGAAATATTTTGTGAGTATATTACAAAATAACCAGACAGACTTAATGCCAGTTCTGGATTTAGAATCACCAACAGATCCGAGCAACAGTAATTTAACTGGTAACGCTATATCGAATTGGGCAAGAAACTTCATAAATTATGTGAAACAGGCTACTGGAAAAGATGTAATGTTATATACAGGAGTTTGGTATATTAATGAGTTCGGAATTAGCGGATTAAGTGATATACCGCTTTGGATTGCTAAATACTCGAGTACACCGCCTGCTGATGCTGGTGGATGGACAGCGTGGACAGCGTGGCAGTACACAGATTCTGGACAAATTTCAGGCGTAGGAAATTGTGATGTATCAGCTGCAGTTTCATTAGAAGCTTTAAAAGGGAATGGAGCAAGTGGTGGAGGTAATGTTTCCCCGCCTAATAATGCAACTCCAGTGTATGGGGTTGCTATAATTAATGGAGATAATGTGAATTTGAGAAGTGGACCATCTTTGCAGTCTAGTGTAATTCGCCAATTGAATCGTGGCGAAACATATGAAGTTTGGGGAGAACAAGATGGATGGCTTTGTTTAGGGACAAATCAGTGGGTATATAATGATCCGAGTTATATTCAGTATAAACATTATGTGGCGACTATTACTGGTGATAATGTAAATTTGCGTGATGCTCCATCATTAAATGGAAATGTTATAAGACAGTTACATCATGGTGAATCGTATCGAGTATGGAGTAAGCAAGATGGATGGCTTTGCTTAGGGACAAATCAATGGATATACTACGATCCAAGTTATATTCAGTATGGTGTACAATAGAGTGAAAATAAAAGGTGCCCCGTCAGAGGTGCCTTTTATTAAAAATATACAACTTTTACAAAGTCTATATCGAAACCATAGTATACTATAGTAGATATATTTATAAAAAATAATCGAAAATGAAATAAAGGGGTAAAAATATGAATTATGTGCTAATAGGTGCGGTTTTAATATTATTAGCTGTAGTATTTGTGCTGTTTTATAAAAATAAACAGTTAGAATCAGAGAGTCAGCAAGTAGAATTTGAAAAGAAACAAGCGATTGAAACGTATAAAAATGAAATTGCAGCTACGGTGATAGAGCATAAAGAACAACAAAATAATTTAAAAAATATGGAACAGAAAAAATACAATGATTTACAAGTAAGTGCAAATAGAGAAATTGAAAATATGCGTATGATGAAAAATCAATTAGCTGTGCAGCATAGTAAAGAACGTAGTGAAATGCAAAATAAACATAATAACGAAATACATATGTTTCAAAAATTAATTGCAAATCTACGAGAATATACTAAAAACGGCGCTGAAATGAATACGTACGAAACATTACATTATATGAAACGAGGATTCATAGAGCAAGGCATCATATTAGATGCTGAAATTCAAATCATGCCGAATGTTTTTATTAAAAATAATAGTGAAATAAACGATAATCGAATCCATCATCTCATCTTGTGCAAAACTGGTATTTATCTACTTGAGACGAAAGAATGGGAAGAGAAATTAATTCATGGCTTAACGAAAGAAAATGCTGGTATATATACATTTATGATTGATGAAATGGGTAAGTATCAACAAGATGTTGAAAAAGAAGAGACATTTGAATATATAGTAGGTAAAGATTCGTCAACTATACAAGTGAAAAATGAAGGGAATCCAGTATATAGGGCGAAGAAACTATCTCAAATTTTATACAGTGGTTTGAAAGAAATGCAGGCTAATAGTATAAAAGAAAAGGTAAAACCAGTTGTATATTTTTATAATAAAAATGGAAAAGCAATAGTAGACCTTTCTAGTGAGGAAACACCTAGATTAAAAGATCGGGAGCAAATTGTAACGTTCTTTAGAAATGAAATATTAGCAGGGAAAGTAGTATATACAGTGCAAGAATTAGAACAGATTCAAGAAATGATTAGCCGGATGAATTATATAGTGAGTTAAAAGGGGAGATCTTTCTGAACGATATGCTGCGTGGCATTGTGTATGTCTATTTTTGTTTGTATATAGTAATGTACATTGTATTTATATTCGTCATTGATATGGTCCATATACCCTTAAGTGTAAGGAGCATTTTTGTAGTATTCATACCATTTGTTTTATTAGTCATGATTCAAAGGGCTATTTTATATGTTTCTAAAAATCGTAATGAAGAAAAGAAGCAAATGTTGGGGGGATTAATAGTAGCACTTATACCATTAATAGTGTGCACTGTACAACTAAGTGTAAATGAATATACATTAAAGTTTAATCAAAATAGATGGTTAAATCATGCAGATAAACGGGTACATATGGTAGATGATCTATTACAAAAATATAAATTAATAGGGAAATCAAATGAAGAAATTACACAATTGTTAGGAGCTCCAACGGAAACGAGAAGTGGGGAAGAAGGAGTTATCACTTTGTATTATCTTGGGACTGAACGTGGCTTTATTCCAATAGATAGCGAACAGCTTGTTTTACAATTTGATAGAGATGGTAAAGTCATGGAATATACGGTGCATAAAGATTAAAGAAACGTGGAGGGAAGCTATATGTTATAGCTTCTTTTTTATTTTTCAATATGTCACGGAAGGGGGAGAAGGTTTTTGAGTGGAATAAGGAATGAAAGCGGAGGTGATGCATATATATAGATGCATTGGGTGATTATTCGCCCGATTGCTGAGGGTTAATAATTAATAAGTACGGACAAAAAAACCACTGATGAAAGTTTCACTTTATCATATTGTATAAATGAAAAGGGGGTAAGACGGTGAAAGCAATCCCGACTGATGTCCTGAGTAAAGAATTGATGGAAAGAGAAGGAGTTATATCTATTACAGTAAAGGAATTTGAAAAGATAGAAGTAGCTGGAGTAGTAGTCGCTGGTCCAGCGGTTATTTTGATTAATCAAGATTAAGTACATATCATTGAAATAAAAAGCATCCGTTTAGGATGCTTTTTATTTGTATGTAAGGATAAATATGATGGATAATTGTGTTACTGGAGGGAAAGTCTGTGGCAATTATTATAACAATGTTAGTAATGGGTATTTTATTAGGATTTGTTGGAGCTGGAGGAGCTGGGTTTATTATCGCGATACTCACTTTAGTATTCCATATTCCTATTCATGTTGCTCTTGCAACATCTTTAACTGCAATGGCGTTTACGACATTATCAGGTGTTGTCAGTCATTACCGTGAAGGCAATGTTGCACTTATTATAGGCGGGATTGTTGGGGGATTTGGCGCAATTGGCTCTTATATTGGTTCTAAATTTGGTTCACTTATACCAGCACATCTTCTTCATTGGTTTACAGCTGGGATGTTATTTTTATCGGCAATTTTTATGTTTATTAAATTAATTATGTTCCAAAACAAAGAACAGTCATCTTTATATAAGCATAAAGAGTTTTCCATGAACTACTTGTTGAAATGTGTATGCCTTGGATTAGTTACTGGAATGATGGCTGGTTCATTTGGGATTGGTTCTGCACCGTTTATTCAACTTGGATTAATGGTTCTATTGGGACTAACGATTCAGCAATCTGTAGGGACAACGATGCTTGTTATATTACCGATTGCAATTGGAGGCGGGCTAGGATATAGTTCGGAAGGATATTTAGATTATATATTGTTATTGCAAGTATTAATTGGGACCATGTTAGGGGCATATATTGGCGCGAAGTTTACAAATTATGCACCGCGAATGCTTTTGAGGTTTTCGATGATTATGACACCGGTTTTAGCTGGATGTATGCTATTGATGGAATAAAGTGAAATTATAATAAGTAGGGGGTTACTGCTTACAAATAGCGGGATAAAATTAATATAGCAAACTATTAATATATTTTACGAATGAATTATGTAAGTAATTCATATTTCCCATATAAAAGGATTTACTTTAATATAATGAGTGTAAAGTTCGAGTATTCGAAGTACTACTTGAATTATATCCCTATCCCTTTTCTAAAAATGCGAACAAGTTTTGCCCTATTCTATTCAATAATTAATTGCATAGAAATATATTGTTCGATGACCATTATGGAACGTACATAATGGGAAAATCCCGATCCTTAAAGAGGATGCCCCTAATCTTCATGAGAAAATATGATCGGATAAGAAAGCTGACCAATTTATGGTCGGCTTTCTTTTTGTTCAAAAGTTATTTCTTCTTTAATTTCTGTTTGCAATAATAAAGCTTTTCCGAAACGACGTTTACATTCCGCACGCACTTTTTCAATGGCTAGTAGCTGAGTAGTGGCGGGAACTGTTACGATAGCTTGGCGTGGTTTTCGATTTTCTTCACAAAAGACACATTCCACAACATATTTAGAAATCATATTTTCATCCTTCCGTTTTTAATTTCTAAGAAGGGATTGTCTATGAAGTTAATGTGATTTTTCGTCATTAGTTTACTTTTTTCCTCTTTTTTCAAGGAGAAAATGATAAAGAAGGTGAATTTTTGTAGGGGAGGGATGTATATGGAAAGATGGATAGGTTGTGCAGCAGTATGTATAAATGAAAAAAATGAAGTTTTAATGGTGTTGCAAGGGCAAAAGGGTGAAGAAAAAAGATGGTCTGTTCCAAGTGGAGGGCTTGAAAAGGGAGAGACACTAGAAGAATGTTGTATTCGAGAAGTTTGGGAAGAAACAGGTTACAATGTGGAAGTTGTAAATAAAATATACGAAAAAGAGGGTATTACATACGGGGTTCCTGTATACGTTCATTATTATGTCGTTAAAAAAATAGGCGGTAGTATGAAAATCCAAGATCCTGATGAGTTAATACATGAAATTGCTTGGAAGAGGATAGATGAAATGAAGGAATTAACGCTATCTTTCCCGGAGGATTATGAGGTTTTAAATAAATATATAAATAAAAAAGCGAGTGTTTAAACACTTGCTTTTTCAATGTATCCACGACAAGAAAAGCGGAACGATAACTAAACTAGCTCCTGCTGTTAAAAGCATAGATAAACTTGCAATGGTTCCTTCTACAGGGCCGATTTCGAATGCTTTTGATGTACCGGTTCCATTTGCGCTCGTGCCTAACATAATGCCTTTTGCGAGCGCTGTTTTAATACGACATATACGTATGAGAGAAGGACCGAGCAATGCTCCTGTTAGCGCAGTTAAAACAACAAATACGGCTGTTAATTGTGACATTCCACCAATCATTTCTGAAATGGCCATTGCAATTGGTGTCGTTACAATATGAGGTGCTAAACTATGTTCTAACGATGAATCGATTTGAAAATAATTTGCTAGTAGTGCAGAAGTAATAACTGATAAAAACGAACCGACAATGACATTAAGTAAGATAGCCATTCCATGTTTCTTGAGTAAATCAAAGTATTTATAGATTGGCCATGCAAAAGCGACTGTTGCAGGCTTTAATAATTCTGTTAACCATTGACCACCTGTTTCATATGTTTCATAAGGCGTGTCTAATCCGAGTAGTAAAGTAATTAATATAATAGGACAAACGAGAAGAGGAGAAAGTAAGCTCCAATTCCAGCGTTGATACATTTTCTTCGATATCCAATATGTGAATAGTGTTAATAATAAACAAAGAAAGCCGATCATTGCACGGATCCTTTCCGCTTTAGTAGCAATTCTGTTAGGAGTCCTGTAGCGAGAGTGACACAAAGTGTACTAATCATAATAATTAAAATGAGATCGATTCCATATTGTGATAGTGTATCTTTGTAGCGTATGACAGCGACTGCAGAAGGAATGAAAAATAAAATAAGTTCTTTTAATAAAAAGTCTGCTCCGTCCTGTACCCACTCTTTTTTCACTAGGTTAAATTTTAATGAAATTAACAATAAAAAAATACCGAGTATACTTCCTGGAACTGGGAGGTGTGCCTGTTTTGCAATCCATTCACCTGTCCAAGCGAAACAAAATAATAATAAAATTTGTCCGCTTAATTTCCACCATTTCATACAGTACCCACCTCTTTCTTTTTTTACATAAAAATTGTAAAAAAGAATTAACAATTTCTACTATACGTTCATTCGAAAAATTTGTCTAATATATAAATTATATGTTATTAATATATTAGATATATTAATTGAAAGTGAAAAGGGTGTCCAAAATGGAATTACGGCATTTGCAATATTTTGTTGTAGTGGCAGAGGAGTTACACTTTGGACGAGCAGCTGCTCGTTTACAAATGACACAACCACCGCTTAGTCAACAAATTCAGCAATTAGAAAAAGAAATGGGAGTTATGTTATTTTCAAGAACGAAGAGAAAAGTTGAATTAACAGAAGCTGGAGAAATGTTTTTAAAAGAAGTAAAAAAAGCGTTCGAACAAATTGATAAAGCAGTAGAAGTTGCACAAAGTGCCCAAAGGGGAGAAGTGGGATCACTTTCAATTGGTTTTGTAGGTGCGGCGATATATGATATTTTACCATCTATCGTAAGGGAGTATAGAAAGAAATTTCCGAGAGTGTCTGTTGCATTACATGAACTGTCAACACCGGATCAGGTGCATGCACTTCACGATAACCGTATTGATATTGGCTTTTTGCGTCCGCCAATTCCAACGCAATTACTAGAGTTAGAACCAATTCAAAAGCTTTCTTGTACGTTATGTTTACCGAAGGCACATCCACTTGCTGAAAAGGATGAAATACATATTGAAGATTTAAGAGACGAACCGTTCGTATTTATTACGAGACCGGTATGGCCAGCGTTATACGATACAATTTTATCACTTTGCCGCGACGTAGGATTTAGTCCACACATTGTACAAGAAGCAACGGAATATCAAACAGTTATGGGACTTGTAGCGGCAGGAATCGGAATTACGGTAATACCTGTATCGGCGAATAAATTGTATAAAACCGAAGTCGTATATAAAGAGTTATGTGATTCTAATTTTGTTGCAGAAATGTCAGTAGCGTACAAAAAAATGAATACTAATCCGGAACTTTTAGAGTTTTTGAAAATTGCAAGAGAGAAGAAAAGAATAGAAGTTGAGGATGAGATTAATTAATTTGTTAAAAAGTACACCTCGTTAAACACTAAAGCGGAAATGCAATATAATTGCATTTCCGCTTTAGTGTTCTTTTTTTAGTTCTATACTAAAGAGATAAACATGTTCGTTTTCTTGTAATAGTTGGTCAATAGCAGTTTTTTCCTCAAGCATTGGAATTCTTACGGTTTCTTTATTCGTTTTTATTATAGCCGCTAAAGTCGTCTTTTGATTGTATGTTAAGTTTATAGCAGATTGAATAGTAGTAGAGGCAGAGCTATTTATGATTGGAGGTGCTTCTTCAGGAGCGAGCATGGAACTACCTTCAATATTAACATACTAATGTTTTTGCACTTGTACATCTTTATCGAGTTGGGATTGAGGTGGTAAAAAAGAAAGCTTTACTTTCTTTTTTTGAAAATGGGAGGTAGCTATATTCGCAATTACGTTTGTTTTTTTACCATTTTGATAATAATCAATTGTAGCATGTATTTCATCTTTTTCATTTTTTAGGGTAACGTTATAAAACATGCTGTCTCCTTCTTGAAAAGGAGTCATTTGTAAAATAGAAGATTGCTCTTCTGTTAATTTGTATGGCTCAACAATGGTGATCTCATTGTTTTTAAGTGAGCTACAACTTGTGAGAAATAATAAAAATAAGATTGATAGTAATTTTATGCGCATGCAACCCCCTCCTTTTTACAATTATATTCTGAATATGATTTATTTACCATTTTATTTTCTAGGACTAAAGACTTAGAAAAAATTCAGATTGTAGTGCGATGTTTAAAATGTCATATTTTTATACACTAGTAGTATAGAATGAGTATGGTATGAAGTAAGGTAGGGGAAGAACATATGTCTTTATGTCAGTTAGTGAGAAAAAATATAAGAACATTTGCTGCCAAAAGGATGAAGCAATTTATGTGGATTGCTATGAGTACTATGGTTTTGTTTTTTATGATATCGCTCCAATTTAATAAAGGGGCTATTGGGGAATTAGGGACTACACTTTTATTTCAAATGTGTTTTTACACGCTGTTTCTTATATTCATTGTTATATGTATTTTTACTACATATAAAATAACGTTTTCTCTTCTGCAAGTGAGGAAAGAGGAAATTAAATCTTATGTAGCAGAGAATAGGAATGTACTATGTGTATTATGTCAGGAGCAATTATTCATTTATGGCGCAGCGTTTGTTTTTGGATTAGTGAATGGGATGTTATTTTTGAAATTATTTACGATTATCTTTATGAAAATAGTAGGAATACAAGGGATAAATAGTGCACCAATTACAATATATGCAATAGTAGTTGTTAGTATAATTATGGTTGTTATCGTCCTATTATCGATGGTGCAATGTTTTCGATTTATTCAAAGTTTACAAGATGAAAATTCGTTTCATTTCAAGAAAAAGGCATGAGAAATCATGCCTTTTTCTATTTTACACAGAAAAATAATCATGTTACAGTGTAAAGACCTGACAAAGAATGGGAAGGAAAGGTTGTATAGAATGACAAATGAACAATCAATTGTAAAAGTTGAGCGGTTAACGAAGCGAATCGGTTCAAAGACACTTGTAGAAAATATTAGTTTCGAAGTTAAAAAGGGTGAAGTAGTTGGCTTGCTCGGACCAAATGGTGCTGGGAAAACGACTTTAATGAGAATGATGGTTGGTATGATCCGTATGACAGAAGGTGAAGTATGGATTGATGGTCAATCTGTGAAACAGCAATTTGAAAAAACCGCTGCGAAAATTGGAGCGGTAATTGAGACACCTGAATTTTATCCTTTTTTGAGCGGCTATGAAAATTTAACATATTTCGGACGAATGAATGGTAATGTGACCGAAGAACGTATCGATGAAGTAGTGAAATTGTTAGGAATGGGACAAGTAATTGACCGAAAAGTAAAAGCATATTCACTCGGCATGAGACAACGTTTAGGAATTGCTCAAGCGCTTATTCACGATCCAGATGTATTAATATTAGATGAACCAACGAATGGATTAGATCCTAGTGGAATACATGAAATGAGAATGTACATAAAGAAAATTGCACATGAACAAGGAAAAGCGGTACTTGTATCTAGTCACTTACTTTCAGAAGTTGAATTAATGTGTGATAGAGTTATCATTATTCAGCATGGAGAATATGTGGCGACGCAAAATATTCAGCATAATCAAAGAGAAGAGATGGAGACAATCCGTATACGTGTAGATGATGCGAATAAAGCAGCAGAAATGTTAGACCAAGATGTTTTAATAAAAGGTAATGATCTACTTATTACTGTAAAAGATGAAGAAATCCCAAATGTTATTCGTACATTGCTTGAGAAAAATATTCAAGTGTATCGTGTATATGAAGAAAGAAAAACGTTAGAAGAGCAATTTTTAGAATTAACAGGGGGAAAAGATATTGTTTAATTTAGTGTATAACGAACTGTATAAAATATTTAAGCGAAAGCGAACGATTATTCCCTTTGCAGTTATTGCAGTATTAATAATTGGATTAGGGTGGGTTACGGTAAAGTATTTAGAACCGGAAACAAAAGGATGGAAAGCCGATTATACAGAACGAACTGTAGAAATAGAGAAAAAACTAGGTATGAAAAAAGAAGCTATATTAGCAGAACGATCTGGGGACGAGCTTGTAAAGGAATATCAGCTTAAGATGAAGCATTTAGATACAGATACAGCACCGGCAAGCAGTTCTCCGCTTTCTTTCATGAGAGATACAGGTTTTATCGTATTTCCAATATTGCTCCCATTTATCCTCGTGTATGCAAGTACAATTTTTGCGAATGAATATAGCTGGGGAACATATAAATTTTTAACGATACGACCAGCGAGTCGATTTAAAATTTTGACAGCTAAATTTTTAGCAATTGTGATATTTGCAGCGTTATTGTTTATATTTAATATGATCTTCTCCACTTTATGTGGACTTGTTATTTATAAATTCCAACAGCCTGCATGGAGCGAGCTTATTTTCCAAGATGGAAATATTATAAAACAAAATATTTTTGTGGAAGCTAGTAAGTATTATATTTTATCGTGGTTGCCGACGATTGTGTACGCAGCGTTTGCATTTATGATTTCTGTATTAACAAGATCTAGTGGAGGCGCGATTGGTATTTCACTATTTCTTGCTTTATCAGGAAATATTGCATTATTAGCATCGACTAGATATGATTGGGCGAAATATTTATTGCCAGCAAACACAGATTTATACAGTATTTCAAAGAATGGAAGTTTTATTGATGGAGTAACATTCCCATTTGCTTCATGTATGTTATTACTATATTTATTTGTATTTTTAAGCATTTCCTATACAGTATTTTTAAAACGCGATTTAACTTAAAAAAAGGAGCCGTTAAGTATTTCTTAACGGCTCCTTTTTTTATGCAAATTGTTTAAGTGCTTTTTCAGCTAACAAAGCGAAGTATTCTGCACTTATAGGTAATGCTTGCTCATCTACTGTAAAAGCTGGATGATGCCATTCATGTGTACCACTCGTTCCCATAAAAACGAATGAACCAGGTATTTCTTGTTGATAAAAAGAAAAATCTTCTCCGGCCATTGACGGGGTAGGAGAGATGATATTTAAATTCATTTTTTCAGCAACTTGAGAGGATAAGTTTGTTAAAGATGTATCGTTATGAACAGCAGGAGGACCTGCATAAAAACGAAATTCTGTTTTTACACCTAATGCATCAGAAACCCCTTGAATAATACGTTTCATTAGTGCAGGAATCTTTTCACGTGTTTCAGTTTGGAATGTACGTACAGTTCCTTCCAGCGTTGCTTTTTCAGGAATTACGTTCCACGTATTTCCTGAATGGATGTTTGTGACACTGACGACGGCATTATGTGAAGAGCTTATATTTCGGCTTACAATTGTTTGGAGTGCCATCACGATTTGAGAGGACGCGACAATAGGGTCTACCCCAGCATCAGGTACAGCTGCATGTGTACCAACTCCGTGAATTTTAATTTCAAATCGATCGACCCCGGCCATCAGTGGACCATCTTTAATACCGATTGTACCTACTGGTAAATCAGGTTTATTATGCATACCGAAAATAGCTTGCACGCCATGTAAATGCCCGGCTTCAATTACTTTGCGAGCACCATTGCTACTTTCTTCAGCTGGTTGGAATATAAAGCGTACAGTTCCGCTAAGAGAAGATTCTTTTTCTTTTAATAAATAAGCGGCACCTATAATAGCAGCTGTATGAAAATCATGCCCACAAGCATGCATTTTACCGGGAATTTTTGAAGCGTACGGTAAATGTGTTTCTTCTTGAATAGGAAGGGCATCAATATCAGCACGGATTGCTATAATTGGTCCGCTATTATTCCCTGAAATTTCAGCAATAACGCCTGTTTCTAAACTAGAATTTATAATCGTAATGTTTTTCTCTTCTAACCAATTTTTTATAGTCTTCGTCGTTTCAAATTCTTCGTATGATAATTCTGGATGCTCATGTAAATTTCGACGAATAGAAATTAGCATCTCAGTTAATTGCTCTAGATTTGCTGCCACGTATAATGCCTTCTTTCTTAATTAATGTATTTACATTAATTATACAATAAGAAAAGAGAGGATTCTCAAATGAAAATCCTCTCTCGTTTTATCCCGCTTTAATGGGCAGTAAGACCCCCACCTCAAAATTCAGCGAAAGCAAAGAATTTAGGTGGGGGATCAACTGCCCATTAAAGTCCGATTGGTGAAGGCTAATAATCAGTGGGGGATGAAGAACCCCCCACTGATTAAAGTTTCACTTTATGCTGCCAATTTTTTGTGTGTATGATGTTTACGATAACGTCCACGCATTGCATAGGCAATTTGCGGGATTGCAATACCGATTAAAATAAGTGATACACCGATCCATTGTGAAGATAGCACAGCTTCTTTTAAAACGAATACAGACATAATTGTTGTAACTGGTAGTTCTGCTGCACCAAGAATAGTCGCTAAGCCAGAACCGATCTTTGGAATACCGATTGTAAAGGCGATAGAAGGAATAACGATACTAAATGTTCCTAATCCTAAACCATATTTCCAAAGTCCTTCAGAAATTGCACCGCTAAAAATAAATGTTGGCGGGAATACGATCATTACTAAAGTTAAAGCGCCAGTCATTAAGAGAACACCGCGCGGTAATGAAGGTACTTCAACAGCAACTTTTCCGCTCACGAAAATGTATGTTCCGAATGTAACAGCAGATAATAAACCTAGTATGATTCCAGTCATATCGAAATCACCTGCTGATTTTTCTAGTAAACCACTTGATAAAAATGTACCTGCAAGTAAGAAAATAACGGAAATAACCTTTTCTCTTGAAGGTAATGTTTTTGTTGCGACTGCTTCAATAATAATTCCGACCCAAACGAATTGGAATAAAAGTATAATTGCAATAGATGCTGGTACAGTTTTTAATGAAGCATAATAAAAAATCCCAGTAAAACTTGCAGATGTACCTGCAACGAATAAAATTAACGCTTGTTTTAATGGAACACGATGTCTAGAAAATAGAAGAGTAATAGCAAGCAAAATAATCCAACCGAACAAATATTGGCTGCCAATTACCTCTCCAAGTGAAAATCCTTCTGCATAGGCAAGTTTAACGAAAATAGCTAAAATCCCATAACTACACGCTCCTAATAAAACTAAAAGAGAATAACGAAGCATAAAAATTCCTCCCATCTATATGAAATTGTTCCTAACGGACATATATAACTAGAGGGAAGTATACAAAATTAAAAATAAAGGGTCAAATAAAAGAAAAGTGTGACATTTTATAGAATAATAATAAAAGTATGATATTTATGCATAATCTTGAAATTAGTAATAATAAAAGTATTGTAAAATCAGTTTCATATTGTATAAAGACAGCATTTGAAAAAATATTTTTTAGGGAGATAGAACGGTAGTCCATTATAGTGTGCTAATTATTTGAGAAACTATGTTACCTTTGTTATGTTAATAACAATTAGAGAAGTTTCGTAGTCCAATTGAGATTATTCTATATAATAGAAGGAAATGAAAACGTTTTATCAGAAACTGTTTGCAAGGGTAGTTTTTCTTATTATCACGTTGTTAAAGTGAGTTCACGAATTGTTCATAGTATTTTTATGTGTTTTTGCTACAATATGTAAGGAGAGGAGTGGAATCATGCAAGATATTAGTATTTTTTTAGCGTTTGGCGCAGGATTTTTATCATTTATTTCCCCATGTTGCTTACCGCTTTATCCGGCATTTTTATCGTACATAACAGGTATGTCGGTTTCTGAGTTGAAAGAAGAAAATGCAATGCTTCGTAAAAGAAGTATGATACATACAGCGTTTTTCTTACTTGGATTTTCAATTATATTTATTGCAATTGGGTTTGGTACAAGTTTTATTGGAGGCATCTTTACAAATTATAAAGATTTAATTAGACAGTTAGGTGGTATATTTATCATCGTGTTCGGTCTTATTATTGTCGGTGTGTTTAAGCCAAAGTTTTTAATGCAAGACCGTAAATTTACGTTTAAAAATCGTCCGAGTGGCTATTTTGGATCCGTTCTAATTGGATTGGCTTTTGCTGCAGGGTGGACGCCTTGTACTGGACCTATTTTAGTGTCTGTCATTGGATTAGCTGCAACAAATCCAGAATCAGCAATGATTTATATGATAGCATACATACTTGGATTTGCTATCCCATTTTTCGTACTATCATTCTTTATTACGAAAATGTCTTGGATTAAAAGAAATAGTATGAAATTCATGAAAATTGGAGGATACGTTATGATTGTCATGGGTATCTTCCTATATTTTAACTGGATGACGAAAATTATCGTATATTTCTCAAGTTTATTTGGTGGTTTTACCGGTTTTTAGTATTATTCTGTGAAAATGTTGGAAATACTAACGGAAAAGCATATAATGAAAGTATATTTTGCATATAGCCACAAAAAAGGATGAGAAAATATGAACATAGTTGTTTTATCCAGTATCGTTGCTGTTTGTATGGCTGTTGGTGCGATGTTTATTCGTTTAAAAGCAGCTAAGAAACCGGCAACATTGAAAAAAATTATACTTCCACCATTTTTTATGAGCACGGGAGCGTTGATGTTTGTTTTTCCTGAATTTCGATTAACTCCAGCAGAAATGTTAGAAGCAATTGGCGTCGGTTTGTTTTTCTCTATTTTTCTTATTAAAACATCTAAATTTGAAATTAGAGGACAAGAGATTTATTTGAAGCGTTCAAAAGCATTTGTTTTTATATTAATTGGATTACTTGTCGTGCGGATTGTATTTAAAACATACTTAAGTCAATCTCTTGATTTAGGACAACTTAGTGGCATGTTCTTCTTACTGGCGTTCGCGATGATTGTGTCATGGAGAATTGCTATGTACCGTTCCTTTACGAAATTACAGAAGGAAATGGAAAAAGAAGATGGTTTTTATAATGAAAAAGATATGAAACTAACTTAAAAACTGTATATGTATAAATAAAAAGACAGCGTTTTTTGACGCTGTCTTTTTATTTATATTGTTAACATCTTCTGTCCCAGCCGCGGCGTATAAAACGTTCCCCATTAAAGAAACAATTTAAATTTGGCGAGACGAATGGACCGATAAACGGAATAATATTTGGTTCCGAAGTCTCATCAACAGGAATCGGTGGTTTAGTAGGATCAGGTCTAAGTGTATAGCGAATGCGGGCGGTATTTCGAATGAGACCGTTTCGTGGCTCTGCTGTTACTTGAACGATAAAACGGACAACAACGGATTCACCTGGATTAACAGTTTCAATAAGAATACCAATAGTCGGATTACTTCCAGGACGTGAAACGCTGTTTACTGTTATTGAATTTGGATAGAAAGTAACTTCGGGAGGAAGTGGATCGGTAATGAGTACATTATTTGCAGGGGTAGCGCCATTGTTAGTAAAGGTAAGTGTATATGTGATGAAGTCACCGAGTTCTACACGATTTACATTCGCGGTCTTAATGAATGTGTTTGGCTCATTAGGGTTTACTTCTATCGTAATTGGTGGTGTTGTTGTCGTTGTTGTGATAGGTGGTCTAGTCGGATCAGGTTGAGAAGTATACGTAATGGACGCGATATTTGTAATCATTCTATTAGCTGGAAGTGTAATAACCTGTACTTGGAATGAAATAGTTACTGATTCTGTTGGATTAAGAGTTCCGACTGGAATGCCTGTGGATGGATTTGCGTTTGGAACAGGAATATTATTAATTGTGACACTATTTGGAATGAATGATGTGCCGACAGGAAGTGAGTCAGTAACAGAAATGTCAGTGACAGGAATCGTACCTTCATTTTGGAATGTGATAGTAAATGTAATCGTATCACCTACTGAAACGATGGATTTATCAGCGGTTTTTATCGGATTGATAGTTCCAACGTTTACAGGGGTAATTGTAGTAGGTGTAGGCGTAGTAACGGATACAGGTGGCTTAGTAGGATCAGGTTGGTATTGGAAGGAAACGTTACCTTGGTTTTGAATTTCTCCGCTTGGTGGAATTGAAGTAACTAGGACACGGAAAGAAATCGTTGCGGATTCAGAAGGAGCAAGTGTTGAAATCGGGATGCCTGTGGATGGATTTGCGGTTGGTTGCGGTACATTGTTAATAGTAACACTATCTTCAATGAACGAAGTACCGACAGGAATTGTATCAGTTACAACAATATTATTAGCAGGAATGGTACCTGTATTTTGGAGTGAAATCGTATACGTAATGATATCACCTAGTGTAACTGTTTCTGGCGTAGCTGTTTTTTGTGGATTTAATATAGCTGTATTTACATTCGTTGTGTTAATTGGCGTAGGGTCTGTAATGGTAATAGGAGGTTCACCAGGAACTGGTTCATATGTGAAAGTAACAGTTGCTTGATTTCGAATGATACCACCAGGTGGTACGCTGGTTACTCTCGCTTGGAATTGAACCGTAATTGTATCGTTCGGATTGACTGTACCTACAGGTATACCCGCTACAGGATTTGCTCCAAGATCCAGAGTACCATTTATTATAACGGTACCTGGAACAAATGTTAGCCCATTTGCTAATGGATCAGTAATGATAACGGAAGTTGCAGGGACTGATCCGCGATTTTGGAAGGTTACGGTATACGTTATGATTTCATTTATATCTACAATTTGTTTGTCTGCTAGTTTATTTGGGTTAGGTGTAGGCGTAATAACGGATACTTCAACAGTTGGAGTAGGATCTGTAATGGTAATAGGAGGTTCGCTAGGGTTTGGCTGGAATGTGTAAGTGACAGTTGCAGTGTTTTTAATAATACCGTCTGGCGGGAGTGCAGTTACAGTAACCTGATAAGTTAATGTAACAATTTGCCCAGGAGTTACAGTCCCAACAGTTACACCACTATTTGGATTTGCCCCAGGTTGCGTGCTGCCATTTATCGTAACACTATTTGGAATGAAAGTAGTACCAGCTGGAGTAGGGTCTGTAATAATCACATCTGTCGCATTAATATTCCCGACATTTTGGAACGTAATTGTATAAGTGACAGTATCACCGAGATTAATAACTTGAGGGTTTGCTTGTTTGTTCGGGTTAGTAGTAACTTCACTTACTTGTGTCTTTGTAGTAGGAGTAGGTGTAGTAATAGATACAGGTGGTCTAGTAGGATCTGGCTCATATTGGAATGAAACGGTCCCTTCATTTTCAATAAAGCCTGTTGGTGGTATTGATGTTACTTGAACTTGGAAAGTTACAACGACTGAAGTGTTAGGTTCTAGTGTACCGATAAGAATTCCGGAACTAGGAATGATGCCTGGTTGTGTAACACCATTTATCGTAACGCTATTCGGTATGAAAGTGGTACCGGCTGGAATAGGATCGGTTACAAGTATATTTGTTGCAGGGACAGTACCTGTATTTTGCAAGGAGATTGTATAAGTGATTGTGTCACCTAATAAAGCAAATACTTTATCAGCAGATTTTGTAGGGTTCGTTGTTGCAGTGTTGACATTTGTAGTAGTAGGCGGCGTTGGAGTAGTTACCGTTACTGGTGGTTCTCCAGGGTTAGGTTGGAATGTGTAGGTGATAGTAGCTTCATTTACAATAATTCCGTTAGGTGGTATGGAAACAACACGAACTTGGAAAGTTACAACGACCGATTCGCTAGGGTTTAATGTGCCAAGAGGTATGCCAAGGGCTGGATCTATATTACTAGTTGGAGTGCCGTTAATTGTAACGCTATTTGGAATGAAAGTAGTTCCTGTTGGGATGGGGTCTGTAAAAACGATATCTGTCAGTTGTACAGTTTGTAAGTTTTGGAAGGTAACGGTGTACGTAATAATATCACCTATATCAACGTTGTTTCGATCAGCTGTTTTCGATGGATTAATAATACTATTAATGATTTCAGTATTAACTGGTGGTGTTTCTTCTGTTTCTGTAATAGGAGGTTCATTTGGATTAGGCTGAGATGTAAAGTTGACTGAACCAACATTTGTAACAACCCCGTTAGGAGGTATATTTGTAATCGTTACTTGGAACGTGATGGTTACGATTTGATTTGGTTGTATTGTACCGATAGGTATCCCAATACTTGGATCGACACCTGGTTGTGAACCACCATTTACTGTAACAGAATCTACAATGAATTGTGTGCCTACTGGTGGTTGATCAATGACAGATACATTTGTCATAGGAATATTTCCATTGTTTTCAAGGGTGATCGTATAAGTGAGTGCATCTCCAATGTTAGCGATTGGTAAATCTACGGTTTTTGTTGATTCTAACTCTGCATTTTGTACAATTGTTTCTGCGATTGGAGTAGGTGTGGTTGTTGTAATAGGTGGAAGAGTAGGGTCTGGTTGAGATGTGTAAGTGACATTAGCTTCATTTGAGATAATACCATTTGGTGGTAGAGCAGTTACTTGTACTTCTAAAGTAACAGTCACTATTTGTCTAGGGTTTAATGTTCCAACTGGGATTCCTGTTGTTGGTGTTAAATTAGGTTGTGAAATACCATTAATCGTAACACTACCAGGAATAAATGTAGTTCCAGTAGGGATAGAATCAGTAATAATAACATCGGTTGCAGGTATATTACCATTGTTTTGGAGAGTAATTGTATAAGTGAGTGTATCTCCAATACTTGCAAACTCGCGATCTACTGTTTTTTGCGGGTCTGGATTAGCAGTACGAACTGGTAATGTTACAGTCGGGGTTGTTTCTGTTGTTGTAATAGGTGGTTCACCAGGAGTTGGTTGCGAAATATAGGTCACGCTTGCTGTATTTTCTATTTTTCCGTTAGGTGGAATAGCATTTATTTGTACTTGGAACGTAACAGTGACAGTTTCGCCAGGGTTAACTGTACCGACGGAAATGCCTGTAACCGGGCTGACACCAGGTTGAGGGATGGTATTTACTGTAACGCTATTCGTAACAAAAGTTGTACCAGGTGGTAAAGAATCTGTAATTGTTACACCTGTAGCAGGTATAGTTCCTTGGTTTGTAAATGTAACAGTATAAGTTACAATATCATCAATTTCTGCAAACGTAAGGTTTGCTGTTTTCGTTGGACTTATTACTACAGTTTGGATAGGGGTCGTTGTTTCAGGAGTTGTTTCTGTTTTTGTGACTGGAGGTAAATTGGGATCAGGTTGATAATTAAATGTTGCACTTCCTTGATTGCGTATTTCGCCGCTAGCAGGAATGTTTACTACTCGTACTTGGAAAGTAATGGTCGCTCGTTCGGATGGTGCTAAAGTTCCAAGTGAAATTCCTGATGCTGGATTGGTCCCTGCTTGAGGAATCCCATTAATCGTAACACTATCTGGAACAAACACAGTACCAGCAGGGATAGAATCTATTACTGTTATATTCGTAGCAGGGACAGTACCGGTGTTTTGGAATGAGAGCGTATAGGTAATGATATCATTTAATGCAACGAAGGAACGATCAGCTGTTTTTTGTGGATTTAGTGTTGCAGTATTAACTGCCGTTTCTGTTTCAGGTGTTGTAATAGTTGTTGTAACAGGAGGTTCATTTGGATTGGGCTCATATGTGAATGTTATATTTGCTTGATTTCTAATAACTCCCCCAGGCGGGATACTATTTACTACACCTTGGAACGTAACTGTAATACTTTGACCAGGATTTACAGTGCCGACTGGTATCCCAATTTCGGGATTTTCTCCAGGTTGTGATGTTCCGCTAACAACAACGCTACCTGGAACGAATGAAACACCAGGTGGAAGTGTATCTTGCACAATAACATTAGTTGCAGGTACGGTCCCTCTATTTTGGAATGTTACGGTAAAAGTAATCGTATCTCCTAAATCAGCAATTTGTTGATTCACTGATTTTGTAGTTGTCGGATTTGGGTTATTAATTGCCACATTAACTAAAGGGGTTGGAGTAGTTGTCGTAACAGGAGGTTCATTTGGATTCGGTTGATATTGATAAGTGAAGGATGCTTGGTTTCTAATTCCCCCATCAGGTGGTAAGTTTGTAACGACAACTTGATACGTGATTGTCTTTGTTTCTCCGACAGAAATAGTACCAAGTTGTATTCCAAGTGCTGGATCGGAACCAGGATTCGAAACACCATCAATCGTAACACTATTTGGAACGAAAATAGTACCGTTAGGTGTAGGGTCTGTAACGACTACATTTGTAGCTGGAACTGTCCCATTATTTGTAAATGTGACCGTATAGGTAATTGTATCTCCTAAATCAGCAACTTGTTTGTCTGCAGATTTTGTAGGCGCAGTAACAACGGTCCCAACTTGTGTTTCTGTTTTAGGAGTTGGAGTCGTTTTTGTAACAGGAGGTTCATTTGGATTAACAATATGATTAAATGATACACTGCCTTGGTTTTCTATAAGGCCATTTGGTGGCACACTTGTAACTTGAACTTGGAATGTAATTGTTTTTGCCTGATTTGGATTTAAAGTGCCGATTGATATACCGTTTTCAGGATTACTGTTAGGTTGTGAGACACCATCAATCGTGACGCTATTTGGAATAAATGTTGTCCCGTTTGGAATTGGGTCTGTTAGTACAGTATTCGTAGAGGGAACAGTGCCGTTATTTTGTAAACTAATTGTATACGTAATAACATCACCAATGTCAACAAAAGCTCTGTTTGCAGATTTAGTTGGGTTTATTGTTGCCGTATTGACGTTCACATTTGTAGGAGTTGTTGGTTCAGTAGTTGTAACAGATGGTAGGTTCGGATCAGGTTGATACGTATAAGTTGTTGAAGCTTCATTTGTAATGACACCGCCAGCGGGGATCTGTGTAACACGAACTCGGAATGATAGTGTTTTTGTTTCACCAGGATTAATTGTACCAACTTGAATTCCAGATGCAGGATTCGAGTTTGGAACAGGAACATTATTTAAAACTACACTATTTGGAATGAATGTTGTACCAGCAGGAATTGAATCTGTAAAAATTACGTTTGTAGAAGGGATAGTGCCATCGTTGTTAAATGTGACAGTATAGGTAATGATATCGCCAATATCAACAGCGGTTTTATCAGCCGTTTTTATAGGGTTTGTAATGGCTGTATTAACGGGTACAGTAGTAGGCGGAGTAGGGTTTGTTGTTGTAATTGCCGGTTTTGTTGGATCAGGTTGATAGGTAAATGTTACATTTCCGACATTTCGAATGACTCCGCTAGCAGGGAGGGAGTTTACTTGAACTTGGAAAGTAACCGTTGATGTTGAGTCAGCTGCAATGGTTCCAACTTGTATGCCGCCAGATGGATTTACACCAGGTTGCAGGGTGCCATTTATTGTCACGCTATTTGCAACAAAAGTAGTTCCAGCAGGGATCGGATCAGTCACAATAACATTAGTTGCAGAAATATTTCCTGTATTCGGTAATGTAATCGTATACGTAATTGTATCGCCAATATCAACAACTTGTGGGCTTGCTGTTTTAGTTGGTTTTACAATCGCTGTCCGTACAGAAGTATTTGTAGGTGGAGTCGTCGTTGTAGTAGTGGTCGTTGGTTCATTGGGATTAGGTTGGAAAGTAAAAGTTACATTTGCTTCGTTAGTAATCGTTCCGTTAGCTGGGAGAGAAGTGACTTGAACTTGAAATGTGACAGTTGTAGTTTGACCAGCAGGAATCGTACCGAGCGGAATATTTGTTGGTGTTACGCCAGATTGTGTCGCTCCATTAACTGTAACACTGTTTGGAATAAAAGTAGTACCAGTAGGGATAGGATCGGTGATAGAAACATTAGTTGCTGGGATATTACCGCTGTTTGGAACAGTAATCGTATACGTAATGATGTCACCAATATTCACAATTTGTTGGTTTGCACTTTTAGTCGGATTAATGATAGTAGCATTAATTTGTGTTTCAACTATATTACTTGTAGAGTTTCTGTTAATTGGTGGTTGGTTTGGTGGATTATATTGAAAGCTTGAAGTTGCACTATTTGGAATAGGGTTTGGTGTAGGAAGGGTATTAACTCGAACTTGAAACGTAATTGTAGCATTCCCGTTTGCAGCAATCGTTCCTACATTTATACCAGTAGCAGGATTACCCGTAGTAGAAGTACCATTAACTGTAACGCTACCCGGTACGAACGATGTGCCGGCAGGGGGTGTGTCTGTAATGATAACATTATTAGCAGCTAAGGGGGCTTGATTTGTGGCGGTAATTGTATACGTAATCGTATCACCGATGGTAGCAATTGTTTTATCTACTGCTTTTGTTAATGCGACATTAGCTGTGAAAATATCTGTATCAACTATATTGCTTGTTGTTGTACGTGTGATAGTGGGTGCGTTAGGTGCAGGTTGAAATTCGTATCCAAATGATGCTACGTTACTGGCGACAGGTGGGGTAGGAATACTTGTTACATCTACTTGAAAAGTAATTGTAACAGAACCACCAGCTGGAATATTATTAATAGGAATTCCAGTTGAAGGATCGCCGGCTGTTGGAGTACCGTTAACAGTTACACTGTTTGGAACGAAAGTGGTGCCAGCTGGTATAGGATCTGTGAATGTAACGTTTTGGGCAGGAAGTGTTCCAGTATTTTGGACAACGATTGTATAGGTTAAACGACTTCCTATTGTTGCTATTGCCATTAGATTCGTCCTTTCTAAATGAATTTAAATCCGATCAATAGTTAGACACTTACAAATAGCATCAATTCAAAATTTAAAACTGGTTCTATTTGTAAAAAATATGAAAAATGAACTCGTCATTGCATCCTATTCAAATATAAATGAATAGGAATAGGCAAAGGCTTTTTTTTGCCTAAATGAGCTCGTACGTATATAAATGGAACTTTTTCTTTTTACTTGCATTAAATGAAATAGCGAATAAATATTTATTTTCATAGAAAGGTAGTGAGGTCTTGGCCTTCGTTCAAGCTTACGGTAAAAATGATAATTTATTTATGATGCATACGGGCAATACGATGGGAATGCGTGGTACTGCCAATACAAACTTTGCTTACAATGCGCTTATTACATTGAATACTGACTTAACTTTTGGAGGGGTTCCTTCTTCAACAGATCCAAATACATTTGGAGGTACGACGAATGATTGGACGCTAGATGGTTCATGGGCTGAATTAAATCCGTCAACTACTATTGTTCCTGCTACGGCGGTTGTGGATTTTGCATTACTTGTTTGGTCAGGCGGGTTGGATACGCTTGTTACAACCGCTGTTGTTGATGCGAATCCACCAAATTTAGTTACGCCTGATGGAACGAGTACACAAGTGACAATAAATTCAGCATGGTCATCAGGAGGGACGAATTTACCTTTCATAGCCAATGTTTATAATCGAGCAGCAGACGTAACATCTTTACTACAAGGATTACCAAATCGAGCAGCAGGGAGGCATAGCGTAACAAGATTACCTACGCGTCAGCCAGTCGGTTATGGTGCTGGATGGTCTTTAATTGTAGTTTATCGTGATTCCTCCTATCCAATGAGAAATGTGAGTTTATTTCCAGGCTTTTTATTATCAGGTACACCACAAACCCTTTCTGGATTTTTTACACCAGCTGCAGGGACAGTGACAGCAAGAGCTTTTGTAATGGCAGTAAATGGCGATCCGAACTTTACAGGGGATAACTTTCAATTGAACTCTGTAACATTAACGGGACCGAATAATCCGTCGGGAAACTTTTTTAGAGGGCAAGTAAATGATATTAATGGGGATTTAAATACAATTGGAAGTTTTGCAGATCGGAATTTTTCTGGAACTACTACAAAGGCAGATGCGAGAGCTGAATTTGATATTACAAATGTAAATGCAACAGGTTCTATTGCGCCAAATACGACATCTACACAAGTAAATATTACAGGTACAGGGGATACGATTTATACAAGTGCGGTCGGATTACAAATAGACTTGGCAGAAGCTAGATTAACAGCCGTAAAATCTGTAACTGTAAGTTAAAAAAGATTGCTATAATCTAGCAATCTTTTTTTATGAGGAGGATTTTGTCAGTAAAGATTCATAATGAGAATAATCAATCTCTTTTTCTTGTAGTTTTTTAACTAAAAATTTATGGTCGCGTTTTGGTGTAGCAATAATATATCCTTTAATAATTAAATCTTGTGTAATTTGAGAGGCTTTTTCTTGTAATGCCAGTTCTCCAATTTTGCCAGCAATTTTTGATTTAGCGACATCGCGAAATAGTTCTGGAACAGGACTTACGAGCTCTTCTAACAATTGTTTTTGTTCTTCATCCCATAAATGTCTAGTTTTATTAATATAGTGCTCTTCCCAATCTAAAATGGACATACCATCTTCTTTAGGTAATCGTTTTAGGAATTTTCTGAACATAAAGTATCCACCGATAGACATAAGTCCTAATAAAATAACAGTCCATAGCACTATGAACCAACTGAACCATCCTTCGAGCAAGCTTATCCCCCCTTAATGATTGCGGTTTTCTTTTATTCATATTATAAACAGTGATATTCATAGAAAGCAAGAACGCTTGGTCATTTTGACCAAGCGTTATCATTTAAACAAAGTATAGTTGTTCAACACATAAATTATTATTATCATCTTCTACATATTCAATGATTAATGTGCCAACTTTACGATCTTTATCTTCAGTTGTAAAAATAGAGTAAGAAGTAAAACGTGCTGTTGATAGGCCGCTTATATGTGTAGGTAAAGAAATGTAGTCGTTATCGTGGAAGAATTCCATCAGTTCAATATCTTCAAATTCTTTTCGATCAACTTGTTTGTTTGTATAGCGGCGTTGAAGTTGTTTTAAAGACTCATTCCAAGAAATCGCTTTTGTATCGTATACCATTGTTCTATCTCCTTACTGTATGTAATCATTAAGAACATACGTTCTAAACTAGTATACTCTTTTTATTAGAAAAGGGAAAGCAAAAAATAATGTAAGCTTGGATTTCCAAGCTTACATTATTGATGCGTCCGTCATAATCTCTATTTTTATTATAAGTTAGATAAGAATAAGAAACAAGGTGATATATATTCTGTTGATGGTTTTTAAAATTCTGTATATTATAGATATACTAAAATGCAAGGGAATGAGAGGAATGGCATATGTAATTTCACTCCAAGGATCGATGGCAAGCGGAAAAACAACATTGGCTAAAAGGTTAGAGCGATGTGGGCTTTCAGTTATATATGAAAATCCATATCCAATTGTAGAAAAGCGAAAACAATTAAATTTGGATATGAATTCAAAAGAAGGATTTATTATAAATCAAAAAATGTTTATGGAAGCAAAAATAAAGGAGTTTCAAAATGTGAAAGATTCAGTCGTGATTTTTGATCGCGGACCAGAAGATATTGAATTTTATACACTCTTTTATCCAACGATTATAGGGGAAGAGTGGGGTATGGAAACTGAATTAAAAGATGAATTATATAAATTAAGAGAATGTCGTTCAGATGCGATTTTTTATTTAGATGTCACGAAAAAGAATGTATATGATAGAAAAAATAATGATAGAACAAGAAATCGAAGTACATTTGAGGAGCAATTTAAATTAGTCGAAACCGAAAAAGAATGGTATAAACAATTTCCTATAACTTATGTGGACACGAATACATTAACAGTGGATGAGTTAGAAGCATATTTTATGGGCTGGTTAAAGGAGAAAGGACTATGAAAAAAATATTATTATTCGTATACCCAACATTTGCGGAGTTTGAAATTACAGTAGCGACAGCATTGCTGAAAAAGAAATATGAAATCATTACTGCGGGCTTAACAAAAGGGTTGATTATAAGTGAAACAGGCTTGCAAGTACAACCGCATATAGAATTAAGTGAAGTGCGTGTAGATGAATATGAGGGGATTATCATTCCAGGGGGAGACGAAGTACATATGAAAGACGCAGATATTCTCTTTTCAGTCATTCGCCAATTTTCTGAAAAAGAAAAATTAGTAGCTGCGATTTGTGCTGGACCGTATGCGTTAGCAAGAGCAGGTTTATTTAAAGGGATTTCTTATACAGCGACTATAGATTATCAAAAGTTAGATTGTTTTCCAGTAGAAAATTTTGTATATAAAGAAGTTGTACAACACTCAAATATTATTACTGCACAAGGACATGCTTTCGTACCATTCGGAATAGCGATTGCCTCTTATTTTGGAGTAACAAACGAACATAATATAAATTTTTACAGTGGTAAGGGGAATGTGATGATGGAGGAGCTTTTGCCTGAGAATGTGTAAAAGCTAGCATTTGCTAGCTTTTTTCTTTTTGACATCGATAAATGGCTAACGTTTTCGGGTCGCGCCATATACCGTTATGAAGTGACAATTCATTTTCTACTTCTTTTTTTAGCCATTCCTTCATTTCGGCGTGAAGATATGTATTATCAGGTATATTTAGCGATGGAAACATGCTAGAAATATAGCTTACAATCGGAGTAGCATGATGAAAAACGAGAGCATTATGAATAACTGTTTCTTCAACAGTTGGAAAAACAGACTGTAATATCTCTTTACCATTTTCTAAACAAAATGGAGTGACTGATGATGTTGTTTTCGGTAAATTAAATGCGTCTAACATGCGGTTACACATTTCAACTATATGAGGTAATGTAACGTCAGAATTTGTTGTAGCTAAAAGTGAGCCTCCGGGACGAATTACTTTATGGAATCCTTGAACTGTTTTTTCGACATCTTTCATGTGATATAACATATGTCTTGCGATGACCCAGTCATAGTAATTAGCTTCAAAAGGAAGTTTACCAGCATCACCTAGTTTCCATTCAATTATGCTATTCTTTATTGCAGCTTCAGAAAGCATCGTTTTTGATTGATCAAAACCGGTTAGTTGACCTTTATGACCGTTAGTTTGTAAAAGGGAAAGAAAATTTCCATTAGCACACCCAACCTCTAATATTTTTTCTTCTCCTTGAAGTTGCAAATGTTCCATGACGAGTTCATCTAAATTTACTTGTTTTTCTTCGTAATGTTTATGCGTATCGATACGTGTTTGTAAATGGTTGCTTACGTTATATTGGCGTTTTACATCATTCATTTTTTCACATTCCACCTTCGTGCAAAATTGCTGAATCGCGTGTGTTAATACGTCGGTTTTCTTTAACCCTTCGTAATGGAGTGCAGATTCAAACCTTTCAAGTAATTTTTCTTCAATTCGAAAATGAATATCTTTTCGCTTCGTCATTGAAATATCGCCCCTTTGCATCTGTTAGTGAGACTATAGCACGCCTGAAAAATTCGTGTAAATAATTTGTGTACACAAATGGAGGGGATGAAAAAATTGTTCGAATGTGAGTTTAAACTATTGACGATTTAACCGTTTTCATATATTCTTAAATTAAGAAATATTCAAATAATTAAAGAAATGAGAGAGTCACATGCTTCTTCAAGGAACACATCGAATTGGTCGTATGGCCATGTTGTTGGCACTTGCGGATGAGAATGAAAGCCCTGTATTATCTATTCCGAAAGGTTGGAAGTATTGTACGGGGAAAGTTGGTTCGATGAATTCGCAAAAAGTTGTAGCAGCAATGGAAACAGCGGCTAAGAGCACCCAAGTTATTGAAACAGATGTTTACAGAGAAACACATGCACTTTATCATGCAATTATGGAAGCTTTGTACGGAGTGACGAGAGGTCAAATTCAGTTAGCAGACGTTCTTCGTACAGTAGGACTTCGCTTTGCGATTGTGCGCGGTAGACCATACGACGGAAAAAAAGAAGGCGAATGGGTTGCTGTTGCATTATATGGAACGATTGGTGCACCTGTAAAAGGATCTGAGCATGAGGCGATTGGTTTAGGAATTAATCACATATGATTTGCCCATAGTCTATTAGTTAGAAGGGGGCCTTACTTTTTGGGACAGAAGTCTGTCTTAAAAAGATAAGGTCCCCTTTTGCCTTTTTAAGGAGGAAAAAGAATGATTACGTTAACAGGACACACATTGACAATTGAAGAAATGAAGAGGTTGTTACTTGAAGGGGAAGGTGTAACAGCTTGTCCAAATAGTATGCAAAAGGTGGCGGAGTGCCGCGAAGTTGTTGAGAAAATTGTGGAGGACGGAAAAGTCGTTTACGGTATTACAACTGGATTTGGAAAGTTCAGTGATGTGCTTATTCAAAAAGATGATGTAAAGGCACTTCAACACAATTTAATTCAGTCACATGCATGCGGTATAGGTGATCCATTCCCTGAAGAAGTATCACGCGGTATGTTAATTTTACGAGCGAACACGATGCTTAAAGGAGTATCTGGTGTTAGACCACTTGTTGTAAATATGCTTCTTGAGTTTGTAAATCGTAAAATTCACCCAGTCGTTCCGCAACAAGGGTCACTTGGTGCGAGTGGCGATTTAGCACCTTTATCTCATCTTGCGCTTGTATTATTAGGCGAAGGTGAAGTGTTCTATAAGGGGAAACGCGTTCATGCGATGGTTGCTCTTACAGAAGAAGGTCTTGAACCGATTGAACTTGAAGCGAAAGAAGGGCTTGCATTAATTAATGGTACGCAGGCGATGACAGCGCAAGGAGTTCTTTCTTATATAGAAGCAGAAGCAATGGCGTATCAAGCTGAATTCATTGCTTCGATGACAATTGAAGGATTACAAGGCATTATTGATGCATTTGATGAAAATGTTCATAAAGCACGTGGTTATAAAGAGCAAGTGGAAGTAGCGAGCAGAATTCGTGACATCCTTCATGATAGTAAATTAACAACAAAACAAGGAGAACTACGAGTACAGGATGCATATTCACTTCGTTGTATCCCGCAAGTACACGGTGCTTCTTGGCAAGTTTTAAATTATGTGAAAGAAAAATTAGAAATTGAAATGAATGCAGCAACGGACAATCCACTAATCTTTGATGGCGGAGAAAAAGTAATTTCGGGTGGTAATTTCCATGGTCAACCGATTGCGTTTGCGATGGACTTCTTAAAAGTAGGAATGGCGGAACTTGCAAATATTTCAGAGCGTCGTATCGAGCGTTTAGTAAATCCGCAATTAAATGATTTACCTCCATTTTTAAGTCCAGAACCAGGACTTCAGTCTGGTGCAATGATTATGCAATACGCTGCAGCGTCACTTGTTTCTGAAAATAAAACGTTAGCACATCCAGCGAGTGTTGATTCAATTCCGTCATCAGCTAACCAAGAAGATCACGTAAGTATGGGAACAATCGCTTCACGCCATGCACATCAAATTATTCAAAATGTAAGACGTGTTCTTTCAATTGAGATGATTTGTGCGATGCAAGCAGCAGAATATCGCGGTATTGAAAACATGAGTACAGTGACGAAGAGCTTCTACCATCAAGGCCGTCAACAAGTACCTTCTATTACAAATGATCGCATATTCTCAACGGATATTGAAAATATTACGCACTGGTTAAAAACGAATTATTCGATAAAAGAAAGATTAGATGTAAACGCAGCACTATAAAATGAGAAAAGGGAGAGATTGAAATGGAAAAAGTTAAACAAACAATTCGCGCGCCAAGAGGTACTGAATTACAAACGAAAGGGTGGGTTCAAGAAGCTGCACTTCGTATGTTAATGAACAATTTAGATCCTGAAGTTGCTGAAAAACCAGAAGAATTAGTTGTATATGGCGGAATTGGCCGTGCAGCTCGTAACTGGGAAAGCTACCATGCGATTGTAGATTCATTAAAAACGTTAGAAAGCGATGAAACATTACTTGTTCAATCAGGAAAACCAGTTGCAATCTTTAAATCGCATGAAGATGCACCTCGCGTTCTTTTAGCGAACTCAAACTTAGTACCAAAATGGGCTAACTGGGATCACTTCCGTGAACTAGAGAAAAAAGGTCTTATGATGTACGGACAAATGACAGCAGGTAGCTGGATTTACATTGGAACACAAGGTATTTTACAAGGAACATATGAAACGTTTGGCGAAGCGGCACGTCAACATTTCGATGGTTCATTAAAAGGTACATTAACACTTACTGCTGGCTTAGGTGGTATGGGTGGTGCACAACCTCTTGCTGTAACGATGAACGGCGGTGTTGTCATTGCTATTGATGTTGATAAGCGCAGCATCGATCGTCGTATTGAAAAGAGATACTGTGATATGTATACAGAATCATTAGAAGAAGCATTAACGGTTGCGAACGAGTATAAAGAGAAGAAAGAACCAATTTCAATTGGTTTATTAGGAAATGCGGCAGAGATTTTACCAGAACTAGTGAAGCGCAATATTACGCCAGATTTAGTTACGGATCAAACATCTGCTCATGATCCATTAAACGGTTATATTCCAGTAGGTTTCACATTAGAAGAAGCAGCGAAACTTCGTGAAGAAGATCCAGAACGTTACGTACAATTATCAAAAGAAAGCATGACAAAACATGTAGAAGCAATGCTTGCTATGCAAGAAAAAGGCGCAATTACATTTGATTACGGAAATAACATTCGCCAAGTTGCTTTCGATGAAGGTTTGAAAAATGCATTCGATTTCCCAGGATTCGTTCCAGCATTTATCCGTCCATTATTCTGCGAAGGAAAAGGACCATTCCGCTGGGTAGCACTTTCTGGTGATCCAGAAGATATTTATAAAACAGACGAAGTAATATTACGTGAGTTTGCGGATAATGAGCATTTATGTAACTGGATTCGTATGGCTCGTCAGCAAGTTGAGTTCCAAGGCCTTCCATCTCGTATTTGTTGGTTAGGTTACGGTGAGCGCGCGAAATTTGGTCGCATTATTAATGAAATGGTGGCAAATGGTGAATTATCAGCACCAATCGTTATCGGTCGTGACCATTTAGATTGCGGATCAGTAGCATCTCCAAACCGTGAAACAGAAGCGATGAAAGACGGTAGTGATGCAGTAGCAGACTGGCCAATTTTAAATGCATTAATTAATAGTGTAAACGGTGCGAGTTGGGTATCTGTTCACCACGGTGGTGGCGTTGGTATGGGTTATTCACTTCACGCTGGAATGGTTATCGTTGCAGATGGAACAGAAGCAGCAGCAAAACGTATTGAGCGCGTATTAACTTCTGACCCTGGTATGGGTGTTGTTCGTCATGTTGATGCAGGATATGACTTAGCTGTAGAAACTGCGAAAGAAAAAGGCGTTAACATTCCGATGATGAAATAAGGAGGAGAAAACATGCTGGACACTTTACTAATAAATATCGGTCAATTACTAACAATGGATCAAGAAGATGGCTTGTTAAGACGGGAAGCGATGAACACGCTTCCTGTTATCGAAAATGGTGTGGTTGGAATTGAAAACGGCGTAATTACTTTCGTTGGAACAGTGGAAGAAGCTAAAGGATTACAAGCGAAAGAAGTTATTGATTGCGGCGGAAAAATGGTTTCTCCTGGTCTTGTTGATCCGCATACTCACCTTGTATTTGGTGGATCTCGTGAAAATGAAATCGCATTAAAATTACAAGGAGTTCCGTACTTAGAAATTTTAGAACAAGGCGGAGGTATTCTTTCAACTGTAAATGCAACGAAAAAGGCGTCGAAAGAAGAACTTGTTCAAAAAGCGAAATTCCATTTAGACCGTATGCTATCTTTCGGAGTTACAACTGTAGAAGCGAAGAGTGGTTACGGATTAGATGATGAGACGGAATGGAAACAATTAGAGGCAACTGCACAATTACAAAAAGAGCACTCGATTGATTTAGTTTCCACATTTTTAGGTGCTCATGCAGTTCCGAAAGAGTATAAAGGTAGATCTAAAGAATTTTTACAATGGATGTTAGACTTACTACCAGAAATGAAAGAGAAGCAATTAGCTGAATTCGTTGATATTTTCTGTGAAACAGGTGTGTTCTCTGTTGAAGAGTCAAAAGAGTTTTTATTAAAAGCGAAAGAGCTTGGGTTTGATGTGAAAATTCATGCAGATGAAATTGACCCTCTTGGTGGCGCGGAAGCAGCGGCTGAAATTGGTGCAGCATCAGCGGACCATTTAGTTGGCGCTTCTGATAAAGGAATTGAAATGCTTGCAAATTCTAATACAGTAGCGACTTTATTACCAGGAACAACTTTCTATTTAAATAAAGAAAGCTTTGCTCGTGGACGTAAAATGATTGATGAAGGTGTTGCAGTTGCTTTGGCTACAGACTTTAACCCAGGTAGTTGTCCAACTGAGAACATTCAGCTTATTATGAGCATTGCAATGCTCAAGCTGAAAATGACACCAGAAGAAGTTTGGAATGCAGTAACAGTTAACTCTTCTTACGCAATTAATCGTGGTGATGTAGCTGGGAAAATTAGAGTTGGTCGCAAGGCAGATTTAGTTCTATGGGATGCTTACAATTATGCTTACGTACCGTATCATTACGGCGTAAGTCATGTAAATACAGTATGGAAGAATGGTAATATTGCATATACAAGAGGTGAACAATCGTGGAGCACGGCCACTATTTAAAGAAAAATGCAAAGTTTATCGATCGTGAAGTAACGAAATGGAGTGAGATGATTAAAGATTGGGAGGAAGACGTAGAAATATTCGGTGCAGCCTTAATTGGTGCACCCCTTTCTAAACCATCTATTAGTCATTCAGGGGCATGTTTTGCACCGAAAACTATTCGTGCGATGTTAGATGCATATAGCACGTACGCAATTACAGAAGAACACGATATGAAAGAAAGTGTTCTTCATGATTGCGGTGATATTACGATGCATGTGACAGATATAAAAGAAAGTCATAACCGGATTGCGAAAACAGTTGGTCATGTAACGAAAGTAAATCCGAACATGATACCAATCGTTCTGGGTGGTGACCATTCGATTAGTTTTCCGAGTATAACAGGGTTTGCAAATAGTAAAGGGAAGGTCGGTGTTATTCAATTTGATGCCCATCATGATTTACGTAATTTAGATGATGGTGGCCCATCAAATGGTACACCGTTCCGTAGTTTGCTAGAAAATGATGTCATTACAGGAAAACAACTCGTTCAAATCGGAATTCGTAATTTTTCAAATGCACGAGCGTACCATGAATATGCAAAAGAACATGGCGTGACAGTGTATACAATGAAAGATGTACGAGAGCGACAAATCAAAGATATCATCACAGAAAGTATTGAAGTATTAAGAAAGCAAGGCGTGACTTCTATTTACATTTCTCTTGATATGGATGTACTAGATCAAGCATTTGCACCAGGTTGTCCAGCAATTGGTCCTGGCGGTATGGATAGTACGACTTTACTTGATGCGATTGAATTTCTTGGTAAAGAACCGCTCGTTCAAGGGATGGATATAGTAGAAATTGATCCAACCCTTGATTTCAGAGATATGACGAGTCGAGTAGCTGCGCAAGTGATTATGAGTTTTCTTTTAGCGAGAGAGACAGTCCGTAAGCAGGTTAGTATATAGGCGTGAAATTAATAGGGAATGTTTAACGATTCCGTATAAAAAACACATTACTACTTATATGTAGTAATGTGTTTTTATGTAAAAAGAGAAGGTGAAATTAGAATGTATATATGTGCGGAAAAGTTAATAAGATTGCGGGTTTTTAATGATATTTGACGAAATTATTTTCTTAGTTCGAAAGGATTGACATTAAAAATAATTTTATGATAAAATAAAAATTTTGCTAAAAAATTGATTGTGTGTTAAGATTGAGAAGGTTACCATATATGGAGGTGGATTATTTGTTTCAAATTGGCGATAACATTGTTTATCCAATGCAGGGAGCAGGTATAATTAAAGCCATAGAAGAGAAGGAAATCACAGGAGAAAAACAACAATATTATGTTATAAAAATGTCGGGTAGTAATATGGAAGTAATGATTCCGGCAGGGAGAATATTGAGCTCAAATATACGACCAGTCACGGATATAACGGCAATAGCACACATATTGGATATTTTTCAACATGGAGAATCTGATAGATTACTTACGTGGAAACAAAGGTATAAATTGAACACTGATAAAATAAAGACGGGTAAAATACAAGAAGGTGCTGAAGTTGTACGTGATTTATTACGTATGCAGAAAGAAAAAGCACTTAATGCAAGCGAAAAGAAAATGTTAGATAACGCACACGAATTTTTGATTAGTGAACTGGGATTAATTGAAGGTATCACAGAAAGTCAAATAAAAAGCTTTTGTTAAGATTCATTACAAATAATGTATTAGATCCCAAAAAAGGTTTTGAATTTTTTGGGAACATAATTATAGAGAATTAATCATTTCAAAGACATTCAATTCTTTCAAACCACTTTTAGAGCATTAACCTCTTTTGTTATTACTACAATCAAATCCATTTTTATTTTTTAAATTCTTTACGAATATTCGAAGTTTAATTAAACACTTCGATAGAATAGTTACTTGATTTTTGCAATCCTGATTCACACTGGCACGGACGAGGAGCCGTAAGGATGAAAGAGAGGTAGGGCTTTCATTGTTTTAGGTTTATAAGTTATTATTTTTAGAAGAATACTGAACCATTCTCACTTCTATTGTTAAAGTTTTTTATATGTGAAGAGATTATAATTGTTTATTTTCTTTATATAAAAGAGATAAACGTGTTGTCATCCATATACGGTAAACTAAAAAAGGTTTCCTTCCTAGGAAACCTTTTTTTTATTTGTATCATTCTGTTTTTTTGATATGCGAATGTTTGATGGTAAAGGCGAATAAATTGACGTTACTATCTAAAAGTAAGTATGATGCGATTATAGTAAGAATTTTTTAGGGGGAAGAAAAATGACAAGTTCAAATAATAAAGCAGCAAGTATTTATGAAGGAACAAATATAAATGATTGGGGTTCTTTTGAAAATATTGAAGAAACGAAGTTATTTGACTCGATTCAAATTGGATCTTGGTCGCTTCGTAATCGCATAGCAATGGCACCGATGACGAGATGTTTCGCAAATCATGAAACAGGAATCGTTGGTACTGATGTAGTCGAGTACTATAGAAAACGTGCAGCTGATGGAGTTGGCTTAATTATTACAGAGGGAATCGTCATTAGCCCAAGAGCAAAAGGGAATCCGGGAGTGCCAGGAATTTATACGCAAGAACAAATCGATTCGTGGAAGCCTGTTACAGAGGCAGTACATAAAGAAGGCGGAACGATTATTGCTCAAATATGGCATGTTGGCCGTATGAGTCATCACGAGATAATTGGTGGGCAAATGCCACAAGCACCGTCTGCTATCGCTGCAGAGGGAAATGTTCCGCGTTTTCGTAAACCGTTCGACACGCCAGAAGCAATGACGTTAGAAGAAATACAAGAGGTAATTGGTCAATACGCACAAGCTGCGAAAAACGCGATCGAAGCTGGATTTGATGGAGTAGAAATTCATGGGGCACACGGATATTTAATCGATCAATTTACTTATGAGTTCGCAAATAAGCGTACTGATAAATACGGCGGAGATTTAAAGCAAAGGCTAACGTTTATGAAAGAAGTAACGGAGGCTGTAATAGAAGCTGTTGGGGCTGATAAAACACTTCTTCGTTTCTCTGCTTTCAAAGGTGATAATCCAACTTATATGTGGGAAAACCCTGAGCTTGCAATTGAAACGTTTGTAAATATGTTCAAAGAAGTTGGATTAACGATGATTCACCCTTCAACAATGAATTATACGGCAGTCATTGCTGACGGAAAGAATTTTCATCAATTAGTAAGAAAATATTGGGATGGTACGATCGTAGGAGTAGGGAATTTAAATCCGAAAGAAGCTGAAGAAGCGTTGCGAGAAGGAACGATTGATGTAGCGGCATTCGGAAGACCTTTAATTGCTAATCCAGATTTTGTTCATCGAATTAAAAATGCTGAAAGTTTAGTTGAATATGATGCGAAAGAGCATCTTGCTACATTAATTTGAATAAAGATAAAAGGAGAACACATCAGGTGTTCTCCTTTTATTATGGATTTTCATAGGAGGAAGCGGGATGAGTGAAACGCTACTCGTTATTATTAGTATATTGCTCTTATTGATGTTACTATTAATCATTTTTTTTATTATTACATTTTTTATTAAAAAACGGACGCATCATTCTATATTAAAGTTACATCCATACTTAGGAAGGATGCGTTATTTACTTGAAAAGATAGGGCCGGAATTTAGGCAATATTGGTTTGATCATGATACGGATGGAAAGCCCTTTTCACGTTATGATTTTCAAAGTGTAATGTTTCTAGCAAAATACCGTTCAGAAATACTCGGTTTTGGATCAAAACGAGATTTTGATGCATCTGGATATTATATCGCTAATACATTATTTCCTAAATTAACAGATGAATTAAGTGTGAATGTAACGCAAGAACGTGAAGGGAAAAAGTATGTGATTCATAAAGAAGGGTTATTTTCACGAAGAGAAAAATTGACAGCGGATACAACGAATCTTTGGTTATATGAAGAAGATGATGCAATTATCGTCGGTGAAAACCGCAAATATCCGTGGAAGCTACATGGCATGTTTGGGGCATCTGCGACTTCTTACGGTGCGATTGGCGAAAATTATATTTTAGCGAGCGGGTTTGGTGCGAAGATGGCTGGCGGATCGTGGATTAATACTGGTGAAGGTGGCGTTATTCCAGAACATTTACATACAGGTGCAAATATCGTTGCGCAAATTGGTCCAGGATTATTTGGATATCGTGACGAGGATGGTAATTTTTCAATGGAGAAATTTATGGAGAAAGCAAAAGAAAGCAATATTAAAGCATTCGAATTGAAATTTGGGCAAGGTGCGAAAATACGTGGTGGTCATCTAGAGGGACAAAAAGTAAATGAGAAAATTGCTTCTGTTCGGAATGTGCGAGAAGGAGAAACGATTAATTCACCGAATCGATTTCCATTTTTAAAGAATGCAGTAGATACACTTTATTTTATTCAACGTTTGCAAGAAAACGGCGGTAAACCAGTTGGGATGAAGATTGTAATTGGACAGCAAGAGCCGTTGGAAGATTTATTCAAATCGATGAAAGAGTTAAACATCTATCCAGATTTCATTACAGTTGATGGTTCAGAAGGTGGATCAGGTGCAACGTATAAATCGATGGCAGATAGTATGGGGATGCCGCTTATTCCAGCGTTACTGACATGTATTGATACAGCGAATCATTATGATGTTCGGGACAAATTCAAAGTTTTTGCCTCGGGGAAATTAATTACACCAGATAAAGTGGCAATTGCTTTAGCTATTGGCGCAGATGCTGTAAATTCAGCCCGCGGTTTTATGATGGCAAGTGGCTGCATAATGGCGCTTCAATGTAATTCTGGGCAATGTCCGTCTGGTGTGGCGACGACGAATCCTCATTATCAAAAAGCGTTAGATCCGTATGAGAAGAAGTGGCGGGTCATGAACTATATAATAAGTATGAGATATAGTTTGTTTTCACTTGCGGCAGCAGCGGGAGTAAAGAGTCCGCGTCATTTAACGAGAGAGCATATTGTGTTTAAAGATGAGATGGGAAGAGTAGTTCCTCTTTCGGAATTGTTTCCTATAGTAAATCAAACCTAAAAGTATATTTAATATGTAAGATTTTTCAGAGGAATAATCATATCGTTTGGAAAAATTAGGAGTATAATAGGGGAGTATTTTTAAAAATGACTATTTTTAGGGAGAGATTCACTTGCAGCATGGTTCATACAGTATTACAATTTTTTTACTCGTCATAGGGCTCGTTATATTTAGGCGTATGCGTTCTATGAATCGCCCAATTAAAAATAAAGGAAGACGACTACTATTGCCATTATTCTTTTTATTACCAGGTTTTTCTTTATATGCTACACCGATACAACTTGCTGTTTGGCAAATTGGTATAGCTGCTGGAATTGGACTGTTATTATCAATTCCACTTATTATTTTAAGTGGATATGAAATCAGAGAAGATGGTCATATTTATGCAAAAAAAAGTATCGCTTTTATTGCTACATTTTTAGTTATCGTTCTTTTACGTGCTTATTTTAGAAGACATTTGCAAGGTTTAGATCCAAAGTCAATCCGTATTCTTTTTTACACTCTTGCAGTTTGTTATATAGTACCTTGGCGCATTGGTTGCTATATGAAATTTCGTAAAGTATATGTAGAGAAAGAGAAAATTGCAATGCCAATAAGTTAAAAGTCATACATTCGTATGGCTTTTTTCTTTTAAAATTTGTCTGATAAGTGAATGAAAATAAGGTGTGAAAAAAACGGTATTTTATTTTTTGAATATTTTTACTTTAATTTATTTTAAAACCGGGGTAATCCACTGGGATAAAGGCATTTATAAAGGTTTTCACATGTAGTGAAAAGGGCTTGTTCACTTGAAAGAACAAAAAATGTTTGTTAAGGTAGGGAACCATAAGCGAAAACAAGAAAATAGAAAAAGTCATTTTTCGAAATTTTGAATGGCTTATGTAACTAAGGGAGAGATTTGGTGAAGATTGAGATTATGGTTTCGCTTGCTATTTATATGGCAGGTATGTTGTATATCGGTTATTGGTCTTATAAGAAGACATCCGATTTATCAGATTATATGTTAGGCGGAAGGGGACTCGGTCCAGCAGTTACAGCTTTATCAGCTGGTGCTTCTGACATGAGTGGTTGGATGCTAATGGGATTACCTGGTGCGATGTATGCAACAGGATTATCTAGTGTATGGATTGCGATAGGGTTATTAATAGGTGCTTATGCAAACTATTTAATTCTTGCCCCGCGTTTGCGAACGTATACAGAAGTGGCAAATGATTCAATTACGATTCCAGACTTTTTAGAGAATCGATTTAAAGATCGTACGAAAATACTTCGTTTTGTCTCCGCTATCGTCATTTTAGTATTTTTCACATTTTATGCGTCGGCTGGTTTAGTATCAGGTGGGCGCTTGTTTGAAAACTCTTTCAACCTTGATTACAAAATTGGTTTATTTGTAACTGTCGGTGTCGTAGTTGCTTATACACTATTCGGTGGCTTTTTAGCAGTAAGTTGGACCGACTTTGTGCAAGGATGTATTATGTTTATTGCGCTTGTATTAGTACCAATTGTTGCTTTTACAGATGTGGGCGGTGTAACAGAAACATTCAATACGATTAAGCAAGTTGATGCATCGCGTTTAGATATGTTTAAAGGGACTACAATTCTTGGTATTATTTCATTTTTAGCATGGGGTCTTGGGTATTTTGGGCAACCGCATATTATTGTTCGCTTTATGGCAATTACCTCTATTAAAGATTTAAAAACTTCTCGTAGAATCGGTATCGGTTGGATGACGATTTCAATTATAGGTGCAATGCTTACTGGTCTAATTGGTATTGCTTATTACGCTAAAAATAATGAGACATTACAAGACCCAGAAATGGTCTTTGTAACATTCTCAAATATTTTATTCCATCCGTACATTACTGGGTTTTTACTATCAGCTATTTTGGCTTCGATTATGAGTAGTATTTCCTCGCAATTACTTGTTATTTCAAGTGCAGTAACGGAAGATTTCTATAAAACATTTTTCCGTCGGGACGCTAGTGATAAAGAACTTGTATTTATCGGTAGACTGTCAGTATTAGTAGTAGCTATGATTGCAGTTGTTTTAGCATATCATCCAAGTGATACAATTTTAACACTTGTCGGTTATGCTTGGGCAGGATTTGGTTCAGCATTCGGACCCGCTATTTTATTAAGTTTATATTGGAAGAGAACGAACAAATGGGGCGTTCTTGCTGGGATGATTGTAGGTGCAGTAGTTGTTATTACTTGGGTACAAATTCCAAGTTTAAAAGCCACTATGTATGAAATGGTACCTGGATTCTTCTGTAGCTTATTAGCTGTTATTGTTGTAAGTTTATTAACGAAAGAACCAGTGAAAGCAATTCATCGTGAATTTAATGAGATGGAAGCAGTGTTGGAAGAGGAAACGAAATAACTAGCGAAGAGAGTAAATGATAACTAGCATTTACTCTCTTTTGATTTAAAATGAAAATAAGTAACTTGTTGACAACTAAAAGTAAGTAACTTATAATAAATCTTAAGTTCGAGATAATTTATTTCCGAATAAAGATTTCAGATGGAGTAAATATTTTTTTGGAATTATCTCGAATTCGAGATTAATTCGGTGATATAGAAGATAATGCGTAATTTCACAGCTTATATCTCGAATTAAAGATAAAATCATAACGATGGATTTTACTTTGCAGTATGGACAAAATGAATGATGAATTTTAATGTATACAAGTTTTTAAAATGAAATAAAAAGGGGCGGAGAAAATGGAAAAGAAAACAATGGGAATTCATCACATTACAGCAATCGTAGGACACCCACAAGAAAATGTAGATTTTTATGCTGGTGTGTTAGGTTTACGTTTAGTGAAACAAACAGTGAATTTTGATGATCCAGGCACGTACCATCTTTATTTTGGTAATGAAGGAGGAAATCCTGGAACAATTATTACGTTTTTCCCATGGGCAGGTGCTCGTCAAGGAATTATTGGTGACGGTCAAGTAGGCATTACGTCTTATGTCGTACCAAAGGGTGCAATGGAGTTTTGGGAAAATAGATTAGAAAAATTCGATATTTCGTATACAAAAATGACTCGATTTGGAGAGCAGTATTTAGAATTTGATGATCCGCATGGTTTGCATATAGAATTAGTAGAAAGAGAAGAAGGCGAATTAAATAATTGGACTTTTGGAGAAGTTACGCCAAAAGTAGCAATTAAAGGATTTGGCGGTGCTGTTCTATTATCTGCACAACCTCAAAAAACAGCTGAATTGTTAGAGCATGTTATGGGTCTTGAGAAAATTGGAGAAGAAGGTGAATTCGTTCGATTCCGTTCTTCTGCTGATATTGGGAATATTATCGACTTGAGGCTATCGACAATCGGGCGTGGCCAAATGGGTGTTGGTACAGTCCACCATATTGCTTGGAGAGCGACTAACGATGCGGATCAACTCGACTGGAAAGAGCATGTGTCTCGTTTTGGATATCACGTAACTCCTGTACAAGATCGAAATTATTTTAACGCAATTTATTTTAGAGAACACGGGGAAATTTTATTTGAAATTGCAACAGACCCTCCTGGTTTCGCTCATGATGAATCGTTAGAGACGATGGGTGAGGAATTAAAGTTACCGGGGCAATATGAACCACATAGAAAACAAATTGAACAAACACTTTTACCATTTGAAGTGAGAAATTTAGACGAAAAGTGATTGAAAGGGGAAAAGGATTATGATGAAACATATTTTTCAAAAAGGAAAAGATACGTCAAAACCAGTGTTGTTATTACTTCATGGTACAGGAGGTAATGAATTAGATTTATTACCACTTGCAGAAATAATTGATCGGGAAGCATCTGTATTAAGTGTTAGGGGGAATGTATTAGAAAATGGCATGCCACGTTTCTTCCGCCGATTGGAAGAAGGCATTTTTGATGAAGAGGATTTAATTTTCCGTACGAAGGAATTAAATGAATTTTTAGATGAAGCTGCAAAAACATATGAATTTGATAGAAATAACATTGTAGCTATCGGTTATTCAAATGGAGCAAACATTGCTGCAAGCTTATTATTCCATTACGAAAATGCATTAAAAGGTGCTGTGCTTCATCACCCAATGGTGCCTAGAAGAGGAACACAATTGCCTAATTTAGCAGGGAAATTCGTGTTTATCGCTGCTGGGACAAATGACCCGATTTGTTCATCAGGAGAGTCAGAGGAATTAAAGGTACTATTAGAAAATGCAAACGCTAATGTAACAATACATTGGGAAAATAGAGGGCATCAATTAACAATGAGTGAAGTAGAAAAAGCAAAAGAATGGTATGACAAAGCATTTAAAAAAAGAAGCATCTGCTAACAACTAGTAGATGCTTCTTTTTTTATTTACGACTGAATCGCAAGATGAGACGAAGAAAGTGGTAGCTGAATATCAACGATCGTACCTTTATTTAATTCGCTTGAAATGTGTAATTTACCATGATGTTCTTCAATTATTTTGTAACACATCATTAATCCTAGTCCTGTTCCCTTTTCTTTTAAACTATAAAATGGTTCACCTAGACGAGAGATACGATCTTCTGGGATACCGCAACCTTCATCGATAATTCGTATTAAAATGAAGGTATCATCTAATGGTTTTGTTTGGATGTAAATATTTCCGCCATTTGGCATCGCTTCTATCGCATTTTTTAATATATTTATAAAAACTTGTTTTAATTGGTTACCATCACATTGAATATCATGCTTGTAATCAAAATGATCCATAATAATATGAACACTATGCATAATAGCAGTTGGTAAAATAAATGTAACTACCTCTTCAATTAAAGTGTGTATGTTACAAGTTTGGATAGATAGTACTTGTGGTTTAGACATCGCCATAAATTGACTTGTGATAGATTCCATCTGTGAAATCTCACTTAACATAACATCGATATACCATTTCTGCTCCTCATTTATTTCAGGGAGTAGCAATGTTAGAAAACCTTTTAGAGAAGTGAGTGGATTTCGAATTTCATGTGCAATTCCAGCTGTCAGTTGTCCGACTACTGCGAGTTTTTCTGATTTTCGTAATAACTTTTCCGTTTCTTTTAGCTCGGTAACATCTCTTCCCATTACGATAAGACCTTTACGGGAGCCATCAGAATGATAAAGTGGAACTTTCGATATACTTAAGATTAGATCGAAATCATCTCTATGAATAATAAATTCCTCGCCATGAAGAATTTGTCTTTGTTGCCATGCTAGTTCGTCGACTTCTTCACAATGTAAAAAAGCCTCTCGGTACGCTTCGTTATATTGAACGAGTTCACTATCTTTTTTCCCGTGGTAAGGTACATGATGGAAATTGAAACAAGAAAGTGCGTAGTCATTTGCCTCAAGCCAGCGCCCTTCATGATCCTTAAATATAACAAACGCAGGCATGGAGTTCACTAATGTACGTAACCTCTTCTCACTTTCTTTTAGCATATTCTCAATTCTTTCTGATTTTTCAAGAGGCTTCATAATAGTATATACGCCAGTTAGACGATTTTGGACAAAAATAGGAACTAGTTTTGTCACGACGTCTAATAAGAATCCACTTTTATGATAAATAGATAAGATATACTCTTGTTGATTATCTGCTTCAGTATTCTTTATATTTTGTAATACTTGCTCAGAAATATGAGCTTCTAAAATAGAGGTAATATTTTTCTGTTCTAATTCTAAAGAATTGTAACCTAATATTCTTTCGGCAGAAGGATTTATATGTAGTATAACTCCCTCTAAATTTAATGAAATAATACTATCAGGATTGTGTTCGAACAGAGATGCGTACATTTCTGTTAATGAACGATCTTGTATATGGTTTCGCAAACGTCTAGAAATGTTCGGATGACGTTTTCTTTGAGTTGATGAATATTTTTTACGACTCATAATAGTTCCTCCGTACAAATAGCATCTAAAAAGATTTGTCTATTCATAACTATAATATAGATGTAATGTGTATTTCTATAAAAAATGGAAGTTATATAATAAATTTTGTTTTCTTTATTTTTTGCAAAGTGAGTACAAGGTGGTAATAAGGGGAGCTTATATTGTTTTATAACTCTTTTGTAAGTTACAAAAGTAGGTTTTCTTTATAACATTAGGGTAGAAGAGGGGGAAAGAAAATGAGACATTATATTCAAGGTATCGATCATGTACAAGTAGCTGCGCCTGTAGGATGTGAAGAAGAAGCACGAGCGTTTTATGGTGGAAAAATAGGTATGGAGGAAATACCGAAGCCGGAGGAATTAAAGAAGCGTGGTGGGTGCTGGTTTAAGTGTGGAAATCAAGAGATTCATATTGGAGTTGAGCAAAACTTCACCCCAGCTAAAAAGGCGCATCCAGCTTTTTATGTTTTAAAAATTGATGAATTTAAACAAGAATTAATCAAACAAGGTATTGAAGTAATAGATGATCATGCACGGCTAGATGTAATTAGGTTTTATGTGTCAGATCCGTTCGGAAATCGAATTGAATTTATGGAAAATAAAAACTAGGTGGGAATCCACCTAGTTTTTTAACCTTTTCTAAACAATCCTAATACTTCAACCGTTTCGGTAATGTTAACGAATGCATGAGGGTCAATTTCGGAAATTGTTAATTTCATACTTGTTAATTCTTCACGAGAAACGACGGTCATAAGTACACGTTTTTTTTCGCTGGAATAAGCACCTTCGCCATCAAGTAATGTAATTCCACGTACAACAGTTGAAAGGAGTTGTTTTTTCATTTTTTCTGCTTCATTTGTTACAATCATAAGTGTAACCTTTCGATGTTTCGTATGAATAGCATCGATCACTTTACCAGTTACATAAATTGAAAGTAAGCTTGTAAGAGCAACATCCCAAGTGAAGAAGAATCCTGCAATTATTACAACGACTGCATTTAAAATAATAAGGAATCCACCAAGTTTAATGTCTCTTTTTCGAGACAATAGCATACCGATAATATCAAATCCACCAGTTGATCCATTACAGTTAAAAACAAGGCCGATACCAGCTCCGGCAATGACACCACCAAAGATAGATGATAAAAGTGGGTCTGTTGCTACGACTTTTACTGGAACGTAGTATAATGCAACAGATAATACAATAACAGAGATAACAGTGTTAAAAATCACTTTTTTTCCAAGACCTATGTAACCTAAAATAAGGATAGGTAAGTTTAATACAAAGTTAATAATACCCGTGTTTACAGGGGTTACAATCCCTAAAATAATAGCAATTCCGCCAATTCCACTACTTAAAATTTTGTGGGGGATAAGGAAAAGATTAAATGCAATCGCAATAATAATAGAACCGATAATAACACCAAGAAATCTGACCATCTCTTTCCCGTCCTTCACTAAAAAATTCACATTATTTCAAGATTATATATGATATTAAAAGTTTTGGGTAAAAACAGTTTATTTCGGAAAATTAGATTAATCAAAATATTTCGAGTGTTTTTTCATTTGAAAGGGGATACAGATATGAGGATAAAAACGTATCAACAGAAAAGCCCGTTGAAGCAAGAATGTGAGGATTCTTATTTTTGTAATGAAGAAAAAAAGATGTATGGTGTATGTGATGGTGCAACACCGCTCGTCCCGTTTCGTGATGAAAAGGGACATAATGGAGCATACATCGCTTCGCATTTATTTGCAAGTTATTTTGCTTCATTACGTGAAAATCATAGTTTGCAAGTTGCCGTTGCAAAAGCAAATGAAGCATTGCAAAGCAAAATGTTAGAGTATGAAGTAGATACGAGAAAGAAAGAGCATTTGTGGTGTACATGTATTGCGGCAGTTCAAATAGATGGTGAGAAAATTGAATACGCACAGTTAGGGGACTGTATGATTGTCGCAATACTTCAAAATGGAACGATGCAAGTATTAACGCAAGACACGGTTGAAGGAATTAGTAAACGAGCAAAAAAGAAGAGAGAAGAAGATCGTAAAAAAGGGTTATCTGTACCAGAAGAACATGTTTTTCAAGATGTGCGAGAACAGTTAAAATATAATCGTTATCTTGCAAATATGCAGGGCGGGTATTCCGTTGCAAATGGAATGAAAGAAGCGATACATTATTTACAACATGGTGAACTACATATAGATGAAGCGAGCGGGATTTTTATTTGTTCAGACGGAGTATTCCACCCAGATTGGCCACTTGAACAAACTGTTGCATATATAAGAAAGAATAGTATAAGTGAATATGTAGCAATTATTGAAGAGCTAGAAGGGGAAAAGAGAATAAGACCAGATGATAAAACAATTATGATCATTGATTTTTAAGGGGAGGATGTTCGAATGGAAATTAAATATGTTAATTTAACATTTCAAGATGAATTAGTTCCTTTAGAGAAAGTTAATAAACTGATTATCCACCATACATCCGAAGATGGATGGGATGTGTATAAAACACATGAATTTCATCAAAAAGTAAGAGGGTGGAGCGGGATCGGTTACAATTATTTTATTGAAGAAGATGGAACTGTAGTCGAAGGGCGAGGTTTACATATTGGAGCACATGCGAAAGATAATAATAGGGATACAGTTGGAATATGTATGACGGGTAATTTTGATAAATATGATCCAACTAACGCACAAATGAATGCATTATATTTTTTATGTAAAATGTTTATGAAGCAGTTTGCTATAAAGAAAGAAAATATACTCGGTCATAGGGAGCTAGAGGGCGTTACAAAAAGTTGTCCTGGAAAGCGTTTTTCTATGGTAGAGTTAAGAAACGGACTAACTTAAATATAGAGGAGTAACAAATGATGATGAATATAAAAATACCAAATGATAAAAAAGAAGAGCTTGTGGCACAAATTCAGCAATTTTTCGTTGAAGAAGATTTAGATGAAATTGGACGTTTCCAAGCAGAGCGATTAATAGAAGAAATGATTAAATTAGTAGGACCGTTTGCATACAATCAAGCAATTGGAGATGCTAGAAAGCTTGTAATAGAGAAACTATCTAATATTGAAGAAGATTTGTATGTGTTAGAGAAGAATGAAGGGAAGTAAAAAGAGCCGATGGGCTCTTTTTTTATTTGATTGATAGCAAAAAAACATGGAGAAAACACGGAAAGGACATTGGAAGTACACTATTTATTTTTAGAATATTCTTAGTTTTAAAACACTTCAGGAAGGAAGAATGTAATGAGATTAACGCCAAGAGAAATTGATAAACTGCTAGTAGTTGTTGCGGCTGATTTAGCTTATCGACGAAAGGAGAGGGGGCTTAAGTTAAACTATCCAGAAAGTATCGCTATTATTACGTATGAAATTTTGGAAGGAGCAAGAGATGGTAAAAATGTAGCGGAATTAATGGAGCTTGGAAAAACCATTTTAAGTGCTGAAGATGTTATGGATGGTATTGCAGACATGATATCAGATATTCAAGTTGAGGCAACTTTTCCTGATGGAACAAAATTAGTAACTATTCATCAACCAATTCATTAAAGGAAGTGAATGAGATGATTCCAGGGCAATATATCCTTGCGAAAGAAGACATAGTATGTAATGAAAATAAAAAAGTAACGGAAGTTAAGGTGTTAAATCAGGGAGATAGACCGATTCAAATTGGATCTCATTACCACTTTTATGAAGTGAATGAGGCGTTAAAGTTCAATCGTAGTGTAGCAATTGGACAACATTTAAATATTCCAGCGGGTACAGCGGTAAGATTCGAGCCTGGGGATGAAAAAACGATTGAATTAGTTCCATACTCAGGGAAGCAAGAAGTATATGGATTTAAAAATAAAGTGGATGGCGATATTCAATCTTACAAAAAAAGAGGGAGATAGCATGAGTTTTAAGATGTCACGTAAACAATATGCTGATTTATATGGTCCAACTACAGGAGATTCTATTCGTTTAGCGGATACACAATTATTCGCACATATTGATCGAAATTACACCGTATATGGTGATGAAGCTGTCTTTGGTGGAGGAAAATCAATTAGGGATGGTATGGGACAAAATTCGCAACTTACAAGGGAACAGGGTGTTGTGGATGTTGTTATTACCAATGCAATTATTATTGATTATACAGGAGTATATAAAGCAGATATTGGTATAAAAGATGGAAAGATTTCAGCAATTGGTAAGAGTGGTAATCCTTCAGTTATGGATAATATTGATATCATCATTGGAACATCAACGGAAGTAATTTCTGGTGAGCGAAAAATCGTTACAGCTGGAGGTATTGATACACACGTGCACTTCATATCCCCACAACAAATTGATACAGCATTAGCTTCAGGTATAACAACTTTAATTGGTGGGGGAACGGGACCAGCAGAGGGTACTAAGGCAACTACAATAACGCCTGGATCTTGGAATTTAAGAAAGATGCTAGAAGCAGCAGAAGCTTTCCCTATAAATCTTGGATTTTTAGGGAAAGGAAATAGCTCAAGTTTACCTGCCCTGGAAGAACAAATATTTGCAGGAGCTATCGGATTAAAGATCCATGAAGATTGGGGAGCGACTTCTTCAGCGATTAATCACTCGTTACAGATTGCTGATAAATATGATATTCAAGTCGCTATTCATACGGATACGTTAAATGAATGTGGTTTTGTGGAAGAAACGATAAAAGCTATTGATAATCGTGTTATTCATACGTACCACACTGAAGGAGCTGGAGGTGGGCATGCACCAGATATTATAAAGATTGCTGCACTGAATAATATTTTACCTTCTTCAACGAACCCGACCTTACCATATACAGTGAATACGCTGGATGAACATTTAGATATGCTTATGGTATGTCATCATTTAAAAGCGAATATTCCGGAAGATGTAATGTTTGCAGATTCAAGGATTCGAAAAGAAACAATCGCGGCAGAGGATATTTTGCAAGATTTAGGGGTTTTCAGCATGATTAGCTCTGACTCACAGGCGATGGGAAGGGTTGGAGAGGTTATTATTCGCAATTGGCAAACGGCCGATAAAATGAAAAAGCAGATTGGTAGTTTAGAGGGAGATAAAGAATATAACGATAATAATAGAATTCAACGTTATATAGCTAAGTATACAATTAATCCAGCTATTACACATGGGATTTCAGAATATGTTGGCTCTATTGAAGTAGGAAAGTATGCAGACCTTGTAATATGGGATCCCCAATTTTTCGGTGTTAAGCCAGATATGGTTTTGAAAAACGGGATGGTAGTGATGGCATTAATGGGAGACGAGAATGCTTCGATCCCTACACCACAACCATATTATGAAAAAAAGATGTTTGGTGCATATGGAAAAGCAGTACAGTCAAGTTCGATTACATTTGTATCCAAAGCAGCTTACGAGAATAATATTAAAGAAAAATTAGGTTTAAATAAAGTTGTATTACCTGTTAAAAATACGAGAGAGATTTCTAAGCAAGATATGAAGCTGAATAATGCAACACCAGAAATGGAAGTAGATCCGCAGACATATGAAGTTAAAGTTGATGGACAAGTTATTACGTGTGAAGCAGTAGATGTATTACCTATGGCTCAAAGATATTTTTTATTTTGATATAACGGGGGAGATAAAATGATTATTGAAAAAATTAATAACAACGTATGCAATATGAATGATTTTTCAAATACAAAAAAGCATCTTGATAAAATATTGATTTCTAGTGAACTTTTACTGAAGAGGGTTCAGAAATTATTTTCAGAATCTGGTTTTGAAATTGGAGTGTCTTTAGATAATGGGGAAACATTAAAGAACGGTGATATTTTATATGAGGATGAACATCGTATTGTATATATTGAAGTGTTACCAGAAGAGGTAATTGTAATTACTCCAACGTCAATAAAAGAAATGGGGATTATTGCGCATAACTTAGGAAATAGACATTTGCCAGCACAATTCGATGAAGGGTGTATGATTTTGGCGAACGACTACTTAGTAGAAGAGTTACTCAAAAAGGAAGGTGTTCCTTATCAAAAAGAAAATAGAGTATTACCAAAACCGTTCAAGCATGCTTCACACAAACATATTTAACCTACTTAACCTACTCCAAATTAGTGATTCGAATTTCCCAACAGGAAGTTTTAGTCACTCTTTTGGATTAGAAACATTTATTCAAGAGGGACAAGTTACAAATAAAGGAGAATTTTTCAAATGGATTAATCGATATGTAAAAGTGCAATTAACACACACGGACGGCTTAATTTGCAAATATACTTACGAAGCCATTAAGAATAATGATGATAAGAAAATTACATTTTTAGATGAATTAATAACGGCACAAACATTGCCCTTTGAATGTAGAAAAGCAAATAGAATGATTAGTAAAAGCACCTCTAAGTTGTGTTGTGAATTGTTTTCATTTGCAAATTTAAATGTGTACAAAGAAAATATTTTTTGTAATAGATTACAAGGACATCCTAGTATCGTATACGGAATATTAGGGGCGGAATTGAAAATGACAATAGAAGAAACGCTCTTAGTTTTCTTATATTCAAGTGTTGGAGGCATTATTCAAAATGGTGTGAGAGCCATTCCTCTTGGACAAACAGATGGTCAAAAACTATTACAAGAATGCCATGAATTGATCTGTGAATCTATTGATAGAATTCAAATGCTTTCATTAGAGGATTTTGGATTGAATGATCCTGAATTCGAAATAAATCAAATGCAACATGAAGATGTGAATATAAGAGTCTTCATGTCATAGGGAGGAAAAATAAAATGATAAAGCCTATTAAAATTGGTATTGGTGGCCCGGTAGGTGCTGGGAAAACAATGTTAGTTGAAAAGTTAACAAAATATTTAAATACAGATTATGAAATTGCAGCGATTACAAACGATATTTATACGAAAGAAGATGCAAAGATTTTATTGAAAACAGGTGTTTTGCCAGAAGATAGAATTATTGGTGTAGAGACAGGAGGGTGTCCACATACAGCAATTCGAGAGGATGCTTCTATGAATTTTGAAGCAATTGAAGAGCTCATGATTAGACATAGTAATTTAGATATTATTTTTATTGAAAGTGGGGGGGATAATTTAGCTGCCACATTTAGTCCAGAGCTAGTGGATTTTTCAATTTATATTATCGATGTGGCACAAGGAGAAAAGATTCCTCGTAAAGGTGGACAAGGAATGATCAAATCTGATGTATTTGTTATTAATAAAACGGATTTGGCACCTTATGTAGGGGCTGATCTTGGAGTTATGGAGCAGGATACGAAAAATTACCGACATAATAAACCATATTTTTTTACAAATTTGAAGGATGAAGAAGGTTTACAGGGATTAATAAATTGGATGCGACAAAACATCATGTTAGAAGGATTGAAGAAATGAAAGCCCCTACAGGTGTCTTAAGCATTGATGTGATGGAAAAGAGACATAAAACGGTACCTATTAAGGTTTATCATAAAGATGCCTTAAAAGTAACACAGCCAATATATTTGGACGATTATGGTAGAGCATATTACTATATCATGAATTCTGGTGGAGGTTATTTAAAAGGAGATTTCTATTCTATAAATATAAATGTTCATGAAGATGCGAAAACATATATAACAAGCCAATCAGCAACGAAAGTTTACAAGACTCCAAATAGTTATGCTTTGCAAGAATTGAATGTTTATATTGGTGAAAATGCTGTTATGGAGTATTTACCAGACCCGTTAATTATGTACAAGGATGCAGCATATAAGCAAAAAGCAAATATATATATGCAAAATAATTCTACATTGATTTTATGCGATTCAGTTACGCCTGGTTGGTCTCCAAATATGGAGAAGTTCACATACCAGTATTTTGATTCGCTAACAAAAATATATATGGAAAACAAACTTGTAGTTTATGATCATCTATTGTTAAACCCTTTAAAAGAGTCGTTAGATCAAATGGGAATATTAAATCAATATTCCCATTATGGTACTTTCATAGTTATTAATGAGAACATTACAAATGATTTAATTGCAGCATTGAAAACTTCGCTTTCTAACACTAATAATATGAAGATTGGAATATCTTCTACGCCATGTAAAGGTTTTGTCATACGCATACTTAGTCATAATACAGAGGATATGGAGTCTATATTTTTTCAGTGTCATCGTTTTGTTAGAGAGAATTGTCTACATGAAGAATTAACATCCTATCGAAAATATTAAGTAGGAGAAGGGGATACTATGACTAATGTGGGATTATTATTTGTCGGTGCAGTTCTATTTATGAATGCACTAGCAGCTTTTAAACTCATTGATAGCAAAAGTGTAGGGTACTTCAATTTATTTGTAGGGGCATTACAAACTTTGACACCATTATATTTATTATTTAGAGGAAGTCAATCTGATGAGTGGACTATCCTATCTAATGGAACTATTTTTTTATTTGGTTTTACTTATTTATATGTTGGCCTTACGAATATATTAAAACTTGATTCTTCAGGTGTAGGTTACTATTCTCTTTGGGTTGCTATTATTGCAACAGTTATGGGAATAGTGAATCAATTACATGAGAGTGGAAGTCTACAAAGTACAATAATTTGGTTCTTTTGGGCGTTCCTTTGGTTTTTATTTTTCCTGCAAGATGGGTTGAAAAAGAAGATTCATATTTATGTAGGGATTGTTTGCTTCATTGAATCTTGGATTACTGCAACGATACCAGCCCTGTTAAAACTTACAAATCATACAGGCATGTTAAATGATTTTGTAATTATTTTAGTGACTATTATAACGATTGTAGTTTTTATTATAGCACTTTTCTTTTTCAAGAGTATTCAATCTAAAGTAGAAAGGGTTAGTAACTATGTGGAAAAGTGAACTGAAAAAAGCAACTAATTTTTTTGTTATTATTATATTTCTTCATGTGCTCGGAATTCTCTTATTATTACCTGCACTGTATAAAGGTAATAGCATAATTGGAATGGCTATTATTGCATATTCTTTAGGATTGCGTCATGCGTTTGATAGTGATCATATTGTCGCAATTGATAATACTGTTCGAAAATTAATTGAAAAAGGTAAAAACTCACAGGGGGTGGGGTTTTACTTCTCATTAGGACACTCTACTGTAGTATTTGTGATGATCTTATTAATTGCTTTAATTGGAAAAACAGCAAAACATGGAATGGAGAGTTTTTCTACTATAGGCGGTATTATCGGAACAATTGTTTCTAGTACATTTCTTATTATTATCGGTCTTACCAATCTGTTGTATCTTATTAAAGTGTTACGAAGCAAAGAGGATAAGCAGCCAGAGAACTTAGGATTTATATACCGTTTCACGCAACGCTTATTTACGTTTATTGATAGTCAAAAGCAATTGTATATAATCGGTTTTTTATTTGGTCTTGGTTTTGATACAGCAAGTGAAATCGGATTAATTGCTCTTTCTACAGTAACTGCAACAAGTCAATCTATCCCGCTTGTAAGCATATTTGCTTTTCCCATTTTGTTTGCTGCAGGAATGTCATTGATGGATACATTAGATAGTACATTCATGAATACGAATTATAAGTGGGCAATGGAAAATAGTCGAATAAGAAATTCATATAACGTATTAATTACCTCAATATCTGTTATAACGGCTTTTTTAATAGGGGGTTATCAACTATTATCTTTGCTTATTGAAAGCTATAATTTACAGGGCCCGTTTTGGAATCTCATACAGGTAGTTAATTTTGATTATTTGGGTATATGTCTTGTTGTATTCTTTATTATTTCTCTTATTGTTTTTGCTGTGTGGAATAGAAATGCCTTTAAAGAACCGCTTACAAAGAGTATAGAGAAATAAAAATATATTGTATGTCATTTGGTTCATTATGTATATAAAGTAAAGATAAAATTTTATAAAATAAAAAAACACGTTAGATGGAAATACATCTAACGTGTTTTTTTATTTATGTTCCTTATATTCATGAACTTTTTCTTTTACATTACCAACCGTATCTTTAGCAGTGCCTTTCACTTTATCCCATTTTCCTTCAGCTTGTAATTTCTTATTGTCAGTTACTTTCCCGACAACTTCTTTTACTTCACCTTTTACTTTATCAATGGCACCTTCTACTTTTTCCTTTAAACCATGATCATTCTTAGTCATACATTTCTCCTCCTTGTAGTTTGATTAGAATTCTCTTTTCATATTGCAAGTTGAACGATGTATCTAGTAATAGCGTAACAAATATAGTTTGAATATTCAAATGATTAATAGGATAGAAAAGGAATTGTCATGAAATGTATAAAATTGTAATGAGAAGAAAAAGCATGTAAATTACATGTCTTTTGCAGTCCATATTGATTTTGTATAAGCAATTTTCATATGGGCACGTTCCATATTATTTTGACTTCCGCTACCGAACCTTGCTTGTCCGACTATTAAATGACAGTTTTTCGCTAGAGCTTTTTCTATTCGTTTTTGAATTAAGGCAGTATGACAGCCTTTACGCTGAAATTCTGGCAAAGTACCAGAAGCAGCTAATGAAGCAATCCCATTATTTATATACAGGACACCAATGCCTGCAGGAGTATTTTGAACTTCGGCTATGAAAAAATGCCAGCCAGGTTTATTGTAGAGAATTTCGTTATTTTGGCGTACGCCATCTTTTGTAAAGGGTGGCATGTTAAATCCACGTACATATATGTCTGCAAAAATATGAAATTCATTTTCTTTTAGTTGGCGTACTGAAATGTTAGAAGTAAGTAGGGATGGATCTTCTCTCGGTATACTATATAAAGCGGTATGGAAGCTGGATTGGTAAAATCCTTTTTGAGATAAGTATTGAAATAATTCAGCTGTACCTTGAGCGGGTGTAATTTCAAAACGACAAGGGATTTGTAGCGATTGATAATAAGAGACGATTTCATCTATCTCATCTGTATTTGTAAAGGTAACGCCTTTTACTGTGTTAAAAGCAGGACCAAAAATTATTTTTGATGAAAAGGCAGTGGCATTCCCGAACTTTTTCATTTGTATTTGCATTGGATTTTCAGCTAACGCTTGTAGTGCTTGTAGTCTAGAAGAGAGCATATGTATTTCTGCGTTTTCAATTTCTTGAGCTGCATTGAGTGTCATAATTGTACTCATAATATTCCTCCGTCAATAAATATATTTCATAGTACATATACGATGTTTGTTCGGAGATTCCTGTTGAAATGTAAGAGAATAAGAGGTTTTTTGGAAGGGAAATGGAAGTGAACTGTCGAAGGGAGTGGAAACAGATTAAAGGTGGTGCTCTCATGAAACAGGAAGACGTGCAGACATGCTCTAATTGTGGTTCTCATAACATAGGAGAAGGGGAGTTTGTCGGTTATGCACAAATACGGAAAAAGGAGACGATGTTCACATCTTCACCAGTAGATGTTTATATTTGTACAGATTGCGGGAATATCCTTTTATTAAAAGTACGACATTATGAAAAGTTTAAGCAGAAGCCGTTATAATTATGGAGAAGTGTTTTTATTAGGGAAGTTAGAGGAGTAATATTTTACATATATATATGAGTATGTCTTTATATAAAGAGATGACAACATATACTGTGTGGGATGCTTATTAATCGTTGCACAACATACAAAAATGTATAGAAGAAAGTGTGAATCAATATGGGGAAGACAAATTAACCCTTATTGGAATACTTCATATCGAAAACTCCTTTAAATGAATAAGGGAGTTTTTGTTTTTTGTAACAGTAATTACCTTTAATTGTTATAATTGGTTATTGGGAGAGGGTATTTTATTAACGCCATAATCATAGAAGAAAACTAGCTAAATCGTATAGAAAACGGCTATATAACACAATCGCAACCATAAGTTTACAAAGTGCAACTGCAGGAAGATAGAGATAAGGGTAATGTTTACATACAATTTAGTTAAGAAAACAAAGGGGGACACACATATGGGATTTGGTGAAAAGCTTTTTAAATTAAGAAAGGAAAAGGGCCTTTCTCAAGAAGCATTAGCTGAAAAATTAAACACAACAAGGCAAGCGGTTAGTAAATGGGAAAACGGTCAAGGTTTTCCTGAAACTGAAAAGTTAATAATGATTGGAAATGTATTTGAAGTATCACTCGACTATTTATTAAAAGAAACTGCTGAGCAAAGTAATGAAAATGTGGAGGGCTATTACGTAAGTCAGGAAATGGCAGAAGGGTATATAGTGTATGGGCAAAAAATTTCTAAATATATTGCGTTAGGATTTAGTTTGCTCATTTTATCGACAATACCGTATTTATTATTTAAAGAAAATGCAACAATGTCGACATTTCTTGTCATTATCATTGCTGTCCTTGGAATTGGAGCAATGATGGTACCGGCGACGATAGAAGAGAGTCGATACAATGTATTGAAAAAAGAAGAACTATTATTTGATCAAAACTTTCTAAAAGAATTGACAAAAAGATATGCAATTATTAAGAAAAAGTATGCGGCAGTAATGATCATTGGATTTTGTTTTATAGCCGCAGGCGCAATCCCGTTTTTGTTTGAGAAAAAGCATATCACTTCAGGAGAATTAGTACAGTATCACCTTTATTGTGTTGTACTTATTGCTATCGGAGTTTATCTTTTTGTTCGTATGTTAGGAGTATTAGAGGCGTATCGAATTTTAGTAGAAAATAAAGAATATAGTAATCGTCTTATTTTTAAACTGAAAAAGAAAGTGAGAGAAAAAGTGGATAATTTTTAATAGGAGAAAACATATTTTTATTAAAAGTTAAGATAGGAGTGTAATGATGTCAAATCTTCTAGAAATTGAAAATTTAAGTAAATCATTTGGAAATAAAGTTGTTTTAAGAGATGTTTCCTTCAATGTGCGGTCTGGATCAATTGTTGGATTCATTGGTAACAATGGAGCTGGGAAATCAACAACCTTTAAAACAGTATTACAATTAATTTCTAAAGATAATGGTACAGTAAAAATATTTGGTAAAGAAAATATAAATAAAGATGCCAAGATTAAGGAAAAGATAGGAGTCGTATTTGATGCTATGAATCTACCGGCTCATCTTACGATAAAGCAACTAAACAAAGTTTTTGAAAAGATGTTTGAATCTTGGGATCAAGATAATTTTTATCGATTAGTTCATTCTTTCTCTTTACCTACTAATGAGAAAGTAGGTAAATTCTCGCGTGGAATGTCAATGAAACTAACTATAGCTGTTGCGCTGTCACATAATGCAAAATTATTAATCCTAGATGAAGCGACGGGAGGTCTCGATCCTTCATCTAGGGAGGAGGTGTTGGAGGAATTAAAAAGTTTTGTGAGTAAAAGTAATGGTGGTATACTACTTTCTTCTCATATTATGAGTGATGTAGAAAAAATAGCTAGCCATCTTATCATTATAAAAGATGGAGAAATTTTATTGAATGAAGAAAAGAATAAGGTTTTGGACAATTATGCCATTGTAGATGTTGATGAGGAACAACTAACTTTAATTAACAAAGATATAGTTGTGGTGAAAAGGAATAATGGTTCTTATTTCAATGTACTTGTATCAGATGTGCATAAACTACCAAATGGGATTGCTCATAGAACCATTTCGATAGAAGAAATGAGTGTCTTATTAACGAGGAGTGAAAAATAAATGAGAGGTTTATTATTGACAAACTATTATCTAGTGTATCGAACTTTCTTTATGTTCATGGGAATAGCGATATTAGGAGCAGGATTCGTTTTTTATTTTGGTGATGCTTCAATGTACCGTTTAATTGCTACGTTTATTATCTTTTTTGCTGCGATTCCTGCACTTGAAGTTATTAAATATGAGAGTAAGTCAGGTTATGAAAAGTATGTACTTACTTTACCGGTTACTAGAAATAACATTGTACAAAGTCACTACCTTTTCTATTTTTTAGTTGTAATTATTGGTACTGTATTATCATATGGCATATTTTATGTACATGGTTTCATTTCAGATACACCAATTGATGATGGTATATTTAATAGTGTTTCTTTAGGGACGTTCATCATTCTTAATGCCGGAGCGATAGCCTATCCACTCCTGTATGTTTTTGGAGCAGAAAAATCTGATGTTATTACAATTGGAGGCGCATGCGGGGGACTTGTTACTTATTTCGGATTACAAAGTGTAATTGGCTATCTAATAGAACAATTTCCAATATCAAATTTAAATTTATCTGTATACGTTTCAATTCTATATACAATATTTGGCGTTATCATATATATCTTTTCTTTTGTTATTTCGGTATTTATATATCGTAAGAAGGAGTTTTAGTATGTTTTTTCTTAATATTTTCTGAATTATTTCCAAAGAAATAATTCAGAAAATACGGAAAAATGTCGTAATCACTTGTAGAAATCTGTTATAATGAACAAAATGAAAACGCTTTAAAGGGGGATATAAACAATATGATGATGAATGTACCGTTAACAATTAGTTCTATGATGGAAAGAGCAGAAAAACTGTTTTCAAAGAAAGAAATTGTTTCACGGACACATGATACAGTTACGACGTTAACGTATAAGCAGTTAGGTGAAAGGACGAGAAGGCTTTCTAGTGCGTTACAAAAGCTTGGGATTAAAGAAGGCGAGCGTATAGGAACGTTAGCGTGGAATCATCATCGACATGTGGAAGCGTATTTTGCTATTCCTGGTATTGCTTCCGTTTTACACACAATTAATATTCGTTTATCTCCTCAACATATTTCATACATTATTCAGCACGCAGAAGATCGAATTCTACTTATAGATGAAGATCTCGTACCACTTGTTGAAAATATTCAATCACAATTATCAACTGTACAAGCCTACATTATTATGACTGATAAAGATGAACTTCCCAATACTACGCTAGAACCTGTATATCATTATGAAAAGCTATTAGAAGAAGGCGATCCAACTTTCCAATTTGTAAAAGATATTGATGAAAATACACCTGCTGGTATGTGTTATACGTCAGCGACTACAGGAAACCCAAAAGGTGTTGTATATACGCATCGTAGTACTGTATTACATTGTATGGCACTCGGTTTAGCGGATACAGCTGCTTTATCGGAAAGTGATGCGGCGATGGCAATTGTACCGATGTTCCATGTGAACGCTTGGGGGCTCCCTTTTGCAGCTACTTGGTTTGGAACTAAACAAGTACTGCCAGGACCAATGTTTACTCCAAAAATTTTATTAGAGATGATTCAAGCTGAAAAAGTAACGATAGCAGCAGGTGTGCCGACAATTTGGCTCGGTGTATTACAAGAGTTAGAAAATAATAGTTACGATTTATCTAGTATAACGAGAATATTATGCGGTGGTGCTGCTGCACCGAAAAGCGTTATTAAAGCATTTGAGCAAAAATATAATGTTCCTTTCGTACATGCATATGGTATGACTGAAACAAGCCCACTCGTAACACTTGCACGTTTAAAAAGTTATGAAACAGAATTATCATATGAAGAGCAATTAGAAATCCGCTCAAAACAAGGGTATCTTGTCCCTGGTGTAGAGATGAAAGTAGTCGGTACAAACGGTGAAGTGAAGTGGGATGGTACGGAAATGGGAGAACTATGTTTACGAGCACCATGGATCGCTGAAAGTTATTATAACGATGAACGTACTGTCGAAGGTTTTCGTGATGGTTGGTTATATACAGGAGATGTCGTTACGGTTGACGAGGAAGGCTGCGTGAAAATTGTTGACCGTACGAAAGATGTTATTAAAAGCGGAGGTGAGTGGATTTCTTCAGTTGACCTTGAAAATGCATTAATGGCACATGATGCTATATTTGAAGCAGCTGTCGTTGCCGTTCCTCATCCGCAGTGGCAAGAGCGACCAATTGCCTGCGTCGTTCAAAAGAAAAATAGTACAGTAACAAAAGAAGAAATATATGAGTTTTTAAAGCAACAGTTTGCGAAGTGGTGGTTACCAGATGATATTGTATTTATGGAAGAAATACCGAAAACATCTGTTGGGAAGTTTTTAAAACAGGCGCTTCGGAAAGAACTTGAGCATTTGCATAAAGAGAAATAATTGAAAAAATATTTGTAAACCTATATTTAAAACAAGTTGACAAAGACTAAATAGAAAGATAATATAACTCCTATAATATGTTATCTGAAAATCGTTTTAAGTTTACAAATAGGAGAAGCAAATATGAATACAAAAAACTTAGTTTTCGTCGCTTTATTTAGTTCTATTATGGGAGTGTTAGGGTTAATACCTCCAATTGCTCTTGCTATTACACCAGTTCCGATTACATTACAATCACTCGGTGTTATGCTTGCTGGTGGATTGTTAGGATCACGTCTTGGTGCGTTAAGTCAGCTTATTTTCTTACTTATAGTTGGAGTTGGAGCACCATTACTTGCTGGTGGACGCGGTGGTCCAGGCGTATTTGTTGGGCCAAGTGCAGGATATTTACTTGGTTATATCGTTGGAGCGTTTGTCATTGGTTATTTAATTGAGCGTTTACGTGAAGTTTCTATAATAAAGGTATTATGTATTAATATAATTGGTGGTATTTTCGTAGTTTATGTATTTGGTATTATTGTACAAGCTTTCTTTATGGATGTTTCTATATGGCAGACGATGAAAGTAAGTGCTGTATTTTTACCAGGTGATTGCATAAAAGCGATTATAGTAGCAATTCTTGTAACGAAATTACATCGTTCATTGAAACATATTATTACGCCTGCTCTCAAGAGTGGGAAATATACAAATGCGGGATAAGAAAGAGAAGAAACACGTTCATTGCGTGTTTCTTTTTATTATTTTGTAAAGAAAGGACGTCTCAAATGGGGATTACAAAAGAATATAAAAAGTATGCCTCTTTACAAACAAATAAAATAGCAATAAAGGAAAATGATCGAGTATTAACATTTAAAGAATGGTTTGAGTCAGTATGTAAAGTAGCAAACTGGTTGAATGAAAAAGAATCGCAGAATAAAACGATAGCAATTGTATTAGAAAATAGTATGGAGTTTTTACAACTATTTGCTGGTGCTGCTATGGCCGGATGGGTTTGTGTGCCGTTAGATATAAAGTGGAAAGAGGATGAGCTCAAAGAAAGAATTGCGATCAGTAACCCGGCTATGATTGTGACAGAGCGATATAAGGTAAATGATCTACCGGATGAAGAAGGAAGAGTAATTGAAATTGATGAGTGGAAAAGAATGATAGAGAACTATCTTCCTACATATAATCCTGTAGAAAGTGTACAAAATGCTCCGTTTTATATGGGATTTACATCAGGATCGACTGGAAAGGCAAAAGCATTTTTACGTGCACAACAATCGTGGGTTCATAGTTTTGATTGCAATATACATGACTTCCATATGAAAAAAGAAGATTCTATTTTAATAGCTGGGACGCTCGTTCATTCTCTTTTTTTATACGGTGCAATAAGTGCATTATATGTAGGGCAAACGGTGCATATTATGAAAAAGTTTATTCCAGATCAAGTGCTGGATAAGTTAGAAACGGAACACGTTTCGGTCATGTATACAGTTCCAACAATGCTAGAATCTTTATATAAAGAAAATAGAGTAATAGAAAATGGAATGAAAATTATTTCGTCAGGAGCGAAATGGGAAGCTGAAGCGAAAGAAAAAATAAAGATTATATTTCCTTATGCGCAAAAATATGAATTTTACGGTGCATCGGAACTAAGTTTTGTAACAGCACTAGTTGATGAAGAGAGTGATAGAAGGCCAAATTCAGTAGGAAAACCTTGTCACAATGTGCAAGTTCGAATATGTAACGAAGCAGGAGAAGAAGTACAGAAAGGCGAGATAGGAACTGTTTATGTGAAAAGTGATCAGTTTTTTATGGGCTACATATTGGATAAGGTTTTAGTTCCAGAGTTGACTACGGATGGCTGGATGACAGTGCGAGATGTAGGTTATGAAGATGAAGAAGGCTTTATATATATAGTAGGTAGAGAGAAGAATATGATTTTATTTGGAGGAATTAATATTTTCCCAGAAGAAATAGAAAGTGTATTACATGAACATACAGCTGTTGATGAAATAGTTGTAGTTGGCGTGAAAGATAGTTATTGGGGTGAAAAACCTGTCGCCATCGTAAAAGGAAGTGCTACGAAGCAACAATTAAAAAGTTTTTGCTTACAACGATTATCCTCGTTTAAAATACCGAAAGAATGGCATTTTGTAGATGAAATACCGTATACAAATAGCGGGAAAATCGCTCGTATTGCAGCAAAAAATATGATTGAAAACCTGGAGAAAATATATGAATAGAGCGGTTATTGTAGAAGCAAAAAGGACACCTATTGGTAAGAAGAATGGGATGTTGAAAGATTATGAAGTTCACCAATTAGTAACGCCGCTTCTTACGTTTTTAAGTAAAGGAATTGAGAGAGAAATAGACGATGTCATATTAGGGAATATTGTGGGGCCGGGAGGGAATGTTGCGAGATTATCTGCTTTAGAAGCAGGACTTGGCTATCATATTCCTGGTGTAACGATTGACCGGCAATGTGGTGCCGGATTGGAAGCGATTCGTACTGCATGTCATTTCATTCAAGGCGGCGCAGGTAATTGTTATATTGCAGGAGGAGTAGAGAGTACAAGTACATCACCTTTTCAAAATAGAGCGCGATTTTCACCAGAAACAATTGGTGATCCTAATATGGGAGTGGCAGCTGAATATGTTGCAGAGCGTTATAATATAACGCGAGAAATGCAAGACGAGTATGCTTGCCTTAGTTATAAACGGACACTGCAAGCATTAGAAAATGGATATTTACAAGATGAAATACTTTCTTTTAATGGATCTTTAGATGAGTCTATAAAACGAGAAATGAAGTATGAAAGAATGATTAAAAGAACTAAGCCCGCATTTTTACAAAATGGTACAGTAACGGCAGGTAATTCGTGCGGTGTAAATGATGGGGCATGTGCCGTTCTTGTAATGGAAGAGGGGCAAGCCCGAAAATTAGGATATAAGCCTGTACTTCGTTTCGTTCGTAGTGCTGTAGTTGGAGTGGCTCCAAATCTTCCGGGGACTGGTCCGATATTTGCGGTGAACAAATTATTAAATGAAATGAATATGAAAGTAGAGGACATCGATTATTTTGAAATAAATGAAGCATTTGCTTCAAAGGTTGTTGCTTGTGCAAAGGAGTTACAAATTCCTTTCGAAAAATTAAATGTAAATGGTGGTGCAATTGCGCTAGGTCATCCGTACGGTGCATCTGGAGCTATGCTTGTGACACATTTGTTTTATCAAGCGAAAAGAGAGCATATGAAATATGGAATTGCGACGTTAGGAATTGGTGGTGGAATAGGGCTTGCGCTATTATTTGAGAAAGTGGAAAACTAGAAAGGGACTAGTTTTCTACTTTTTGAGGAACATAAGCATTGCTACCAGGTTTTGCTTTTATTTCATTCCAAGCAGCGATAGCATCAGCTTTTGATTTCCCTTTGTTATTTGGATCTTCGAAAAAGTCGCGAGTGAAACGATTGTATTCAAACTGCGCGCTAATAGTTGTTTTGTATGTAGGATCTTTTTTTCGTTCGTTTTCTTCATACCAAAACGTTAGCGCGTCTTCATATGTTTTTCCGACATTCTCTTTAAAAAACTTTTGAAGAGCTACTGTAAAGCGGAAGTTTGCTCCGATTTTTTCTTTGAAAAAAGCACGAACATCTTCGCTGCAGCGGTGATTGTTAGTAATAATCGTTTGAAGAGAAAGTTCTTTATAAGAGAGGGAAGCTTTACTCACCTTTTGACTAGAGCTGTTTTTTAATATTTTACCAGTATGTAAATAATGTGAGATACGCTCGGTTATTTCAATCTTAGAGCCACTAGCTGGCAAACCATGCTCACGACAAAATGTTTGGAGTTCTGCTTTTAACCAATAAAAGTTTTGGAAATCTTCAAGTGATATAGACTTTGTTAAAGGTGGACGCATAGATGTAACAACTTCTTTCTTCCATAATTTTCTTTAATTATAAAACGTATGTTCTTTTTGTGGAAGGGTTAATTTGTAAATATAACGGGAAGAGGAGATTACATATGGAAAGTGTAATGCAAGTTCGTGTTACGGGAATTTTAATTGAAGATGAAAAAGTATTGCTAGTAAAGCAAAAAGTTGCTAATCGCAATTGGTCTTTACCTGGGGGAAGGGTAGAGAATGGTGAAACGTTAGAAGAAGCGATGATTCGAGAAATGAGAGAAGAAACAGGATTAGAAGTTAAAATTAAGAATCTACTCTATGTTTGTGATAAACCAGATGCTAGTCCATCTTTATTACATATTACGTTTCTGCTTGAAAGGATTGAAGGTGAAATTACGCTACCTTCTAATGAGTTTGATTATAATCCAATTCAAGATGTGCAAATGGTACCGATTAAAGATTTAAGTCAATATGGTTTTTCGGAAACTTTTATAACTCTTATAAGTGAAGGTTTTGCAAGTGCATGGAGTTATCAAGGCTTGAAACAAAATATAGGTTTGTAAATATAGTTGAAGGATAGCAGTTAGCTATCCTTCATAAACATGTTTTACACTTCTGACTGTAAAGAAGAAACAAGTTGATTTAAAAATTCGTCCCCGGTCATAACCGCTTTTCCGCCACCGCGAGCACTCTTTTTATTTCCGCCACCTTTTCCTTCAATTGTAGGAAGTGCCTCTTTTAAAAGCGCATTCATATCGAGCGTGACTGTTTTTCCACAAGCGAGGATGCATTGTAGTTTGTCCTCATTTTCAATAACGAAATATGTAATGGCATGCTCTTGTTGTTCTGTAATAATGGCAGAAAGCTTTGCGATTTCTTGCATAGAACGATTTGTAAATACTTTAGAAATAAGTATGCCGGTATGTTTTTCTGAAGGCTGTTGAAGTAGCTCGTTTGCCTCTGCAAATAATAATTTTTCATTCATTGTTTGTATTGCTTTTTCATTTTCTTTTTGAGAAGTAAGAAGTTGTGCTACTTTTGCTGGGATATCACTCTCGCTACTGTTTAATTGTTTAGAAACATCTTTCATAATTTGTTGTTGTTGGCCCATTAAATTTAGTGTGCGCCAACCAGCGATAAACGTTAATCGTATGCCACCTTTATTGCGCTCCCACCCTAGTACTTGAATAGGACCTACTTCACCTGTACGTTTCGGATGCGTTCCGCCACAGCCGTTGTAGTCGAAGTTTTCAATTATAACAACACGTATATTTTCTGTTATAGTCGGTTCTTTACGAAGGGGGAATGTTTTCGCTTTTTCTAAGTTCATCCACTCGATGCGGATGGGATGGTTTTCAAAAACAATTTTGTTTGCAATTTGTACTGCTTTTTCAACCGTTTCTGTATGAAGATTTTCTGTTTCTAAATCAATTGTTACCGTTTCTTTTCCAAGGTGGAATCCAATCGTAGGTATGTTAAAATGGTCCCAAAAAGCAGCAGATAAAATGTGCTGAGCCGCATGTTGCTGCATATGATCAAAACGGCGCTCCCAATTAATTTTACCTTCTACTTCTTCAGTATGTAATTGTTCTACAATGAAGTGATGAATTTCTCCATTTATCTCTTCTACATTGATTACATCGATATCATTTAATGTACCAGTATCATATGGTTGTCCGCCCCCTGTTGGATAAAATGCCGTTTCGTTTAAAATAACGTATAAGTTACCGTCTTTATCATAATCTTGTTTTATAACTTTTGTAGTAAAGTCTTGCTTATAAGCGTCAGTGTAATATAATTTTTGCTCCAATTTTCTTTCCCCTTTCGTTTTCACTAGTTTCATTGTAAAGCAATTGAAATTAGTTTCCTAATATTTCAGAAGAAAGAAACTATTTTTAGAATTTTCTTGCTATAATAAGAAGAAAATGCGGGGGTGGAATGAATATGTTATATGAAAACGGCGTAGATAAACTGCTTAGTTTAAGTAAAAATATTTCTGAATTGTATCGAGAATTAAATGAAATGACCCGGATTTTAACGGACTGTAATCGAGAAAGTGTGAAGTTTGATCGGTTATATGTAAAAGAGTTACTGTGGAAAAAAGAAGATGTAATAGAGAAATATGACCAGCTGCTTGTGCAACTTTGTATAAATGAATGCTTTGATTTAAAAAGTGTCATTACAGGGGAATATAAGTATACATATGAAGAAGTAGAAAACATCGTTTTACAATTTAATGAAAAGTATAATGTAGCAATTTTAATTAAAGATGTTTGTAAAGAATTACAGTTTACATATGGCATAGATATGGACATAACGAGAACAGCTCGGGTATCAACAGCTCAAGTATAAAAAGGGAAAAGAAAGCAGATCCTTTGCTTTCTTTTTTTATGTAAGAACAGGGAGAGTAGGTTTAACGATGAAGGGGAAGTTACAAAATATTCATCCATTAGGAATGACAATTATAATAGGGACTTTATTTGCGAGATTCGCCACGTCAATGAGTATTCCTTTTTTAGCAATTTATTTAACGACTGTTAAAGGCGTATCAGCTGGAATGACGGGTGCTATTATAGGAACGAGTGCACTTGTTGGAGTGTTTGCTAGTTTTATTGGAGGGAATTTATCGGATCGATTCGGCCGAAACATGATTATAATATGGTCCATGGTTGCTTGGGTGTTTGTATTTATAGGTTTTTCACTTGCAAATCATATTTTAAGTTTCTTTTTATTAAATGCTTTGAATGGATTATGTCGGTCTTTTTTTGAGCCGACATCAAGAGCATTATTATCAGATTTAACGAAACCAGAGTATCGTTTACTCGTATATAATTTGCGTTACGGTGCAATAAATGTTGGAGTAGCGATTGGCCCACTTGTCGGATTACAGATTGGAAGTGCAAAATCTACAATTCCTTTTTTAGTAGCAGCTGGAGTATATATTCTATATACAGCTATATTAGCATTCCAATTTAAGAAGTATCCAATTGAAAAAAAGAAAGTAAATACAGAAAAGCCTGTCACAATGTTAAATGCAGTTCGTATATTGCGAAAGGATGTCGTATTTTTAGTTGCTTTAGTCGGTATTATTTTGAGTAATTGTGGCTTTTCACACTTAACGACAACAGTATCTCAATATTTTGCAAATTCACATATATTTCAGGATGGAGTGACATTGTTTTCGTATATGTTAGCTTTAAATGCGATTGTTGTAGTCGTAATTCAATACCCTGTTATTCAAATATGTAAAAAGTATACACCGTTAACATCAATTATGGTTGGAACTTTATTTGTGAGCGGGGGGTTGTTTGGATTTGGAATAGCAGAATCTATGCTAGGTGCTGCTGTCTGCACAATTATTTTTACAATTGGAGAAGTTCTCATGTTTTCCATGACGGATGTGTTTATAGATGATATAGCTGTCTCGCATTTAAAAGGAACCTATTTTGGAGCGATGGGGTTTTCAGGAATTGGAGCAGTAATTGGTCCGTGGCTTGGGGGCGTACTTCTCGATTACTACGGGTATCAAAAGGGATTTATTGTCTTTTCAGCGCTAGCTATAATTTCAACTGTAGCATTTCCTGTACTTTTAGTTACAAAAGGTTTATTGAAAAAAAGATATGATAAAAATTGTAATTTAGAATTACATGCGAAATAAAATAAGCCCCAGCAGATGACTGGGGCTTATTTTTGTATTTATCCCGCTATTTGCGGGCAGTAAGAACTCATTGATTAAAGCTTTACTTTATTTTAATTCTCAATTTGAAAAAGAACTTTTTCTTCATGTTTATTAGCAACTTCATTTTTGGAAATATGAATGGCTAAATATCCATTCTCTAAGCAGGCTAGCATCTTTTTATAAATAATAGTAGCGGGTAAAGGGATGATCCGCTGCAAAGAAATATTTTTATGAAGTATACAAATATTTAGGCCTGTCTCCATCTTTTTAATAACTACATTTTGTTCGGATACATTTGGTACATCTGTTTCCAAAATGTATTCTTGTTCAGTTTCACAAAGGTCAATATGAATTTGATTTGGGAAACTAAAGTTACTACAAGAATCAGAACAAAACTGATCCATCCATTCTTCGAAACCATCAACATGAAAAAGACAATCCTTCTTTTTCTTGCCCATGTAAGACACCCTCCGTAAAATCTCAATTCATACTATGTTATGCATGAATGAAGTAGGGGTGAAGAATAAATGAAAAAATATAAACATTGTATGTGGCAAAGGTAGCTAGTGTGAGCCTTTTGTTTTACATATCATGATGTGCATGATTTTTTTGGCGTGAATGGTTACGGTTTTTTACTTTATGAGATCCGCTTAATGGTTCAGGTTGTCCCTTTTTTTCTTTCGCTTCACGATTGTTTTTTCCCATTGTATGTGACACCTCCTCTTTCTCTTTAGAATGAGAGAAGTTTGCAAATTTATACGAGAATGTTTTTAGAAAAAAAGGTAAAGATAAATGGGACTAACTATTATGGAAAGGGGATTATATAATGCCATATCATAAAGATAAACAACAAGCTTTTCAAGCAGCGCAGCAAGGAGTTACACAAGCAGAAAACGCATTTAATAACATTGTAAAAAATGATCCAAACTACGGTCATGATTTAAAAGAGTTACGCCAAGAGGTTCAGGAAGCGTATGAACAAATTCAAAATGCGTTAGAGGTAGCTTCTGAAACACAACGCCCACAACTTGAGCAATACGAAAATAATCTCCAAAACATTATGCGAAATGTAGATCAATTAGAAAAGTAAATGAGATTGTTGTGTATTCGACAACCTTATTACTTTGACGAACGTTATGCTAAAACAGAAGATTTTTCTATTCGTTTTTTGTTTATTATGCGCAGTACATATATTTCAAGTTGAAAAAGTGGAAGCGAAAATGTTGCTCAGAAAAGAGCTAGAACCAACTGGCTATGTAACGTGGGAAGTACCTAATAATGAAAAGATTATTGCCATTACATTTGATGATGGACCAGATCCAACTTATACACCGCAAGTTTTACATTTATTACGTCAATATAAAGCAGAAGCAACATTTTTTATGATTGGATTTCGAGTTCAGCGTAATCCATATTTAGTGAAACAAGTGTTAAAAGAGGGACATGAAATTGGAAATCATACGATGAATCATTTATATGCGAGTAATTCATCGGATGAAAAATTAGAACATGATATTTTAGATGGAAAGAAATTTTTCGAAAAATGGGTGAAAGAACCTTTACTATTCCGTCCACCTGGCGGATATATTAACGATGCTGTATTTAAAACAGCGAAAGAAGCAGGTTATCAAACTGTTCTATGGTCGTGGCATCAAGACCCGCGTGATTGGGCAAATCCAGGGGTTGAATCCATTGTAAATCATGTAGTAAAAAATGCTAAAAGTGGAGATATCGTATTGTTACATGATGGAGGAAATGATCGTAGTCAAACAGTAGCAGCATTAGCAAAAATTTTACCTGAGCTGAAAAAACAAGGATATCGATTTGTAACGGTTTCAGAATTACTACGTTATAAACATTAGAAAAAATCCCAAAAGGAAATGGACCTTTTGGGATTTTTCGTTACTGGTTCTTTTTACGTTTTTTATTATTTTGTCGCTCTGCTGGAGTTAAAGGCTCGTTTGCAAATTCTTCATTATAACCAGTACCTTGTCCTTGTGCAGATGCCGCATTCATTCCTGAAATAGTATGATTTGCTTTTCTTTTACCCATTTTATTTCACCTCTATAACTTTTTTTGTATGTTGAATGATGAGCAGTTCATAGTATGTATGAACTGTAAGTAAAGCACTAATAGAGCACTTTACTTTATGGTAATAGTATTCATAAGGAGCGTGAACACTATTCAAATTTAGGAACATAAAGAAAACTTATGATAATCTATAAGTTTCTTATTATTTACTTATTTAGAAAGTTGTAATAAGATATTATCGTAAGGTATTGAAAAGTTTGTCTACATTTTATATTCAGACAACTTAGTCACGTTTAACAGGGGGGAAACATAATGGTCAAACATAATCCATTTCAATCACGTGCAACTTTTGAATTAGATGGAAAAACGTATCATTATTATGATTTGAAAGCGCTTGAAAACGCAGGGGTTGGCAACGTATCTCAATTACCATATTCCGTGAAAGTTTTACTTGAATCAGTACTTCGTCAAGTAGACGGACGTGTAATTACAGAAGAGCATGTTACAAATTTAGCGAAATGGGGAACGAAAGATGTGCAAGATATCGATGTTCCATTTAAACCATCTCGTGTAATTTTACAAGATTTCACTGGTGTACCAGCTGTTGTAGATTTGGCTTCGCTTCGTAAAGCAATGGCAGATATGGGCGGGGATCCTGATAAAATTAATCCAGAAATTACTGTAGACCTTGTAATTGACCACTCTGTACAGGTTGATAGAGCGGGTACGGCAGACGCGCTTGCATTCAACATGGACTTAGAGTTTAAACGTAATGAAGAACGTTATAAATTTTTAAGCTGGGCACAAAAATCATTTGATAACTATCGCGCAGTGCCACCAGCTACAGGTATTGTACACCAAGTAAACCTTGAATATTTAGCACCAGTTGTTCATGCTGTGAAAAATGCTGAAGGTGACTTAGTTGCATACCCAGATTCATTAGTTGGAACAGACTCACATACAACAATGATTAACGGTATCGGCGTTCTTGGATGGGGCGTTGGTGGTATAGAAGCGGAAGCAGGAATGCTTGGACAGCCTTCATACTTCCCAGTACCTGAAGTAATCGGTGTGAAATTAACTGGTACACTTCCAAGTGGTACTACAGCAACTGACGTTGCATTAAAAGTAACACAAGTATTACGTCAAAAAGGTGTAGTTGGTAAATTCGTTGAGTTCTTCGGTAATGGACTAAAGAGCATGCCTTTAGCTGACCGTGCAACAATTTCAAACATGGCACCAGAATACGGTGCAACTTGTGGATTCTTCCCAATTGACGATATTTCATTAGAATACTTACGTTTAACAGGTAGAGATGAAGAGCAAATTCGCATTGTTGAAGAATACTGTAAAGCAAATGGTTTATTCTATACAGCAGACAGCAAAGATCCAATTTACACTGATCTTGTTGAAATTGATTTAAATACAATCGAATCTAACCTTTCTGGACCGAAACGCCCACAAGATTTAATTCCACTTTCAGATATGAAAGATGCGTTCCATAAAGCTGTTGTAGCACCAGTTGGAACACAAGGACTTGGATTTAATGAGCAAGAGTTCGATAAAGAAGTGAAGGTTACATTAGAAGATAAAGAAGTAACGATGAAAACAGGTGCAATTGCAATCGCTGCAATTACAAGCTGTACAAATACATCAAACCCATACGTATTAATTGGGGCAGGTCTAGTTGCGAAGAAAGCAATTGAAAAAGGGCTTGTAGTACCTGAGTACGTAAAAACATCATTAGCACCAGGATCTAAAGTTGTTACTGAATACTTAGATAAATCAGGTTTAACAACATATTTAGATCAATTAGGTTTCCAAACAGTTGGTTACGGTTGTACGACTTGTATCGGTAACTCTGGTCCGTTAGCAGAGGAATTAGAAGAAGCAATCGCAGCAAACGATTTATTAGTAACATCTGTTTTATCTGGTAACCGTAACTTTGAAGGTCGTATTCATCCACTTGTAAAAGCAAACTACTTAGCATCACCACCACTTGTTGTGGCATATGCACTTGCAGGTACTGTTGATATTGACCTGAAAAATGATGCAATCGGTAAAGATGCAAATGGCAATGCTGTTTACTTCAACGACATTTGGCCATCAGCTAAAGAAATTGAAGATGTAGTTCAAAACGTTGTTACATCTGAACTGTTCAAGAAAGAATATGCACAAGTATTTAACAGCAATGAGCGCTGGAATGAAATCCAAACTTCAAATGAAGCTTTATATACTTGGGATAATGATTCAACTTATATTCAAAATCCACCGTTCTTTGAAGGATTATCTAAAGAGCCAGGTGAAGTTGAAACGTTATCAGATTTACGCATAGTTGGTAAATTTGGGGACTCTGTAACGACAGACCATATTTCACCAGCAGGTTCAATTGGCAAGCATACACCAGCAGGACGCTACTTATTAGAAAACGGCGTACAACCTGTTGACTTTAACTCTTACGGTTCTCGTCGTGGTAACCACGAAGTTATGATGCGTGGTACATTCGCGAACATCCGTATTAAAAACCAAATCGCACCAGGAACAGAAGGCGGATACACAACATATTGGCCAACTGGTGAAGTAACATCAATCTATGATGCTGCTATGAAATATAAAGAAGATGGCACAGGCCTTCTAGTTATTGCTGGTAAAGATTACGGTATGGGAAGTTCTCGTGACTGGGCTGCGAAAGGTACAAACTTATTAGGTATTAAAGCAGTAATCGCAGAAAGCTTCGAACGTATTCACCGTAGTAACTTAGTATTAATGGGTGTATTACCACTTCAATTTAAAGATGGCGAAAGCGCTGAAACGCTAGGTCTTGTTGGTAATGAGTCATTTGAAATTCAAATTGACAAAACAGTTAGACCACGCGATCTTGTAAAAGTAGTTGCAACTGATGCAGATGGCAACGAAAAACAATTTGAAGTAGTGGCTCGTTTCGATAGTGAAGTAGAAATTGACTACTACCGTCACGGTGGTATTCTGCAAATGGTTCTTCGTGAGAAAATTGAAGAGTCTAAAGTGTCAAATTAAATAATTGAAATGAACGATAAGGAAGCTAACAACTGTTAGCTTCCTTATTTTATGGAAAGGGATGAAACCATTTGGTTTCATCCCTTTCTTTTTACTATAAAAATGGAGGGAACATCATGAAAGAATATAAAAGAATATTGTTACCGTTACAGAAAGAAAAATTATTAGTAATAGCAGCTGTCTGTAGTGGATGCTTTGCTGCTATTTTAAATTTATCTCGTCCACTATTCATGGGATTAATTGTAGATAACCTTATTCAACGAGAGTTAAAGGAGGTGTATCTTTACATTACTTTGTTTGCAGCTAGCCGCTTGTTGATGTGGGTGAACAATCTTTCATTTGATTATGTAAGTTCAAAAGCGAGTCAGCGAATATTACGAGAGAAGCGTATAGATGTATTGCGTCATTTCTTCTCATTACCGTTTGAAGAGAGTGAGAAGATTAAGGGAGGAGAGTTAGAGACATTAGTTGTGTCTGATATTCCGAACTGGGTCAGATTATATGGATCTATATTAATAGAATATATACACGCTATTGCCCAATTTATTGGCGCAATCATAGCACTACAACATATAGATATAAAGTTCATATTGTGGGTAGCTCCATTTTTATTTTTAAGTGCAACGGTTCCGATGTTGATGGGGAAAAAGGTAAGAAATATCGCCAGCATTGCTCAAAGAAATCAATCAAGTGTTGTAGAGATGGTGTCACAGTTTGTAAAAGGAGCACAAGATTTACGTAGTTTGCAAAAAGAAAAATGGGCCATTCGCTTATTTAAGGGAGTAACGGCACAATCTTATAAAACAGAAGTAAAGAAGACGATGATGCAACATTGCATTGGAGTAGTTGGAACCGTGATTGAAACAGGGGCATATATTGTTGTTCTCATTATAGGCGCGCAGAAAATAATGAAGGGGGAAATGGAAGTTGGTTCAATTGTTGCTGTGTTAGCCACAATTGAAATGCTCTTTTTTCCAGTCCGCTACGTTGGCGATTTATTAATGATGACACAAGTTGCAGTCGCTTCGGCAAATAGAGTTTTTTCCTTTTTAGATAAACGAGTGGCAAATAGTAAGGTAGAAAGAGCGATGGGGATGACGGTAACAAATGTTTCATTTCAGGAGAGTAATGAAGAGAAATGCAGAATTCATAATATTGATTTGCAAATTAATCCTGGTGAATTCGTTATGATTGTAGGAGAAAGTGGTGCAGGAAAAACAACGCTTTTAAAATTAATGACAGGTTTGTATAAACCATCTAACGGTAGCGTTGTTTATTATGGTAATGAGGCTCGTATGACGACAGTGTGGCAAGAACCTCGTTTCTTTCGGACGACAGTAAAAGAAAATATGTATTTCGGTGAAGAGTATATAGAACACCAGTTAGAAAAAAATATTGAACTAATAAATGGAACATCCATTATTAGGAAGTTGCCTGAAGGGGTTCAAACTGTACTACATAAAAGTGGTGAAGAATTTTCTGGAGGAGAAAGAAAACGTCTTGCATTATTACGTGCTATTGTTTCAAATCCGAATCTTATTATTTTAGATGAACCGACTGCGGGATTAGATCCGAGCAACCAAGAAACTGTTTGGAATATGATAGAAGGATTAGGAAGAGAGGTCACGAGAATTGTGGCAACACATGATGTAGAGAAAGCGATACTAGCAGATCGTGTTGTTATAATGAGAGAAGGAAGTATTGTTGCATGTGGAAGTCCTGAAAAATTAATAAATAGTCATTCGTTTTTACAGAGATATGAATAAAGATAAGAGCAGTGCTCTTATCTTTATTCAGCATCATTTATTTGATACTCGATAGATTCGGAGTGATTCAGATCAACGTTAAAAGTAGCAGTCATAAGGAAAGTTGCAATTCCGAGAATTAAGAAAAGGACGAATGAGACTAGAGAGACGTAGAGACAAATACGCCCTACTTTCTTTTTTTCAAAATCTTTACTAAAGAGTGAAATGATCCATGTAATAATGCCGATTGGGTATAAAAGAAAACTAAGAATATATAATGTTGTTTTTTCGAATGAATTCATAAACAATCCCCCTTTGCTGAAGGTTATATAACTACGAGAATAAATAGGTAAGTGGGTCAATAAGAAGATAAAACACCTCATCTGTTTTTCTAATTATATGATAAAAAGGAAAAAACTTCACTTTAAATAAGAATATTCTAATTATTTTGACTGTGAATATTTCCAAGCTTGTCCGTATAAGCTAAAATAAGGTATATAGTATTTGGGTAATTAGGTTAATAAGAAGATAAATACGTTAGGGTGATATAAAATGTGGCGGAAGCTTACGATTATTGTAGTGTTACTTTGTTTAGCGGGGTATGCAGCTTATGAACAGTTTGGTAAAAAAGACCAGGCGGTACAAGGGGAGCAAGAAAAAAGTGAAGCTGCTATGAAAGAGATGATTGCAAGTAATGGTATCGAAATAGGGAAGAGTGCGCCAAACTTTGAATTAACGAAGTTAGATGGAACGAATGTAAAGTTATCAGATTTGAAAGGAAAGAAAGTGATTTTAAACTTTTGGGCAACGTGGTGTGGACCTTGCCAGCAAGAAATGCCGGATATGGAGGCTTTCTATAAAGAACATAAAGAAAATGTAGAAATTTTAGCAATAAATTATACGCCTTCAGAAAAGGGCGGGGGAGTAGAAAAGGTAAGCAATTTTGCAAAAGAAAAAGGAATTACTTTTCCTATTTTATTGGACAAGAACATTGATGTGACAACAGCGTATAAAGTAATTACGATTCCAACTTCGTATTTTATAGATACGAAAGGTGTCATTCAAGATAAGTTTATTGGACCGATGACGCAAAAAGAGATGGAGAAACGGATTGCTAAATTAAAATAATGGTGAAAAGGTAGAGGTGGAAAGTTACCATTTCTGCCTTTTCTTTTTCACGTAGTGATAGCAGCATGTTATGATAAAAGAAATATAAACGTTTAGAGGTAAAGGAGTGTTTGGAGTGGGGAATGTATCCTTACCGTTAGATTATGTTGTAATTGATTTTGAAACAACAGGATTTAACCCTTATAATGATAAAATTATTCAAGTAGCAGCAGTGAAATATCGTAATCATGAACTAGTAGATCAATTTGTTTCCTATGTGAATCCAGAGCGTTCAATTCCGGACCGAATAACGAGTTTAACAGGTATTACAAATTATCGTGTTTCAGATGCACCGACGATTGAAGAAGTATTACCTTTATTTTTAGCATTTTTACATACAAATGTTATTGTCGCTCATAATGCATCTTTTGATATGCGTTTTTTAAAAAGTAATGTAAACATGCTTGGGCTGCCTGAACCTCAAAATAAAGTGATTGATACTGTGTTTTTAGCGAAGAAATATATGAAGCACGCACCTAATCATAAACTTGAAACGTTAAAGCGAATGCTTGGCATTCGTTTAAGTTCTCATAATGCATTTGATGATTGTATTACTTGTGCAGCTGTTTATCAAAAATGTGCATCTATTGAAGAAGAAACAAACAGGAAATCGAATACAGAAGTACTTGATGAAACCGTAGTATATGAAGCAGTAAAAAAGATACTTGTACGAAATAAACGTGATATCGAATGGATTCGTTGTATGAATGTAGGAAGCTATTTAGATATAAAAGCTTTTTATCCAGTTATGAGAGTAAAAGTAAAAGGGCGAAAGAAATACGTATTAACAGAGATATTAGAAGATGATGTGAAAGAAATATGTACGAGTTTAAATTGTGAACCCGCGTTAAAAAGTGAAGTTGGTAATACGAGAATTATGCTTAATAGCTTAGAGGATGTCCTGAAATTAGAAAGTTATATTTTAGGACAGTATGATTTCGTACTGCAAGCGCTAAGTGAGTATAAACAAAGTGAAATGAATGCAGATGAAAAGCTAAAAGAATATTTAAATATAATGGTATAAAAAAACTCCGTGTACAAGAAGTTGTGCACGGAGTTTTTTAGGAATACTAAAACATAAAATTTTCTTACAAATCTGATTAAAGAGTTTTTCATTTGCTCATACTATGTATAGTAAGAATGCGAAGGAGAGAGGGTGAACAGTATGAGAAGAAGTCGCCGTAAATCATTTGACGAACTTGTGAAAGAAAATAAACAACAATTATTAAGTGATCGTGATGCAATCGATCGCATTGAAGAGCGTATTGAAAAACGTTATGAAATGCAACTTTTTAAGCAAGCTGAATAATTCTTAACACTAGTACGATACTAGTGTTAAGGAGGCGATAGTAATGGGTAATCCGAAAAAGAATTCAAAAGACTTTGCACCGAATCATATTGGAACACAATCAAAAAAAGCTGGTGGCAATAAAGGGAAGCAAATGCAAGACCAAACAGGCAAACAACCGATTGTTGATAACGGTTAAAAAAGGGAGAATGTTGTCATTCTTCTTTTTGTGAAGGATTTTTAATAGTCAAAAAGGGCTGACTTATGTCAGCCCTTTTTCGTAATCGTAAAATTTTCAACGAGTAAACGCCAATTTTGCGGGAATGGTAAGCCAATCTTCCAGTAACTAATACCGCCTATACCTTGTTCTTTCATTAAATTGAATTTGCTTTGAACAGACCGTGAATCTTCAAACCAAACTTCGTGTTGAACACCGTTTTCGTCAAAGTAATTAAAATGAGGAGCTTGAGCTGTGAAATCATAGCGGATAGGGACATTGTATTTACGAGCTAGTGCGACAGCTGCGACAGAGCTAATTGCTTTTGCAGGCGGATTGCCTTGTTTGAACGGAAGTTTCCAATCGAATCCGTATAAGTTTTGCCCCATCATAATTTTTTGAGGAGGCATTTGAGATTTTGCATATTGAAGTACTTCTTTTACAGGACCGATAGGAGAAATAGCCATCGGTGGCCCGCCTTGCCAACCCCAGTCATATGTCATAATGACGACGAAATCAACAATTTGTCCTTGTGCTTTATAATCGTGAGCTTCGAAAAATTTTCCCTTTTGATTTGAACTTGTTTTCGGTACAAGCGTTGTACTCAATGTGTATCCGTTAGGTAAGCGTGTTTTTACATTTCGTAAAAAACGATTATACGCTTCGCGATCTTCAGGTGCTACACTCTCGAAATCAAAATGAATGTCTCGCATACCGTACTTCTCAGCTGTTTGTAAAATGTTAGTAATAAATTTGTTTTGAATCGATGCATCGCGTAAAATAACCGATGTCAGATCGGCACTGAAATTTCCATTTTCAATATTTGTAATAACGAGCATCGGGATGGTTTTGCCTTGCGTTGCAATATTAGCGATTTTAGCTGTTTCAGTTGGTTCTTTTAACGTACCATCTCTTTTTGCCTCGAAACTGAAGTAAGCCAAATATGTTAAAAATGGATTAATGGCACGCGTAGCGTTAACCAAACTTTCTTTTATTGGTATTGTTGAAGGTTGTAAATAAGCGATGGATTCTACTGCGCGTTTTGTCCCTTTTGGTATATATAATTGCTGTCCAACATGAAGAATGGATTTTAAAGATAAGTTATTGACCTTAGCTAAACTAGCGAGAGGTACGTTATATGTTTGAGAGATTCGATATAGGCTATCGCCAGGCTGTACATAATAATTATTCCCTTTCGTATTAACGATCAGTGCCTGACCTACAACGAGTGTTTCAGCTGGATTTAGTCCATTGTCCTTTACTATTTCGTCAGGTGTTGATCCGTACTTTGATGCCAAGCTATATACGCTATCACCGCTACGAACAGTTACAATTTGAATCATATGCTTGCTCCTTTCAGTAAAAGATTCACTGTTTTTATTTTATTTTTGATGTCACTGTATTATGATTAAATGTATGCAAGGTAGCAGAAGTGAAAGAAGGCGAATACATATGTTTGTAGCAGAACATGAAGTTGAAATCCGTTATGCGGAAACAGATCAAATGGGTGTTGTTTACCATTCAAACTATTTGGTGTGGCTTGAACTAGGTCGCACGAAACTTATACAAGATTTAGGATTTTCATATGTTGAAATGGAGAAAGAGGGAATTATTTCTCCTGTGTTAGATTTGCAAATTTCATATCGTAAAGCGATGCGTTACGGAGAAAAAGCAATTGTGAAAACGTGGATTGATACTGTTAGTCCGCTTCGCGTTGTATATGGTTATGAAATATATAACGGTGAAGGTGAACTTTGTATTACTGCAAGTACGACGAATATTTGCGCGAAAAAAGAAGGGTTCAGGCCCGTATCATTTAAAAAGTTATATCCTGAGTGGTATGCGAAATATGAGGAAATTAAGAAAAAATAAAAAAGCGTGGCAGAAGCCACGTTTTTTTATTTTTCATAATTAAATTGCGGGAAATCATCACCGTCGTTAAAGGTAACAGCTAAATTATGTCCATCGAAGAACCACTCATCATCGCCTTCAATAAAGAAGTTAATACCTTCTTCTTGAGTTTGAACAGCAGGATGTGCAGGATCATCTTTACGAATACCTAAAGAAAGTCCTTTTTGCACAGTACTGCAACCGCCGTATTGTACGAAAAGGCGTAGTGTTTCACCCGATTGTAAGTTTAATTCGTTTTTATACCATTGTGCTGCTTCTTTTGTTACGGAAAGATTCATGTATAGTTCCTCCAAATTATGTTGCTTTTTCTTTAGTATAAAAAATAACGCAAAAAGACGCTATTAATATGCTTCACGTTTTCTTTTTGCGTTATGTGGGTTACGATCTTATTTTTGCTTTTTTGAAAAGTTTGCTTTCGGTTCAGTTTTATTTATAATTCGTCCGATATTTGCACGGTGTTTATAAATAACCATACCTGCTAATAAACACATCGCAATAATGAAGATTTTATCCCCGCTAACAATGGATGCAATAACAGCAACGACGGCTGTTACCATAGAAGAAAGTGATACGTATCTTGTTGTAAATAAAAGGCTGAAAAAGACAACAGCTAATATTGCAAAAACAACTGGAGAGTAGCATAATAGCACGCCAGCAGAAGTTGCAACAGCTTTACCACCACGGAATTTCGCGAAAATCGGATACACATGTCCAAGAACAGCTGCTAATCCGAACCATAGTGGGTGAACATCTAAACCGAAAATAATCGGTAGACTTGTTGCTAATGTACCTTTTAAAATGTCAGCAATTGTAACGATAAAACCTGCTTTTTTCCCTAGTGTGCGGAATGTATTTGTCCCGCCTAGATTACCGCTTCCATGCTCACGAATATCGATTCCGTAGCCGATTTTTCCAACGACTAGTGCGAATGGAATCGAGCCAAGTAAGTAGGCAACGATAAATAAAAGATATGTAATAACCATAAGTTCAGTCTCCTTTATTCAAATGTGTTGATAAAGGGTAAAAAGAGTTTTTCCCGTATATTGTACCATACATTTGTAAAGAGCACATTTCTTTTTTGTAAATGAAAAATTCATTATTTCGTGAAAAAAATTTCACAGGAATGTTACATTTCTCACAGAAACATCAAGACTATATGTAGTAACATTTTAATCAAAAGACAACAACATATTGGTGGAGGGTTATAAATGTTACAACGAAATGTACGTGGAGAAGAATTAATGAGAGTGTTTGAGACGATTGTCCACGGTAGTGAGCAAGATTTAATGCAAGAAAATGCAAATGTAGATGGTCGCTCTCCAATGGGAGTAATGGGAACGTTCGCATCAGAGAGTGCGAAATATTATGCAGTTGAAAATTTATTGTCAGATCAAGTGAAAAAAGCGATAAATCAAAATATATTATATCCACATGACTTAGATTTTTATGCGACAGGAACGACGACTTGTTCGCAAATTCCGTTAGCGCAAATGCTTGCGGACGGTTTTCATACCGGACATGGGCATATGAGACAACCGCAGGATATTAAAAGTGCATTGGCTCTTTCGTCTATTATTTTTCAAGCGAATCAAAATATGCAGCACGGTGGTCAATCATTTGCACTCTTTGATATTGATTTAGCTCCATATGTGAGAAAAACAGTAGCGAGACATAAGAAACGATTACAGTCATATCCGCTTACGAAAGAACAAATAGAAGAATTTGCATGGAAAGAAACAAAAAATGATACGTATCAGGCGTGTGAAGCTTTCGTTCATAATTCAAATAGTATGCACAGTAGGGGCGGGGGACAAGTACCGTTTATTTCTATTAATTATGGAACAGACACATCAAAAGAGGGACGGTTATTAGTTAGACAACTTTTAAAAGCGACACAAGCTGGTCTTGGTAAAGGAGAAACACCAATTTTTCCGATTCAAATTTTTAAAATGAAAAAAGGTGTGAACTTTGAAGAATGTGATCCGAACTATGATTTATTTGAATTAGCGTTAGAGACAACGGCTGAACGATTATTCCCTAACTTTTCATTTTTAGATGCGCCATTTAATGCAGTGCATTATAACGGACGACCGGAAAGTGAAGTATGTTATATGGGATGTCGTACCCGTGTTATGTCTAACATACATGGAGAAGAAACAGCGATTGGAAGAGGCAATTTATCATTTACGTCTATCAACTTAGTCAAATTAGCCTTAATTAGTGGTTCAAAAGAAGCGTTTTTTGAAGCGTTAAATTATTACCTAGACTTAGGAATTAAGCAATTATTAGAGAGATTTGAGTATCAATGTACGAAGCGAGCAAGAGATTTTCGATTTTTATATTCACAAGGTGTATGGCGCGGTGGAGAGAAGTTACAGCCTGAAGATTCTGTAGCATCCATTTTAAAGCAAGGGACGTTAAGTCTTGGTTTTATCGGCCTTGCGGAGTGCTTAGTAGCTTTAACAGGAAAGCATCATGGAGAAGATGAAGAATCATGGAAACTCGGGTATGAAATCATTTCCTTTATGAGAGATAGAATGGATAAAGCGACGGAAGAACATGAACTGAATTTCTCAGTAATTGCAACTCCTGCAGAAGGGTTATCAGGGAAGTTTGTGAAAAAAGATAGAGAAGAATTTGGTGTGATTAGCGGTATAACGAACCATAATTATTATACGAATTCATTCCATATCCCAGTTTACTATAGCATTCAAGCGATAAATAAAATTCGTTTAGAAGGACCTTTCCATGCCCTATGTAATGGAGGACATATTACGTATATTGAGCTAGACGGAGCAGCTATGCATAACAAACAGGCGTTAAAACAAATTGTACGAGCGATGGCAGATCATGGCGTTGGATACGGTTCAATTAATCATCCTGTTGACCGTTGTAAGTGCTGCAGTTATCACGGAGTTATTGGAAATGAATGCCCAAGTTGCGGAAATGAAGACGAGGCTAATATAGAAAGAATTCGCCGTATTACAGGCTATCTTGTAGGAGATATGTCGAAGTGGAATAGTGCAAAACGTAGTGAAGAGATGGATCGGGTGAAGCATCAATGAAAGTGATGAATATCATTCATGATAGTGTAGTAGATGGAGAAGGGTTGCGGACAGTCGTGTTTTTTGCGGGCTGTCCGCATCGTTGTTTCGGTTGCCATAATCCGAAATCGTGGAATATTTGTAATGGAACTGAAATGACAGTAGTAGAAATTGTGAAAGAGATTGCAAGTAATTCATTAACTGATGTAACATTTTCAGGTGGAGATCCATTTTTTCAAGCTGCTGAAGTGAAAAAAGTAGCAAAAGCTGTGAAAGACTTGAAAAAAAATCTTTGGATGTATACAGGTTATACGTTAGAAGAGATACAGAGTTCTCAAAATAATGATATGATAGAGTTGTTACATTATGGGGATGTTTTAGTCGATGGAAGATTTGAAATCGAGAAAAAAGATTTAACACTTCCATTTCGCGGAAGCTCCAATCAACGTATTATTCGATTGAAAGAGTAAAAAGGCGGGATAGATGATATGAATAAAACAGTATTACTAGTTGAAGATGAAAGAAGATTACGTGAAATCGTTAGTGATTATTTTCGTAATGAAGGCTTTGAAGTAATCGAAGCAGAAGATGGAAAAAAAGCGTTAGAATTATTTGCAGAGCATGAAATTGATTTAATTATGTTAGATATAATGTTACCAGAAATAGATGGATGGTCTGTTTGTAGACGAATTAGAAAAGAATCAGCAGTACCAATCATTATGTTGACAGCACGTTCGGATGAGGATGATACATTACTAGGGTTCGAATTAGGTGCAGATGAGTATGTAACGAAACCTTTCAGCCCGAAAGTGTTAGTAGCTCGCGCGAAGACATTATTGAAGCGTGCGGATGGCGTGGTAGGAGTAGCGGAAGAAAATGCTATGTCTTTAGCTGGAATAGAAGTGAATCGTCTATCTAGAACCGTTTTAGTAGATGGAGAAGAAATTATATTGACACATAAGGAATTTGAACTTCTTGTTTATTTAATGGAGAACAAAGGAATTGTGTTGTCACGTCAACATTTATTAGATCAGTTATGGGGATATGATTACTACGGTGATGACCGAACGGTTGATACTCATATTAAAAAACTACGAAATAAGCTAGGAGATAAAGCGAAGCATATCGGTACTGTTATTCGAGTGGGTTACAAATTTGAAGAATAACCTTTAAATTACTATGCGCTTTAGCTTTGGGATATAGCAAATTTATACTCTCTTTTGTAGGTGGAATGTACAAAAAATACTTTTCTTGTCTACAATGTTAGATAAGAGTATTTTTTTAATTGGATTTCACGATGAGTTCACAAGAAGGACACAAAACGTGACTATACTGAAAATACGAATTCACCAGAGAGGGGAAGTAAACATGGGATATTACGACGGACCAAATTTAAATGAAGAGCATAGTGAAACGAGAGAAGTGAGAAAATCAGGTAGTAAAAAAGGTTATTTTTTCACAGGTTTAGTCGGAGCTGTAGTTGGGGCTGTCACAATTAGTTTTGCGGCACCATATATGCCATGGGCTCAAAATAATGGAGCGGCTGTATCATCATTCAGTTCGGATTCAAAAGTTGAAGGTACTGTAGTTCCTGTTGTCAATAAAGCAAAAAATGAAACTGATTTACCTGGTATGATTGAAGGCGCGAAAGATGTTGTTGTAGGTGTTATTAATATGCAACAAAGTGTTGATCCATTTGCAATGCAACCGACAGGCCAAGAGCAACAAGCTGGCTCAGGATCGGGTGTTATTTATAAAAAAGCAGGAAATAAAGCGTATATTGTAACGAACAACCATGTAGTAGATGGAGCGAATAAACTTGCTGTAAAACTAAGTGATGGTAAAAAGGTAGATGCAAAACTTGTAGGGAAAGACCCTTGGTTAGATTTAGCGGTTGTAGAAATTGATGGATCTAATGTAAATAAAGTTGCCACTTTAGGTGATTCAAGTAAACTTCGTGCGGGTGAAAAAGCGATTGCAATTGGTAACCCACTAGGGTTTGATGGAAGTGTAACGGAAGGTATTATTAGTAGCAAAGAACGTGAAATTCCAGTAGATATCGATGGCGATAAGCGTGCAGATTGGAATGCTCAAGTTATTCAAACAGATGCAGCAATTAACCCAGGTAATAGTGGTGGTGCGTTGTTTAACCAAAATGGTGAAATAATTGGGATTAATTCAAGTAAAATTGCACAACAAGAAGTTGAAGGAATTGGATTTGCTATTCCAATTAATATTGCAAAGCCAGTTATTGAATCACTTGAAAAAGACGGAGTAGTGAAACGTCCAGCTCTTGGAGTAGGTGTCGTTTCATTAGAAGATGTGCAAGCTTATGCAGTAAATCAATTGAAAGTACCGAAAGAAGTAACAAACGGCGTTGTATTAGGTAAAATTTACCCAATATCACCTGCAGAAAAAGCTGGTTTAGAGCAATATGATATTGTAGTATCATTAGATAATCAAAAAGTAGAAAATTCACTTCAATTCCGTAAATATTTATATGAAAAGAAAAAAGTAGGCGAGAAAGTAGAAGTTACATTCTATCGTAACGGTCAAAAAATGACGAAAACAGCTACTTTAGCAGATAATTCAGCTACAAAGAATCAATAATTGAAATAAAAGAAAGTCTCTTTCATATTGAAAGAGACTTTCTTTATCGGCTATACTAAAGGAATAGGAGGGATAAATTATGACAATTGAAAACCCAACTCGTACGGAAATTGGTGAAGTATTAAAGAAAAGCAAAACGATTGCAGTTGTTGGATTATCGGATAAGCCAGAACGTACATCGTATATGGTTTCAAAAGCAATGCAAGATGCTGGGTATCGCATTATTCCAGTAAACCCAACAGTAGATGAGGTGCTTGGAGAAAAAGCAGTTTCTTCACTAAAGGATATTAAGGAACATGTTGATATTGTAAATGTATTCCGTCGTTCAGAATTTTTAATGGATGTTGCGAAAGAGTTTGTAGAGATTGATGCAGATGTTTTTTGGGCACAATTAGGAGTACAAGATGAAGATACATATAAACTTTTGCAAGAAAAAGGCTATACTGTAATAATGGATCGTTGCATTAAAGTAGAACATGCGATGACAAAATAGTATAGGTTTTAAAGAGAGAAAGATTGATTCAGCCCTCGTTATAAATAAGTAGGGCCGATGAACGAGGTGTTCATCATGAGATTTTTTAAAGGCTGTTTGTGGGGATTGTTACTTGTTATCCCATTTTGGATATTGATCATTTGGATCATGATAAAGGTTTGGAATGTATAATCTTGGCATACATATCCATTTCTCGTTGACAAACGATTATTTTTCTGAAATAGTAGCCTAGAGGAATCCTTGTGAAAAAACAAGGATTTTTCTATTGAAAATGGTATATAAAAGAGATAAGATAACTTGCCAAAACTATAGTCGAGGCGTTATTCTATAATAGAAACATATGTTCTGATTTGATTAGGAAAGGGGCAAGGAGTTTGGCAAAGCATCAGTTCCAATATAATGAAGATGCAATTCAAGTGCTAGAAGGACTTGAAGCCGTTCGAAAACGCCCGGGTATGTATATCGGGAGTACGGATAGCCGTGGATTGCATCATTTAGTATATGAAATAGTAGATAACTCCGTTGATGAAGCGTTAGCGGGATTTGGCGACGAAATTTCTGTCGTAATACATAAAGATAATAGTATTAGCGTTATTGATAAAGGGCGAGGAATGCCTACGGGAATGCATAAACTTGGGAAACCTACACCTGAAGTTATTTTAACTGTACTTCATGCCGGTGGTAAGTTTGGTCAAGGTGGCTATAAAACAAGTGGAGGTTTACACGGTGTTGGGGCATCAGTTGTAAATGCCTTGTCAGAATGGTTAGTAGTGACGATTAAACGTGACGGAAATATTTATGAACAACGCTTTGAAAATGGTGGTATTCCTGCAACGACACTGGAAAAGATCGGGAAGACGAAAGAGTCTGGTACGACAATACATTTTAAACCAGATACAACGATTTTCAGCACAACAAATTATAATTACGAAACATTATGTGAAAGATTACGTGAATCTGCATTCTTATTAAAAGGGATGAAAATCTCAATAAAAGATGAGCGAAATGATTTAGAAGATGTCTTTCATTATGAAACAGGAATCGAAGCTTTCGTTTCATACTTAAATGAAGAAAAAGATTCAATCCATCCGGTTGTATATTTTACTGGTGAACAAAATGGAATTGAGGCAGAGCTAGCTTTTCAATTTAACGATGGCTACTCAGAAAATATTCTTTCGTTTGTAAATAATGTACGTACAAAAGATGGTGGAACACACGAAGCTGGGTTTAAGACAGCAATGACACGTGTGTTCAATGAGTATGCTCGTAAAGTATCGTTATTAAAAGAAAAAGATAAAAACTTAGAAGGTACAGATATTCGTGAAGGTGTAGCGGCTATCGTTTCTGTACGTGTACCAGAAGAAGTACTTCAGTTTGAAGGGCAAACGAAAGGGAAACTTGGTACAAGTGAAGCTCGTTCTTCAATTGATGCAGTTGTATCTGAGCATTTAGCTTACTTTTTAGAAGAAAACCCGGATGTTGCTACACTTCTTGTGAGAAAGGCAGTTAAAGCAGCGCAGGCACGTGAGGCTGCTCGTAAAGCGAGAGAAGAAGCGCGTACTGGTAAAAAGAAAAAGAAATCAGAAGGTACATTAAGTGGTAAGTTAACACCAGCACAATCACGTAACCCGCAAAAAAATGAACTGTACCTAGTAGAGGGTGACTCTGCGGGTGGTTCAGCGAAACAAGGTCGAGACCGACGTTTCCAAGCGGTATTACCGTTACGTGGTAAAGTAATCAATACAGAAAAAGCAAAACTTGCTGATATCTTTAAAAATGAAGAAATTAATACAATCATTTACGCTATTGGCGGTGGTGTAGGGAATGAATTCGCTGTTGAAGATATTAACTACGATAAAATTGTAATTATGACCGATGCTGATACAGATGGTGCGCACATTCAAGTATTGTTACTAACGTTTTTCTACAGATATATGAAACCACTTATCGAAGCTGGCAAAGTATTTATTGCACTTCCTCCTTTATACAAAGTAAGTAAAGGAAAAGGTAAGAGTGAAGTGATTGAGTATGCATGGTCTGATGAAGAATTAGATGGTGTAACAAAAAAGGTCGGTAAAGGCTACATGCTGCAGCGCTATAAAGGACTTGGCGAAATGAATGCCGATCAATTATGGGAAACGACGATGAATCCTGAAACACGTACGTTGATTCGTGTGAAAATTGACGATGCATCAAGAGCGGAGCGCCGAGTTACGACATTGATGGGTGATAAAGTAGAACCTCGCCGTAAATGGATCGAACGAAATGTACAATTTGGTATGCAAGAAGAAGGAAACATTTTAGAAAATGAAATGATTATGGAGACGGAGGTGGAATAACATGCAGGCAGAGAAGTTTCATGACCTCCCGCTTGAAGACGTGTTAGGTGACCGCTTTGCACGTTATAGTAAATATATTATTCAAGATCGCGCGCTTCCAGATGCGCGTGACGGTTTAAAACCGGTACAAAGACGTATTTTATATTCTATGTATGTAGAAGGAAATGTACATGATAAAGCATTTCGTAAATCAGCTAAAACAGTTGGTAATGTTATCGGTAACTACCATCCACACGGTGATTCCTCTGTATATGAGGCGATGGTACGTTTAAGTCAAACTTGGAAAGTACGTAATGTTTTAGTTGAAATGCATGGTAATAATGGTAGTGTGGATGGCGATCCAGCAGCGGCAATGCGTTATACGGAAGCACGATTATCACCAATCGCATCTGAGTTATTGCGTGATCTCGATAAAGAAACAGTAGAATTCGTGTCAAACTTCGATGATACGAGTGAAGAACCTGTTGTACTTCCAGCGATGTTCCCGAACTTACTAGTGAACGGATCGACAGGAATTTCAGCTGGTTATGCAACAGAAATTCCTCCGCATCACCTTGGGGAAGTAATTGATGCGACGATGATGCGTATTGATAAGCCGAATAGTACTGTTGATGATTTATTAACAGTTATGAAAGGACCAGATTTCCCAACAGGTGGTATTATTCAAGGGATTGATGGTATTAAAAAAGCGTATGAAACAGGAAAAGGTAAAATTATTATTCGGGGAAAAGCGGAAGTTGAAACGATCCGTGGTGGGAAGCAACAAATCGTTATTACAGAAATTCCGTATGAAGTAAATAAAGCGAACCTTGTTAAAAAAATGGATGAATTACGTCTAGATAAAAAACTAGATGGAATTGCTGAAGTACGTGATGAGACAGATCGTACAGGTCTTCGCATCGTTGTAGAGTTAAAAAAAGAAGTAAATGCTGAAGGTATTTTAAATTATTTATATAAGAACACAGATTTACAAATTCCATATAACTTTAATATGGTAGCGATAAATAATCGTCGTCCGACACTTATGACATTACCTAAGATTTTGGATGCGTATATTGGGCATCAAAAAGAAGTTGTTACGAGACGCTCACAATATGAATTAAGAAAAGCAGAAAACCGTCAACATATTGTAGAAGGTTTAAAGAAAGCATTATCGATTTTAGATGAAGTGATTGAAACAATCCGTGCTTCTAAAGATAAACGTAATGCAAAAGATAATTTAAGTACGAAATTTGGATTTACAGAAGCGCAATCAGAAGCAATTGTTTCGCTGCAACTATATCGTTTAACGAATACAGATATTACGGCGCTAGAACAAGAAGCAGACGAGCTTAATAAGAAGATTATAGAGTTACAGTCAATTTTACAAAGTGAAAAAAGACTTCTTCAAGTTATTAAAACAGATTTGAAGAGAGTCAAGAAAACATATAGTGATGATCGCCGTGCTATTATTGAAGAACAAATTGAGGAAATTAAAATCGATGTGGAAGTTATGATTCCGCAGGAAGATGTCATCGTTACTGTAACGAAAGAAGGATATGTGAAACGAACAGGTTGGCGTTCACATAATGCATCGAACGGAAAAGACTTCGGTATGAAAGAGGGTGACATCTTACTGGAGCGATTCGATACGAATACGACAGAGACAGTCCTCTTATTTACGAATAAAGGAAACTATATATATCTGCCAGTATATGAAATGCCAGAAATTCGTTGGAAAGATTTAGGTCAACACGTTGCGAATCTCGTTTCACTCGAGCGGGATGAAATGATTATTTGGGCGACCGTCGTACCGAACTTTGAAGAAGAAAAACGATTTATCGTATTTGTTACACGAAATGGTATGATTAAGAAAACAGAATTAAACCAATATAAAGTTCAGCGTTATTCAAGAGCGTTCGTCGCTGTGAATTTGAAAAAAGATGATTATGTTGTAGATATATTTGCAACAGATGGAACGAGTGATATTGTTCTTGCAACCTATGGTGCATATGCACTTATTTTCCATGAAGATGAAGTAAGTCCAGTCGGTGTAAGGGCCGCTGGTGTAAAAGCAATTAACTTAAAAGAAGATGATTATGTCGCTTCTGGTAAACCGTTAAATGGTGACAAAGATCAACTTATTCTTGTTACGCAGCGAGGTGCTGTAAAACGTCTAAAAGCATCAGAAATTGAGAAATCAACGAGGGCGAAGCGAGGCCTTGTTATTTTTAAAGAGTTAAAACGTAATCCATACCGTATTGTCGGTATTGAAATTGTTCGAGATGATGAACTAGTATATATGAAGACTGAGAAACATATTGTAGAAGAAATTGATCCGAAAGCGTATCGAAATAAAGACCGGTATAGTAACGGTAGTTTAGTACTAGATGTTAATGATACTGGTGAAGTTATTGAAACGTGGACAAAAAAACGACCGGAGTAAAAAAGCATCTTGCTATGAATAATGGCAAGATGCTTTTTTCTAGGCAAATTATTATGTAAATAATAATAATCTTGTTATAATAACTGAATGAAATCGTTCTCATAAAGTGAAACTTTAATCAATCGGACTTTTACGAGCAGTTGATTCCTCAACTAATTTCTTTGCTTTCGCTGAATTTTGAGGTAGGAATCTTACTGTCCGTTAAAGCGGGACAGATGGAGGAGCAACATGGAAAAAATAGGTGTAGGCATTGTAGGATTTGGATTTTCTAGTACAACATTTCACATCCCATTATTACAAACGATAGAAGAATATGATATTCGTGCTATTTTATCTTCAAAAGAAGAACTAGTGAGGCAAGCATTACCAAATGCTGAAGTTGTTGGCACAATTGAGGAATTAGTAAATCGTGCTGATATTGACTTAGTGGTCATTACTTCACCGAATACAACTCATTTTCCATATGTAAAAGAAGCAATTTTACATGGTAAGCATGTAGTTGTGGAGAAGCCATTCGTTGTTTCAATTGAAGAAGGCGAAGAACTAATTTCATTAGCAAAACAACATAATGTGGTGTTAAGCGTGTATCATAATCGCCGTTTTGATAATGATTTCTTAACGATAAAGAAATTGTTAGAAGAAAATAGAATAGGGAATCTATACGCATATGAAGCGCATTTCGATCGTTTTCGCCCGAATGTACGTGATCGCTGGAGAGAAAAGAATTTACCAGGATCAGGTATACTGTATGATTTAGGATCGCATTTAATTGACCAAGCATTATCATTATTTGGGAAACCAGATGCGATAAGTGCAGATGTAATCAAACAACGACCAGGTGCAGAAATTGATGATTACTTCCATGTTATACTTCACTACGGTGTTAAACGTGTCACTTTACATAGTAGCAGTTACGTAAAGCAAGAAGGTCCACACTTTACACTGCATGGAGATAAAGGTTCTATCGTGAAATACGGTATGGATTCACAGGAAGAACAATTAAAAAATGGAATGAAGCCAGGCGATAACGGTTATGGATTAGATGCTGAAGAGAATTTTGCTACTTTACATACGGAAGAAAAGCTAGAGCGTATTCCAACAGAAGTTGGCTGTTATGACATGTATTATAAAGGTGTAAGAGATAGTATAGTAAATGGTGAGAAACCACCTGTAACAGCACAAGAAGGCTTAGAAGTTATTCGACTTATTCAATTAGCGATTGAAAGTAGTGAAACCGGTAGAGTCATCACTGTAAAGTAAAAAAGACACGAATTTCGTGTCTTTTTTATTAGGAATATGTGAATATGGATAATTATTTAGTTTAATCGTTTGTCATACATTAACTGGATTTGTATGCCGTAAGGATCTTCAATAATCCCATATGCTTCACTAAATATATTTTTTTCTAGCGGAGAGATTATCTTCACATGCTTATCGGAAATTAAATTAGTATAAAACCTTTGTATTTCTTCTAAATTAGCGCTTTGAATGCAAAGTGACATGTTATTTCCAACGTTATAACGTTCATTAGGCTTCATTGTATCTTCTGCTATCATTAGCTTTGTATTCCCAATTTGTAAAACAGAGTGAGCAATATGATCTTTATTTTCACTTGTAATTTTAAAAGAACTATCTCTTTTGGCCAGTTCTCCATACGTAACAATCATTAACTGCGTAGCTTCTAAATTACGTGTGTAAAAATTAATTGCATCCTTTGCTTGCCCATTCATTGAAAGAAAAATAGCTATTTCTAATGTCATAAATATATAACTCCTTTCTTAGTTAATAATTATAATATAGACTAAAAAGGTTTCAATACATGACACCTTTTTGGGAGGGAAATATGAAAAAAACGGAACGAATAAATGATATGCTTATTTTCTTGAATAATAAAAGATATTTTAATTTAAAAGATTTAATGGCTAGATATGATATTTCTAAAAGTACCGCGTTGCGAGATATTCAATCATTGGAAGAAATAGGTGTACCAATATATTCTGAACTGGGTAGAAATGGAAGTTATAAAATTATAGAAAATAGTGTGTTATCGCCAATTTATTTTAGTGTGGATGAAATGTATGCGTTATACTTTTCGATTCTTACGCTAAATGGATATAAGACAAAACCATTTAATGTAGAAAGTATTGCGCTTGAAAATAAATTTAAGCATGTCTTACCTGATAATGTGCGTAAAAATATTTCAATTATGGAACGAACGCTTTCTTTTGAAGTAACAAATCATAGTAATTTTAGTCCGTTCTTAAAAGAAATTTTGCAGGGGATTTTTGCTGAGCGAGTTTATCATGTAACATATTTAAAAAAAGATGAGGAAAAAGTATTGGTCGCTCAATTTATTCGAATAGAATCTAAATTTGGCCAGTGGTATGCTAAAATCTTTAATTTTGAGATAAATCATGTTCAAATAATTAGATGTGATAAAATTCTTTCTATTGAGGAAACAAGCAATACGAATCCAAAAAATCTTGAAGAGTTGTTAAGTTATCTTACAACTTTTCACAGAAAGCCGGATGCAATTGATTTTCGTGTCATTGTTAATCAAAAAGGAAAAGACATTTTTGATAAAGAGAATTATCCTTCCATGAGGATACAAAAAGAAAATGAAAATTATAGTATAACAGGCTATTTTAACAAACAAGAAGTTGAGTTTATTTCAAGTTACTTTCTGAATTTCGGTGAAACAATTATCTCAATTCAGCCAGTTATGCTAAAAGAGTTAATCTATAATAAGGTATTATCTATAAAGCAGCATTTAACTTCTTTAAGGTAAAGTTAGTTTAAGTCATTTTTGACCTGAAAAAGCCCTTGAGATTTAAATATCAAAAGGGCTTTTTGGTGATTTTACTTGTTTTTAGAAACATTATTTTTCTGGGACGGACAGTCCATAAAAGAACATCGTAACGATATCTTGTAAATGTTTTTCACGATCTCCTTCAAGAAGCTGTGCCCCGAAATCATCACCTAATTTAGTGAACATTTGAATGTATAGCAACATCATTTCTTTAGTAAGGTGAGGGTTAATTTCATTTTTTTGCTGTGCTTGTTCTAATATTTCTAAATACCAAGGCAAGATTTTTTCGTTTTGATAACTATAAATAAAATCTCGGAGCTCTTCATCTCTTTGCATTATTTGTAGTAACATATCCGGCTGAAATAACCCACCAGTATTCATTTTTCTTACGATCATTTTTTGCATCATATCATGAAAAGGTAATTTTTCCGCTGCAAGCTCTCTATAATATTGAAATTCAGATATGATAAATTCTTGTATAAGTTCTCTAAATAACGCATCTTTACTTCCGAAATGATTATAAATGGTAACTTGAGAAACGTTTGCTTCTTTTGCAATATGTTCTATTTTCACTTCATTAAATCCGCGTTCTGAAAATAATAAGAAGGCTGCCTCTTTAATAGCACGTTTTTTCTTTTCTTTCACTTTTTCAAAGCCGTTCAATGCAATCACCTCAATTAAAATATACAAGAAAAAATAATGGAAAACAATAATTTTGAAATATGGGAATATAAATATTTCAAAAAGTTGTTGCGAATATGAAAGATGAGGAGTACAATAATTTTGAAATATCACATATTAAATATTTCAAAAAATGAGGTGGAATTATGATTTCAGTTCAAAATGTCACAAAACAGTTTTCAAATGGAAAAGGTTTGTTTCATATTACATTTGATGTAAAAGAAGGGGAAGTATTTGGTTACTTAGGACCAAATGGTGCTGGGAAATCCACAACCATTCGTAATTTAATGGGATTTATAAAACCGACAGCTGGTAAAGCGACAATTTTTGGATTAGATTGTTGGAATGAAGCGGCGAAAATCCAAAGGAAAGTTGGTTATCTGCCAGGTGAAATTTCTTTTATTGAAGGAATGAACGGATTAGATTTTTTAAAGTTAATGCAAGGAATGCACGGGTTAAAGGATACGAAAAGACAAGATGAATTAATAGAACGTCTACAATTTGATGTGAAAACACCGATTCGAAAAATGTCTAAAGGAATGAAGCAAAAAGTAGGAATTGTTGCTGCTTTTATGCATGATCCGGAAGTGTTAATTTTAGATGAACCAACATCAGGACTCGATCCACTTATGCAGCAAGTTTTTATAGATTTAATAATAGAAGAAAAGCAAAGAGGAAAAACAATTCTTATGTCGTCGCATATTTTTACTGAAATTGAACGTACATGTGACCGAGTAGCGATTATTAAAGATGGTCGCCTTGTAACGGTTGAAAATATTCATGATTTACAAAGTATGAGACGACAAGTGATAGATGTAACCGTATCATCAGAGGAAGAGATTGAATCTCTTACACAATGTAATTTGCAATTTGAAGCGGTAAAAGGTAGAGAGGCATCGATTATTGTGCAAGGAAACTATCAAACGGTTTTACAAACACTTTCAAACTATAATGTAACGGCACTTCAAACGAGAGCAATGGATTTAGAACATTTATTTATGCATTATTACGACAAGAAAGAAGGGGTAAAGCATGAATAAACAATTGTTTTTAGCTAGTTTGAAAGAAACACAAAAAAGTATTTTGAGTTATGCAACTGGTGCAGCTTTATATTTATGGTTGATAATTTGGATCTTCCCTTCAATGGTATCGGCGAAAGGATTAAATGAATTAATAAGTGCTATGCCTGATAGTGTGAAAAAAATTGTTGGCATGGAAAGTCCGATTCAAAATGTAATGGATTTTTTAGCTGGCGAATATTATAGTCTATTGTTTATTATTATTTTAACAATTTTTTGCGTAACAGTTGCAACGCATTTAATTGCTCGTCATGTAGATAAAGGAGCGATGGCATACTTGCTAGCAACGCCTGTATCTAGAGTGCGAATTGCAATCACACAAGCGGCTATTCTTATATTGGGACTTCTGATTATTGTAGCTGTTACTTATGTAGCGGGTATAGTAGGTGCAGAATGGTTTTTAGAAGATAATAACTTAAATAAAGAATTATTCCTGAAGATAAATGTAGTTGGAGGGCTCATATTTTTAGTCGTTAGTGCTTATTCATTTTTCTTTTCTTGTATATGTAATGACGAAAGAAAGGCACTTAGCTACTCAGCAAGTTTAACTATTTTATTTTTCGTAACGGACATGGTAGGTAAATTAAGCGATAAGTTAGAGTGGATGAGAAATATATCATTATTTACGCTATTTCGTCCGAAAGAAATTGCTGAGGGAACGTATAATATATGGCCAGTGAGTATAGGTTTAACTGCTGGAGCCCTTTGTATTTTCATAGTAGCAATTGTAGTGTTTAGGAAGAGGGATTTACCGTTATAAAGTAGAAAGTCCACTGATAGAGTGGGCTTTTTTTGATGAGGAGGAAACGAATGAATCATTTGTTCCGGGTTAAGCTATATGTAAATGATATTGAGAAGTCATTATTGTTTTATGAAGAAGTAATTGGTTTACAGTTGTATAAAAGAAGTATGCATGCAGCACGTTTTAATCACGATCAGTTTTCTCTGTTACTAGCCACTGATTCAACATTGAGTGAAAATCACTATTTTTACAATCGAAAAGACATGAAGGGGAATGGCTTTGAACTAATTATTGTTGTCAATCGGATTGAAGAAGTATATGAACGTTGTAAAGAGAAGCGATGCACAATACAAGAAGAAATTCAAACTTATCCGTGGGAGATGCGGGGATTTAAAGTTGTCGATCCAGATGGATATTTCCTTAGAATTACATCTGAGTAAAGGTAAACATGAAGAATGTTTACCTTTTTTTATGGAAATATTCAAAAAAATGAACCTTTTTCTAGGCTCATCCGTCTAATACATGTAAAGTTAAATTTGAAGTGAGGATGAAACAGGAGGAGCAATTGTGAAAGTAATCCCTTTATATAAAATGATTGTAAAAGAAGAAACCGATGTTTCTTTAGCGAAAAAAGGTGATCATGAAGCGTTTATGGCGCTTATACATACAGAAAAAGTGAAGATGTATCGCATTGCAAAGGCTATGTTACGCGATGAGACAAATATAGAGGATGCGATACAGGCAACAATTTTAAAAGCCTATGAAAATATAAAAAAATTAAAGAAAGAAGAGTTTTTTCAAACTTGGTTAATTCGAATTTTGATAAATGAGTGTAACAACATTATTAGATCATACAAAAAGATAATGGTAATAGAAGAAAATGATTACAATATGAGTGCTTATGATCAGTATGAAGATATAGATTTGTGTAATGCGATTCAATCATTACATGAAGAGTTAAGAGCTGTAACGGTGCTTTTTTATTATGAAGATATGAATCAAGAAAGTATAGCGAAGCTTTTAGAAGTGCCAAAAGGAACAGTGAAATCGAGATTGTCACGCGCGAGGGAACAATTGGAAAAGCGATTAAAGATGGAATAGGGGGTGTATAGGATGGATAACGAAAAATTATTTGATGAGAAAATAAAAAAGAGAATAAAAGAAGAGAATGTTATAGTACCACCAGAGTTAAATGAAAAGATTAATCGTACACTACATAATCTTCCGGTAAAAAAGAAAGGTTACAAAGTTTATATGATGGCTATAAGTGCTGCGGTTCTAACACTGTCCATTGTGTCTATGTCGGAGTTTTCTGATCAAATTTTTGCTCAAAATGGTGGGGTATTTGAATATGTAAAGAAAAAGGCGTTTTCTGATTATGAAAATGAAGAAGAAATAAAATCGAACGTAAACTATCCAGATAAAGAAAAGATTCATGAAAAGATGCTGGATTCCATTGATCATTTTAAAAATATTTCAGGACAATTTGAGGAATATTCTAGTTCGTCAAGAATTGCTACAACATACAAATATGCGATTGATACGGAGCAACAAAGAGGTATCTCTTCGAAAGAAGATAAACTAACGAAAAAACGAACAATTATATATAACGAGGGCAAGAAAAAAGAATTTGATGATGAGAAGTATACATATAGAGAGACAAAATGGAGCCCGAAGGAAAGAAACTATGAACTATTAAAATTAAATCCTACGGAAAGATTATTGAGAAAATCAGGTGAAAAGAAACGATATGATGACGAATATGTGGGATTTGCGAAGTATAGTATGCAATCAGAATTTGCTGAGCTATTAATTCGATATAAAGATTGGAATTATAAAGAAACGAAGTATCTTGGACTGGATTGCTACAAAATAGAAGGGACAATAAACATAGAAATGCCTGTAAGTACATCTGAAGATTTAAGAGGGAAATTTGAAATGGTTGTAGAGAAAAATACGGGGATTATGCTAAAGTTCCTTAGTTTCCACGAAGGTATGATTCAATATTCGATTACGACTGAATGGATACAAATAAATAAAGGATTGAAAGAGAATGTATTTCAAAAGGATAGCGCTAAGTATGAAAAATTGAAAAACATATTAGATGAATAGAAAACGGGGGGAAATATATGGAGAATACCTCTTCTTCAAGAGAAAAGAAAAATAAAAGAAAATATAAGAAGACAATGATAATAAGTGTATTGTTAGTAGTATTACTATTTGGCGGAGTGGGATATGGTGCTTATGTGTATATGAAAACTTCTAATCTCGTACAAAAGTCTAGTTTAAATTTAGCGCGTGGTGAAAAATCACATTTACGTGAGGAAACTGTAAAGCCAATTGCAAACAATGTTTCACTTTTAATTATGGGAATTGATGAAAATCAAGAACGACAAAAGGAGTATAATGGTGCTTTCCATACAGATGCACTACTGTTAGCTACTTTTAATAAAGATGATAAGACAGTGAAATTAACGAGCATACCACGTGATACATATACATATGTTCCAGTTGAAAAGAAAAAAGATAAAATAACGCATGCATATGGAAGTGGTTTCGTTAAAAATGGTAAAGATGGAGGACCGCAAGCTTCAGTGGAAGCAGTAGAAAAGTTGTTACAAGTGCCTGTTGATTATTTTGTGAAGTTTAATTTTAATTCATTTACTAAAATTGTTGATGGATTAGATGGAATTGAAGTAAATGTCCCAGTTGAATTTACGGAGCAAAATAGTAAAGATGAACCTGACGCAATCCATTTGAAAAAAGGAATACAAAAATTAACAGGGGAAGAAGCACTTGCACTGGCAAGAACGCGTCATATTGATAGTGATGCAATGAGAGGTCAGCGCCAACAACTTGTTATTGAAGCGATGTTAAGTAAATTAAAAAGTGTAGGCTCGATTACGAAGATAGAAAAAATAGTTGAGGCGATTGACGGCGATTTTAAAACAAATTTAGTAATGGATGATATTTTATCTTTTTATAAATACGGTTTAAATGGTTCAGTTGAAAAGATTCAATTAGGCGGAGATGATTTATATTTACCTAACGGTCCAAATGGGCAACGTGTATATTATTATAACCCTAATAAAAAAGATCTACAGAGTTTGAGTAATACGCTTAGAACACATCTAGGATTAAGTGAAAAGCAGATTGAAGAGAATTGAAGCAGGCGTAATGCCTGCTTTTTTATTTTTGTAGAAAAGAGGTTTGTTATGATATACATTATTTATTAACAATAATTTACAAGTATTTTATAGTGGAAGGATATAAAGGCTATTAAATCAATACATAGAATTCAATGAGATATAGTGTTTCGAAAGATTATGGAATTTTTATGAATATTACTGTAAAAAAATAATTTTTTAAAAATTTTCAATAATAACACTTTACAAAACTCAAAAAATTAGTAGAATAATAGTTAATAAGAATCTTCTGATAAATATATAAAGAAAAACAGAATTATCAGAAAATTCTTAAATGAGAGCGTTAAGAATTAGGGAGGGTACAGAAAGTGAAAAAGAAAAAAATCAAAAAACTAACAGCAGTTGTAGCACCAGTTTTAGCAATGAGTATGGCATTAACAGCATGTTCTACATCAGGCGGAGATAAGAAGACAAGCACAAATTCTAGCTCTGGCGGAGATAGCAAATCAGAAGAAAAATTAGCAGCGAAACAAGTGCTAAATCGTACTGAAACAAATGAGATTCCAACAATGGATACTTCTAAAAATACTGATACATTAGGTTCTCAAATTTTAGGGAACACAATGGAAGGTTTATATCGATTAGATAAAGATAACAAACCAATCCCAGCTGCGGCAGAGTCAAGCACGAAGAGTGAGGATGGTAAAAAATATACATTCAAATTACGTAAAGATGCAAAATGGTCAAATGGTGATCCTGTAACAGCGAAAGATTTCGTATATGCTTGGCAACGTCTATTAGATCCAAAAACAGCTGCTGAGTATGCATTTATCGCATTCCCAATTAAAAATGCAGAAGCCGTTAATAAAGGGGAAAAACCTGTAACTGAACTAGGAGTAAAGGCAGTAGACGACCTTACTTTTGAAGTTGAATTAGAACAAGCAGTACCATACTTCTTAAACTTAGTAGCATTCCCATCGTACTATCCATTAAATGAGAAGTTCGTAAAAGAAAAAGGGGATAAATACGGTTTAGAGTCTGATACAACAGTATATAACGGACCGTTCGTTCTTACTGATTGGAAGCACGAGCAAGGCTGGAAACTGAAGAAAAACGATCAATATTGGGATAAAAAGACTGTAAAACTAGATGAAATTAACTATAGTGTAGTAAAAGAAGTAGCTACAAGAGTAAACTTATATGATACAAATGCAATTGATTTTGCACTTCTATCAGGTGAATTTGTTGATAAGTATAGAAACAATAAAGAAGAGTTTGGCACATACTCACAAGTAAGTACTTATTTCTTACGTATGAACCAAAAACGTGGCGGACAAGATACACCGTTAAAGAGCAAAAAATTACGTGAAGCAATCGCGCTTTCAATCGATAAGAAGAATCTATCAAATGTTATTTTAAATGATGGATCTAAACCTGCGGACTTCTTAGTACCGAAAGGATTAGCAACTGGACCAGATGGTAAAGATTTCCAAGAGACATTTAAAAATGGTATTAAACCAGATGCGAAAAAAGCAGCAGCTGCATGGGATGAAGCGAAAAAAGAGCTTGGGAAAGACCAAGTTACAATTGAGCTATTAAACTATGACACTGGTAATGCGAAAAAAGTTGGGGAATATGTAAAAGATCAAATTGAGAAAAACTTAAAAGGTGTAACTGTTAATATTAAACTTCAGCCGTTCAAACAAAAGCTGAAATTAGAAACAGAGCAAGATTATGATTTATCATATGCTGGTTGGGGACCTGACTACGCTGACCCAATGACATTCTTAGATATGTTCCAGTCTAATCATTCTCATAACCAAATGAGCTTCGCTGATTCAAAATATGATGATATGATCAAAAAAGCTGGCGGAGAATTAATGGGTGACGCGAAGAAACGTTGGGAAGAGCTAGGAAAAGCTGAGAAATTACTTCTTGAGCAAGATGTAGCGCTTGTACCTTTATACCAACGTGGTGATGCATACGTTCAAAAACCAAACGCAAAAGGCATCGTTCACCATAACATTAGCCCAGAGTATAGCTTCAAGTGGGCATACATGACTGAAAAAGATGGAAAATAATTTTTAAATAGTGGTTTTATCTTTAAGTGGATATATGCAAGTTCCTTATCTTATTCTTGCATTGAGAATCTCGCTGTCCACAATAGAAGGATAAAATAATAGAGCATTCCAAAGGTAGATTCTTTACTTTTGGAATGCTTTTTATTATGAGATTAAATGTAAAAAGTAATGAATATAAGGTTTCTATTGTGAAAAGAATAATTTTTAGAATATTTTAAAAATAACTTTACAAAACCGGAAAAAATAGTAGAATATTAATTAATAAGAATTTTCTGATAACTAATTATTAGGAAATTACTCAAATCTAGTTTCGTACATATAATTGGGGAGGGTACAAAAATGAAGAAAAAGATGAAAAAGTTCACGGCGGTTGTAGCGCCAGTTTTCGCGATGAGTATGGCGTTGACAGCGTGTTCTGGGTCTGGTGGGGAGAAGAAAACAACGACGACGTCTAGTGGTGGTGGAGAAGAGAACAAATCTGAAATTAAATACGCAGCAAAACAAGTGTTAAATCGTACAGAACAACAGGAAATTCCGACGATGGATACGTCTAAATCTACTGATACGCTAGGGGCGCAAATTTTAGGAAACACGATGGAAGGATTATACCGTCTTGATAAAGATAATAAGCCAATTCCTGCTGCTGCAGAATCTAGTACGAAAAGCGAGGATGGCAAAAAATATACATTCAAATTACGTAAAGATGCAAAATGGTCGAACGGTGACCCTGTAACAGCGAAAGATTTCGTATACGGATGGCAACGCTTACTCGATAAAAATACTGCTGCAGAATATGCGTTTATTGCTTACTATATTAAAAATGCAGAAGCAATTAATAAAGGTGAAAAACCTCTTACAGATTTAGGAGCAAAAGCGGTAGATGATTATACGCTAGAAGTAGAATTAGAAAAGCCAGTACCATACTTCTTAAATTTACTAGCATTCCCGTCATACTATCCGTTAAATGAAAAATTCGTAAAAGAAAAAGGCGATAAGTACGGTTTAGAAGCAGATACAACGGTGTATAACGGGCCGTTCGTGATGTCTTCATGGAAACATGAACAAGGATGGCAGCTAAAGAAAAATGATAAGTATTGGGATAAGAAGACTGTGAAATTAGATGAAATTAACTATAGTGTAGTAAAAGAAGTTGCGACGAAAGTAAACTTATATGATACAGGATCAATTGATTTCACACTACTATCAGGAGAGTTTGTAGATAAATATAAATCGAACAAAGAAGAATATGGCGAGTATGCAGAATCAAGTACATTCTTCTTACGTTTAAATCAAAAGCGTAACGGACAAGATACGCCGTTAAAGAGCAAAAAACTTCGTGAAGCAATCGCATTATCAGTTGATAAAAAAGGTTTAGCAAATGTTATTTTAAATAATGGTTCAAAAGCAACAGATCAATTAGTACCAAAAGGACTTGCGACAGGACCAGACGGTAAAGATTTCCAAGATACATTTAAAAATGGTCTGAAATATGATCCGAAAAAAGGTGCAGCAGCGTGGGAAGCAGCGAAAAAAGAACTTGGAAAAGATCAAGTTACAATTGAATTACTAAGTTATGATGATGGAACTGCGAAAAAGATTGCTGATTATGTTAAAGATCAAATTGAGAAAAATTTAAAAGGTGTAACAATTAATACAAAAATTCAGCCGTTTAAACAAAAATTAAAATTAGAGACTGCACAAGATTATGAAATTTCTTATGCAGGTTGGAGTCCAGACTATGCGGATCCAATGACATTTATTGATATGTTTGAATCTAAGAGCCCATATAACCAAATGAGTTATTCAAATGCCAAATATGATGATATGGTATCAAAAGCAGGTAATGAATTAATGGGTGATGCGAAGAAACGTTGGGAAACGTTAGGAAAAGCTGAAAAACTATTCCTTGAAGAAGATGCTGGGCTAGTTCCTTTATATCAAACAGGAAGAGCGTATGTAATGAAACCGAATGTTAAAGGAATTGTGAAACATAACATCAGTCCAGAATACAGCTTTAAGTGGGCGTATGTAAGGGAAGGGAAATAAGAAAAAAGAGCGTTTGAAAAATATATTATTTATTTTTTAAACGCTCTTTTACTATTCAATTAAATTTAAATAAATAGAGAAGAATAAGAAAAGTGGTACTTACATATAGTAGATGGGGGAGAATTCGTATAGTAGTAATAGATTGTTATTGATTTAAATAAATTAATTATTATGAATATTCATTAAAAACACTTTACAAATCAAGAAAAATTAGTAGAATGATAATTAGTAATAATTTTCTGATAATTTAAATTGGAAATCTCTCAAAGTTAGTTTCGTACATATAATTGGGGAGGGTACAAGAATGAAGAAAAAGATGAAAAAGCTCACGGCAGTTGTAGCGCCAGTTTTAGCGATGAGTATGGCGTTAACAGCTTGTTCTGGATCTTCTGGTGGGGAGAAGAAAACGACAACGACATCTAATAATGGTGGAGAAGAGAAGAAATCTGATATTAAATATGCGGCAAAGCAAGTGCTAAATCGTACTGAAACGAATGAAATTCCGACGATGGATACTTCAAAAAGTACAGATACACTTGGCGCACAAATTTTAGGGAATACGATGGAAGGTTTATATCGTCTTGATAAAGATAATAAGCCAATCCCAGCTGTAGCAGAATCTAGCACAAAAAGCGAGGATGGTAAAAAATATACATTTAAATTACGGAAAGATGCAAAATGGTCAAATGGTGATCCAGTAACAGCGAAAGATTTCGTATTTGCATGGCAACGTCTAGTAGATCCGAAAACAGCTGCTGAGTATGCATTTATTGCTTACTATATTAAAAATGCAGAAACAATTAATCAAGGAAAAGCAGAAGTTTCTACATTAGGTGTAAAAGCGGTAGATGATTATACGCTTGAAGTGGAATTAGAAAGACCAGTACCATATTTCTTGAACTTAATGGCATTTGCGTCATACTATCCATTAAATGAAAAGTTTGTAAAAGAAAAAGGGAATAAATTCGGTTTAGAGTCTGATACAACAGTATATAACGGACCGTTCGTTCTTACTGATTGGAAACATGAGCAAGGCTGGAAATTAAAGAAAAATGATCAGTATTGGGACAAAAAGACTGTAAAACTAGAAGAAATTAACTATAGTGTAGTAAAAGAACCAGCTACTAGAGTAAATTTGTATGATACAGGTGCAATTGATTTCGCACTTTTATCAGGAGAGTTTGTTGATAAGTATAGAAATAATAAGGAGGAGTTTGGCGCATATTCGGAAACAAGTACGTTTTACTTACGTTTAAATCAAAAGCGTGGTGGGCAAGATACACCGTTAAAGAGCAAAAAACTACGTGAAGCAATCGCATTATCCATTGATAAGAAAGCTTTAGCGAATGTCATTTTAAATGATGGCTCAAAACCAGTGGATTACTTAGTACCAAAAGGTTTAGCGAGTGGACCAGATGGTAAAGATTTCGCAGAAACGTTCAAGAATGGTTTAAAACAAGACACTAAAAAGGCAGCAGCAGCTTGGGAAGAAGCGAAAAAAGAACTTGGAAAAGATCAAGTAACAATTGAACTGTTAAATTATGATACTGGTAATGCAAAAAAAGTTGGGGAGTATGTAAAAGATCAAGTTGAAAAAAATCTAAAAGGCGTGACAGTAAATATTAAACTGCAACCATTTAAGCAAAAGCTAAAATTAGAATCAGACCAAGATTATGATTTTTCATATGGTGGCTGGAATCCAGATTACGCGGATCCAATGACGTATCTTGATATGTTTGAAACGACAAATTCTCAAAACCAGATGAGCTACTCAGATTCAAAATATGATGACATTATTACTAAAAGTAAGACAGAATGGATGGCTGATGCAAAAAAACGTTGGACAGAGTTAGGGAAGGCAGAGAAATTGTTACTTGAGGAAGATGTAGCGCTTGTACCTTTATATCAAAGTGCTAAATCATATGTTATGAAACCAAATATAAAGGGAATTGTGAAACATAATATTAGTCCGGAATATAGCTTCAAATGGGCATATATTGAAGAGAAATAATAAAGTGAAACTTTAATTAGGCTGCCCAGCAAATAGCAGGATAAAAGAAAAAGCATTTTCAAGTTGCGGTATTAGATCGATTGAAAATGCTTTTTCTATGCACTTTTATTTCTTCCACGAATATATAAAATAAAAAAGGGAGAATCCCATGGAACGAAATACTTACATCGATTTCCTAGCTTATTACGGAATAGGGAGTGCTCATCCTGGTGGTTTTACGTTAACAAAACAATTGTTAGCACAACTGCCTTTTAAATATGGAGCAAATGTTCTTGAGATAGGCTGCGGTACGGGGAAAACAGCGGCATATATGACAAAAGAATGTGGTTATAAAGTAACGGCGGTTGAAAAGAATGAGATTATGATTCAAAAGGCGAAAGATAGATGGTCGTTTGAAGGAATAGATATTCAATTAATTGAAGGAAGTGTAGAGCAATTACCTTGTTTGCATGATTCATTTGAGTTCGTACTCGGAGAATCGATACTTGCTTTTACAGAGAAAGAAAGGGTTATCTCGGAGTGCTATCGTGTATTACAGAAGGAGGGCAAGCTTGTTGTCATTGAAATGATTATTGATAGGCACATTGAGAAGAGTGAGGAAGAAAAGATTGCCCAGTTATACGGGATGAAAGAACTATTAACTGAGAGTGAATGGGTACAATTATTTCAGAAAGCAAATTTTAAAAGAATTACAATTGCTGGCGGTGGTACAATTGCAGAAACAATCTCGGGCTATATAGAAGAGCCAGAATGGAATGTATCCTCGCATATTCCAAATGAATTATATGAGGCATGGGTACAGCATGAAAATGTACGACTTATGTACCAACATATTTTAGGACATCGTATTTTTATATGTGAAAAATAAAGAAAGAGAGTTGACTAAAGCTAGTCAACTCTTTACTATGTTAAATGAAAAATAATGCAGCTAATGTAATTCCGAAGATGAAACCAAATCCGAGTTCAACGCCCCAGCCGCCGCCGCCCCAGCCACCACAACTACCGCAACCACGACCGCCACATCCACAGCCGCTGAATCCACCACCACAACCAAATCCGCAACTATCACATCTGCTAAGGCCCCCACAAAGGTCACAGCCACCGTTTGCATATGCGTCATAGTATCCAAATCCTGTATCAAAAGATGAGCGCTGTTGCACTGGTTCAATCCATACAGAGCTGTTTGTCACATCAATTATTTTGCCTAAATGAATGCGACCATCACGATCTTCAATTCGAACGACTTTACCGAAATAACGTTGGCACGTATCGTAACATTTTTGTCTATGCATGTTTTTTCCTCCTTCCCCATTACAGTAATACGATATGTAAGGGGGACAAGTGCGGCTTGTACGAATGTCCTATCTATCATAATTGTTATAGGAAAGGGGAAATATAGGAGAAGGATATATAAGGAGGAAAAGGCAATGAAATCTACAGATCAGTTTCAAATATACGAAGTACCGTGGGAAGAGTTTATTGAAGCTTTGCGAGAGGAAATGAAGAAGCAAGTTGGGACAGATATTATTGATACAGTAGTTTGCAATTTAAAAGATGGTTTTGAAGTGTATACATATGTGCAGGGGGATTTAGATTTTGAATATAAGGAAGCGCTGGAAAGGAAATATGGGAGCGATGCAAAAACTCCTAATGTGTTAACGATTATGTTATTAGCTAACATTTATAGTACAAGTGAAGAGAATATACGCTTACATGCGGATCATAAAGATAATCCAATTGTTGAAGTGTATGTGAAGCAATAAATCAAACTTTTTGTTATGTGTTTTCAATATAAAAAGTAGGGAAAGTCTGTTTAAGTGTAGAGCTTAAACAGGCTTTTTTTACTTATATTATCGGATAGAAAATGCTAGAAGGAATCATAACTTTATTATACAACTGTTTACATAATAAAGTTATGGTGCGCTTGTTGTCCTAAAATACAAGTCATATATCTTGTATCCTCTCATAAATTTAAACATAGGAATTTGTCTACAAAGGTGGCGAAGCCTCATCATGAAAATTCGAATTTGTGCCACATTCATGTTGTTTCTATTTATATGGTTACATCCTTTTTGGACTTTTGCAAAAGGAGAGGAGGCAAAGGAAAGGGTCGTTTCACTTGTATATGATGATTCGGGCAGCATGAGAAATAACGATCGCTGGAAATATGCCAATTATGCTTTGCAAAGTTTAGTTGCGCTATTAGATGAAAAAGATAAATTCTCTTATGTTCCAATGAGCAAGCCGAATGATCCATTAAACATTTCGTTAACGAAGGATAAGAGACAAACAGAAATTGAGGGAATTGGAGCATGGAAAACGTATTTAAATACTCCGTTTAGCGCAGTAGAGACGGCGATGCAATCTATAAAAAAGGAAGCAGATATAGATGGAAAACGTGAATTTTGGCTTATTGTCTTAACTGACGGGGCATTTAATGATTTAGAGAAAGATAAGGTTGGCGGAAAAGAACAAATTACAAAGAAGCTAGCACAGTTTAAGAAAGAAATGGATGCAAAAAAGATATCGTTACATCCAATTTTAATTACGATGGAAGAGGATTTAGGGCAGCAAGAAAAGGCACAACTAAATACGTTTAAAGAAATATGGAAGAAAGAGATAAATGGCGTTACGATGCCATCTAGTGGAGAGGATGGTATTGTAAAAAGCGTCAATCAAGTGGCAGCATTAGTTGCAAATCGTGATCCGTTCTCCTCGGTTGAATCGATTGTAAAAACGAAAGTAGTAGGAAAGAAAGTAGAGATTACAACACCATTCCCGTTAAAGCGTATGACGCTTGTACGACAATCGCCTTCTTTGTCTAATTATCAGGTCACACAAATTTCTAAACCGTTACAATTACAATCTTCTTATTCCATACATGCACCAGGAGAAGCGAAATTATTCGGAAATATAGTTCATATCAGTACGGAAAATCAGGAAGTTATTAAACCAGGAACTTATACGATAGAAGTGGATCGAGATATTGAGAAAGAAGGACTACAGGTACTAGTTGAACCGGCGCTTAACTATACTGTTTCTACTTATGACAAAGATGATCGTAGTCAAAAAAATGTGGAGAAAATGTACGAAGGTGTTACTGCTGTTATTGAAGCGAAGCCTACGGAATTACCAATTCAGTCTTCATATTTTCAGTCAGAAGTAGAAATAGACGGAAAACAGTATCCGATGAAGTGGAACGATAAAAAACATGTATTTTACTACGAAACGAAGATCGATAAAGGGTTAGTGCGCGGGAAAGTTCATATGAACATAAAGGGGTTTTACAGACAGACGAAGGAATTTAAAATCGAAGTAACTGAAAAACCAAAATTATCATTGCAAACTATTACGAAAGATTATGAGGAAAAAGTAACGAATTTAGAGAATAGTAAACCGTTTATTATACAACCACAGTTAGATGGTAAGCCGATGACAGAAGAAGCTGTAAAGAAACTATTAAAATCTACTGGTGTCACATCTAAACAATCAATCAACTATGAAATAAAACAACAGGATAATCAAATTTATATTTATCCTCGCCCTCATTACTCCGACACATTCAATTTTACAGATACCGGCACCGTAGAAGCTACCATCGTAGTGCAAGATTCAAAATTACAAGAAGTAAAGAAAAATATATCACTTCATATTCAAAATGCACCGTTCTATGAAAAATATGCGCTTATTTTTAAGTTTGTTATTCCTATCACTTTATTATTGTTAGTAGTAGGAATAATCGTTTTAGGATGGATTGTTCGTCCAAGATTTCACCGAAAAGCACTATTGTATTACGAATGGGATCAAGAGGTAGCGAAAGATTGGTTATATCAATCTGAGCCAGAATTACTTAAAAATAAATGGTGGAAACATTATTTTGGCATTCCGTTTAGGGCAGAAAGAAAGACTGTGCAATCCGTTACGTTTATAGCAAAGAAAGGATCGAAATCAATATTTGTAGCGAAAGAGTCACAAGTAGTAGGAATGATTATTGATGGGATGTTTATAACAGAAGATGAGGTTGGAATGGAACATAAGACGTTATATCCAAATGAACTTTTAGTAATTGATAGAGGGTATGGTAAAGAAATTTACAAATATGAGTGTGAATAGTAGATAGGGAAAAGGAGGGAGTCTTATCTTTCTCCCCTCTTTTCAAACAAGCAAGAATAGGAAGGTGGTTCACATGACGTTACAAGTTCCAACGATATTAATTGGTTTAGGTGGAATCGGTAGTACTGTGACACATCAAATATATGAAAGGCTACCTGAGGAGCGCCGAAAAAAGGTAGCAATGCACGTATTTGATACAGATGTGAATACATTGAGTAAATTTGATCATATTCGAAAGTTTAAGACGCAAACGAGTTCTAGTAAAACGCCAAGAGAGTATATTGCAGGAGATCCAACGATTCCAGAGTGGTTTCCGATGGACCCGACTATACTTGATAAACCACTGACAGAAGGGGCAGGACAGTTACGCGTCATTTCCCGTTTAGCGTTACTTGCTGCGATGAAAGAAGATAAATTGACATCCTTTTGGCAAGAAATCGAGAAGATTTTTCCGGTTACAAGCGATCAAACGGAATATGGAGTGCGTGTCATTATCGTAACATCACTAGCGGGCGGAACAGGTTCAGGGATGTTTCTACAAATTGCATTATATTTACGTGAAATGCTTCGGAAAAAACTGCAGCATCACAACATTTTAATACGTGGTGCGTTTTTAATGCCGGATGTGTTAGTTAAGACGAGAACGGTTAGTGCGAAAGAGTTTGAAACGGTGCAAGCAAACGGCTATGCCTCGTTAAAAGAATTACATGCCATTACACTCGGTTCCACTGGAGAATTATCAAAACGTGGCGGTGTGACGATTGAATTAGAATATCGACCTGATCAAATAGATGAAGATGGAAGAACGAATCATACGATTAAACAACATCATTTACCATACAATTATTGTTTCCTATACGATTACGAAAATCTACATGGACACCATCTGCACAATTTATCAGATTATATGGAGCAAATGGCAAATACGATTTATTTACAGTTATTTAGTCCGATGTCTGCAAATCATTTTGCACAGGAAGATAATCAAATTCAGCAATTAGCAGAATCAAGTGGGAAAGGACGATATTGCGGGGCAGGAACGGCAAAGATTATTTATCCGTATGAGCACGTGTTAAAATATTGTGCTTTAAAATGGGCTGTGCAAGGTTTAGATGAGTCTTGGCTGCATTTAGATCAACTGTTTCAAGAGAAGAAGCAAAGATATGACCAAGACGTCAAACGCGGGATGCAACGTGAAAAGCCAGAGCGTGGGAAAAGTTATTTAGAAGACTTAGAACATCTTGCTACCCGTCCAGAACAGGCTCATATTTTTTATAGACAAATGTACAATGAAACGCGTGAAGGAGCAGAGGGCGGTAAGGTCGGTGTTGCGAAATCTAAACTGTTTTTAGAGGCTGTAGAAAGTTATGTACAGCGTACGGTGCAAAAAGATGAGGAATTAAACCGACTGCAGCACGAGTGTAAAATTTCGGCTGCTAAACTGAAAATGATGGAGCAAATGAAAGGTGAAGTAGCAAGGGTGGATCATGCGGTTCGTTTATATGCGTATGCGATTCCGAGCCGCGTACATGAGCATGTAACGACACTATTGTATGACATGATTGAATCAGACCGTTTTGCACCAAGTGGTTCTGAAGGGCAGTCCTATCAATTAAATACATGGTTTTTAAAGAAAACGGATCCTGTTCATCCAGTATCAGCTCGTTTTATGTTGTATGAAATTCGAAAGCAGTTAGTCGAGAAAATGAATCGACTACATGAAAATAATGAACAAAAGCGCAATTTAATTCAAAACTACGATAAGAAATTTAATGTGAGTAATATTGATGGAACGGTAACAGCTGTTCGCCGGGTAGAAATCGCGCAGCAACAAGGCTGGTTTGGAAAAATGATTAATAATCAGCAGCGTTTATTTAAAAAAGAATTTGAAGATATTGTAACGCAGTACGTACACAAATTAAACGAGTATCGTAAAGAAATGCTATTAGAACTCGTTTATCAATCGCTATATCAAGCGGTTAATAAAATGATTCAATATTGGGAAAGGTTTTTTGATAATTTATACGAAACACGTGAAAATTTATTGTTCGAAATTCAAAAACGAAGCAAGGAATTTGAAGGGAAAACAAACCCAACGAATGTATACGTATTAGCTGAAGAGAAATTGCAAGAAAAGATATGGCAAGATATGCAGCAACATTTAAATTTGGGAGTGTTACCGAAAGATATATCTGCGGAAATTTATATGAGTTTATACGGGGAATATTGCCGGGATGCAAAAACAGAAGAGATTCAATCGAAAAAAGTAGAAGATTTTTATCGTGAGCACATACTAAGTTATTGCTACGATGAATTACAAATACGCTATCGTGATAAATTAGAGCTGAATATCGTTGAGGCGTTACGAAAAGAGGCGGATTATAAGAAGCGTGATCGTGATGAATACGTCCGTGAAAAAATTGAAGACTTATTCCATTTAGCAAGTCCATTCGTTCCGAAAGTTTCCCATCATAGGGAATTACAATATTGGGGTATACATCCATCTTTAAAGAAAGAATTGCAAGAGGAATTAATTCAAGAAATGTTTAAAGAAAAAGATACAGTACATGAAGCTTTTTCGCCATTTGAAGTCATTTGTTATCGTGCGCATTACGGTTTATCACTACAAGACTTTCCTAAGCTGTCGTCAGGACATATTGCAAATGGATTTATGAATGATAAAGGTGATTATTTTCAGTCTTACTATCGCCGTGTGAACAAGTTGAATAGTAAAAAATCTAGTTTAACGCCGCATTTAGATAAATATTGGCACTTGCCAGCTTTCATGCCAGACTTAAATGCAACGCAAACGAAGTTGGATTACGATAAATGTAATCGCGCTCTTCTATACGCGTATATGTATCGCTGGATTAGTTTAGTTGCTGTTGATGGCCAGTTCGTGTATCAATATAACGGTGTTGGACGTAGCTTCTTAATTCAGTCGATGGGAAAAAATATTTCAAGTGAAAGTTATAAATTACACAGAGCATTGCTTCATAATCCGTTTATTTATGAAAACATCTTGTCCAGATTTGAAGAAGAACAAGAAAAAGCTATGATACAGGGCGGACATTTATATACACATCCGTTCGTATTAGGTGCTCAAGATATTAGATGGCTTCGTAAAGAGCATGTCCATAATATTTTAGATATGATTTTAATGTACGACCGTGAAGCGAAATATGATCCAACGTTAGAAGAAACTTCTGATGAATTATTAAGATTATTCCTTGACGAAATTGAGTTATATTTCCAAAATTATTACGGTACAGGTGCTGATATGGTTGCAAAGAAAGAGAAAGAAATGTTTATTAAACAATTGTGGGATCGTTCGTATGCGAAAGGTTATGTAGATCCAAATAGTGCTCCTTATAAAAAATGGCAAAATTTATTAAGCGTTCATGATGAAGAGGAAACACCAAAAACGAATGTATAATGAATGAATAGGGAATCCTTAAAAGTGGCAATACAACTTTAGAAAAGAGGGATTCCGATGCCGTTTTTAGGAAGTGTATATCAAATATTTGGATTGTATCCAGAAATTTATTATGGAATGATTTCAGCCGAACTTGCGGAGCAGCAAAGATTGGAACAGGCGGAAAACGAAGAACCAGAAACAGAAGCGTAACTGCATAGGAAGCTTCAAAATAAAAATGAAAACACGCTACTTACTCTTTACACGTATAAGAGCAAGTAGCGTGTTTTTTTTATTTAATAATCCCGTTCTCTAAAATTTTAATAGTAGGTGCTACTTTCACATTAGACTTTGAAAAGGCACTCGGCCAATCGTCTTCAACCGTTTTCCATTCTTTATATTGAAATGCTCTCGCATAATCACCAAACCCGAATGGATCAAGTTGCTGTTTTTGAATTTTGTGGATTAAATCATTTAAATCTTTGTTTAGTTGTTTTGTAATAAGTGAAGTTATTTTCTTTCTACCTTTGTCTATATCCATGTTGAATGTAAGTTCAGATACGGAAACTTTAAAATTCATTGCAATATTAAATTTGAAGTGGTTATCGTTATAGCCTGTGTGAATGTCACGATTCATGCTAAGAACATTTATTGTTACAAAGTCGTCGCCGTCTGTATCTTTTAGATGACTATTACTTTCAACTGAATGAGAAGGGATTTTCAGTGTAAGTGAAACGGGTATATTCGCTTTCTTTTGTAATAGAAGAAGAAGGGCACTTTCATATCGATTTAAAGACATTTTATAAATTCCGCGAGAAGTTAATAGTGCGGAACCAGTAACGATAATATCTTTTTTTCCTTTTTTTATTTCTGAGATAGCAGGTGTTATACCTTTATTAAAAGTTTGTCTATGGAATTCATGGAATGTCGTAAACGCGGTTCGATTGTATAGTTTGTTCGTATTAATTAAATCTGTTAAATATTCAGGAAGTGCAGGCTTATCTTTAAAATTATTATATATAACGGAAGAAATTGGACCGTCAACTGCAACCATGCGCATATTTCCAGTATTTTTAGGGTCACGATACCAAACATCAAGGTAAGGCATAGCTCCTTCTTGTTTTAAAAATTTCGTACTAAATAAAATGAGTTGTAACTTTTCTGTAGATACTAAACCGCTACTTGAACTATTAAATGTTGCTTTTGCTTCTCGAGGGGTATGTACTGTCGCTTCATGAGTTTCGTATTTTTTCTCCACATCTTCATTAAAAATAGGGTTTACGTGGTATACAATTAATTTTCCTTTTGCTTTTGTATCAAACCCGTAAATTAATGAAATGGATTGTTTTTCTAAGTCGAGCCGATCTCCTCCACATCCTGTTAAAAAGGTTATGAGAAAGCAAAATATAGTGAAAATAAAGCGTCTCATTTAAATTTTTCTCCTTTTCCAATGCTGATAAAGTGTCATGTATAAGAGAAATACGACTGGGAATAGAAAAACGATAAAATAACTTGCAGTTCCCCAAAATTCCCGCAATGCACTTATTTGATACGAGGATGGGATATAAAAACATAAAACGAAAACACACCCGAATAATAAAAACCAAATAGGTAATGAACTCCCTTTTTTGTTAAGTAACTGATTGATTCCATCTGAGGCAGTAAAAATATAAGGAATGCAAGAATCAAAAATAATGAAGAGATAAAATGACAAAAAGATAATTTCAAACCGTTCCAGAAATGAAAAGTGAAATGGTGTAACAAGAGAAAGAGTGGGCCATAAAAACTTAGTTATACCATCTGGGCTAAAATAAACGAAAGAAACGAACGTAACTTGCAGGTAAACGAATAAAGTAATCATATTTGCAATAACGATTCCTTTTTTTGCAGATGATTTATTACTGAGATAAGGATAAAGGACAAATGCAAACTCAAATCCGAGAAAGGCAATAATAGTTGATTTTACGGTGTTGAAAACTGGTAGCCATCCCTCTTTAAGGAGAGGAAGCAGATAAACCCAATGCCCGTCTTTAAGTGGGATAAATAAGAGCAATGGCATCCAGAGTGTAAATAAGACAGTAAAAACAGCATAGCGGCTAATAATAAGAACACCTTTACATGCGAGCATAACCATTGGGATAGATAATAACATCATGATTAAAAACATTGGAGATCTAGGTAAAATCCAAATGTGAATAACGTATAAGAGGGAAAAAATTAAGGATACAGCTGCAAGAACAGCATATAAAATCCAAAAAATCATTCCTACTCTTCCTAGCCACTTCCCAAGATAACGAGTTAGCACATCAAGTAAAGTATATCCGGGATGTTTTTCCATAATTTTTACAATACATAGACTGACTAAAGTAGTGATAGCGCATCCTATTATAATAGACATCCAGCCATCTGTATTCGCCCCTTGCGCAACTTCACGTGGCAGTGTAAGTACACCGAACCCTACTTGAACACCACTAATCGTTAAAATGTATTGAAATAAACTAATCTCCCTCTTTGCACGCTTTGTCACTTATCTTCCTCCGTTTCTTCTATATCGCGTTGTCGATTCTCTTGTTTTAAGTTGAGGGATAGTGGTCGTTTCTTCATTAGTTTCCATGGTAAACGTACAAGAATGTCTTTTAAATCTGAAGCAAATGACGGAGAAAAAGGACTACCATAAGGAACACCAAGTGATTCCATAGAAAGAATATGGATGATGATAACTGCCATCCCGACCATAATTCCAATGACCCCAAACAAAGAAGCGGTTATCATCATTGGAAAGCGAAGAAGTCGAATTCCTGCTGACATTTCCATGTTAGGGATGATAAAAGAAGCGACTGCAGTAATAGATACGACGATAACCATAACATTACTTACTATTCCTGCTTGGACAGCAGCTTGTCCAATGACAATCCCTCCTACGACTCCAATCGTTTGTCCAACGGGACCAGGAAGCCGAACCGCAGCTTCGCGGAGCATTTCAAGTACTAGTTCCATCAAAAGTGCTTCTAATATGGGGGGGAAAGGAATTTTAGCTCGAGATTCTCCAATTGTTAACAATAATTTAAGTGGAATCACTTCATAATGAAAGGAAATCATAGCAATATAAAGAGCTGGAGCAAATATTGCAATAAATAGTCCGGTAAAACGAAGTAGTCGTATGAAAGATGGAATCATTGGCCGGAAGCTGTAATCATCTATCGTCTGAAAAAAAGATGAAAAGGTCATAGGTCCAATTAATACGCCGGGTGAGCGGTCTACAACAACAGCAATTCGTCCATCCAAAATGTGATGGGCTGTTGTATCAGGGCGTTCGGTTATTGATAATTGCGGAAAGAGAGTATAGGAATTATCTTCAACAAACCCTTCTAATTCTCCGGTAGTAATAATGGCATCCACTTTGATTGATTCGATACGGCATGCCATTTCTTGTACAACGTCTTCGTTTGCAACATCTGCTAAGTACAGCAAAAAAACCTTTGAAGTAGCTCGTTCACCAACAGTGAATTCCTTCACTTTCAATTCGCGATTTGGAATATATCGACGAATAAGTGCAAGACTGTCGCTCGCTACTTCATTAAATCCTTCGTGGGAGCTTTTTATAGCAGTTTCTGTTGTAGGTTCTTCAATACTTCTTTTTGGCGCCGATTGCGTATCTAGTTCTAATGCTGTAAGTTGTCCATTTATAAATAAAATGCTTTTCCCATGTAAAAGGGAATGTTCAATGTCGGACCACTGCTGAACTTTCTTTATATTCCCGACTGTAACTGAGGATTCCCAACAATCAACTTCATTCCACTCTTTAAATAGGAGAGGGCGAAGAATATCAATGTTAATAACGGTTTTGTCTACAAGTCCTTCCATATATATAATTGCAGCTTCTTTTCCGTTTTTTAACGGAAAAGTACGTGTAATTAATTCTGGAATACCGCTAAAAAGTTTGGACAAGTGCTTTAGATTAAGGGAAAGAGAGGAAGAGATAGATTTATTTAAAAGGTGATCAGCTTGTTCTTGTGCAGAGAAAGATTTTTCACCACGTATCCATTTATTAAAAGACCCCATTTGTTTGCTTACTCCTTGTTATGTTTTATATGGGTTATTATGGATAGTTCCGTGCTGACATATGCGTAGTTTAAATTTTATATTGTATATTTCCATCTTTAACGCTATAATTATAGTGTTAAAGATGGAATCGTGATATGACCTGTTATGAATCTATCGTTTTATTTATGAATAAATGGATTGGTATTTTAGCAAGATGTGCTAATAAACTACTCCACCATGATAATAACGTGCCGAAATGTGGTGCGTATATTTTCGTGGTGGAGTTTTTTTATTCTCAAAAAGGGGGAAAGACCATGAATAACAACATGGTTCATATTACAATTGACGGAAAAAAGTATACAGCGGAGCCTGGTTCAACGATATTGGGTGTTATTAATGAGAACGGGATTGAACATCCGCAAATTTGTTACGTGCCAGAAGTAGATCCTATTCAAACATGTGACACTTGTATTGTAGAGGTTGACGGAAAGTTAGTGCGCTCTTGTTCGGCAGTAGTGACAGAAGGTATGAACATTGAACGTAATTCTGCTCATGCCAAAGAAGCACAAACAGAGGCAATGGATCGGTTACTAGAAAATCATTTATTATACTGTACAGTATGTGACAATAACAATGGGAACTGTAAACTGCATAATACAGCAGAATTAATGGAGATTGAACATCAAAAATATCCTTATGAACCAAAAGTAGATGCAAGTGAAGTTGATATGACGCATCCGTTTTATCGCTACGATCCTAATCAATGTATTGCATGCGGTCAATGTGTTGAGGTGTGTCAAAACTTACAAGTAAATGAAACGTTATCAATAGACTGGGAAGCGGAACGTCCACGAGTTATTTGGGATGAAGGAGTAAATATTAATGATTCTTCATGCGTGAGCTGTGGTCAATGTGTAACCATTTGTCCTTGTAACGCTTTAATGGAGAAAACGATGCTCGGTGAAGCTGGATTTATGACGGGATTAAAACCAGATATTCTTGAACCGATGGTAGATTTAATTAAAGAAGTTGAGCCTGGATATAGCGGCATTTTTGCGGTATCAGAAGTGGAAGCGGCCATGCGTGATACTCGTACGAAGAAAACGAAAACAGTTTGTACATTTTGTGGTGTAGGTTGTTCATTTGAAGTGTGGACGAAAGGGCGTAAAATCCTTAAAGTACAACCTTCTTCTGATGCGCCAGTTAACGCAATTTCTACTTGTGTAAAAGGGAAATTCGGTTGGGATTTCGTAAATTCTAAAGAAAGAATTACAAAACCTTTAATTCGTAAAAATGGAACGTTTGTTGAATCTACATGGGAAGAAGCATTAAATGTAGTTGCAAGTAAATTAGGATCGATTAAAGAAGAGTACGGTAAAGATGCTGTCGGCTTTATTTCTTCATCTAAAATTACGAATGAAGACAATTATGTAATTCAGAAATTAGCTCGACAAGTATTTGAAACGAATAATATTGATAACTGCTCACGTTATTGTCAATCGCCAGCGACAGACGGATTATTCCGTACAATTGGTATGGGCGGAGATGCTGGAACGATTAAAGATATCGCAAAATCTGGTCTTGTTATTATTGTAGGTTGTAATCCGACAGAAGGTCATCCTGTTTTAGCTACGCGTATTAAACGTGCGCATAAATTACACGGACAAAAATTAATTGTGGCTGATCTTCGTAAAACAGAAATGGCAGAGCGTTCAGACGTCTTTATTAGTCCAAAACAAGGAACAGATCAAGTATGGTTAATGGCTGTTACGAAATATATGATTGACCAAGGCTGGCATGATCAACGATTTATTGATGAGAATGTAAACTTCTTTGAAGATTTTAAAGAGAGTCTTACAGAATATACACTTGAATATGCAGAAGAAATGACTGGTATTTCAAAAGAAGCACTTATTCAAATGGCTGAAATGATTCGTGATGCAGATGGTACATGTATCCTTTGGGGTATGGGAGTAACGCAAAATACAGGTGGATCGGATACTTCCGCTGCGATTTCAAACTTACTGCTTGCAACAGGTAATTATCGTCGTCCAGGTGCTGGGGCATATCCACTTCGAGGTCATAATAACGTACAAGGTGCTTGTGATATGGGTACTTTACCAGGATGGCTTCCTGGATATCAGCACGTTACGAACGATATGGAACGTGCGAAATTTGAAATGGCTTACGGAGTGAAAATTAATAGTGAACCAGGTCTTAATAATATTGAAATGCTTCACGCAATTGATAAAGGGAAAATGAAAGCTATGTATCTTGTCGGAGAGGATATGGCTCTTGTAGACTCTAATGCGAACCACGTACATGAAGTGTTATCAAGCCTTGATTTCTTCGTTGTACAAGACGTTTTCTTATCTAAAACTGCTCAATATGCAGATGTTGTATTACCGGCAGCACCCTCTCTGGAGAAAGAAGGTACTTTCACAAATACAGAGCGTCGTGTACAAAGATTGTATCAAGTTCTTCCTACGCTTGGAGATGCGAAGCCAGATTGGTGGATTGTGCAGGAGATTGCGAATAAATTAGGTGCAAACTGGAATTATAGCCATCCAAGTGAAATTTTTGCTGAGATGGCAAGTTTATCACCACTATTCTCACAAGCAAACTATGAAGTACTTGAAGGGTGGAATAGTTTCCATTGGGGAAGTTTTGATGGAACGAATACACCACTTCTGTTCCAAGATGGATTTAACTTCCCAGATAAAAGAGCTCGTTTTGCGATTGCTGATTGGGTACGTCCAGCTGAATTCCCAGCAGAGTTCGATCTTCACATTAATAACGGTCGTATGCTTGAACATTTCCATGAAGGAAATATGACAAATAAATCAACAGGTATTCAAACGAAAGTACCTGGCGTTTTCGTTGAAATTTCTCCAGCACTTGCAAAAGAACGTGGAGTAAAAACAGGTTCGTTAGTTCGTCTTATCTCTCCTTTTGGAGCGTTAAAATTACGTGCACTTGTAACAGATCGTGTAAAAGCGAATGAGTTATATTTACCGATGAACTCTACAGATAATGAAACAGCAATTAATTTCTTAACAGGTCCTGCTGTGGACGTACGTACGAACACACCTGCTTATAAACAGACGAAAGTGCGTATGGAAGTGCTAGAAGTTGATGGCGCAAATCCGATGCCAAAAGCGAACCCGCGTAATAAAAAACGTCACCCTCAAGCTGGCATTGAGGTACATCGTAAGTGGGCACGTCCAGGGTATGTGCATTTAACGGATAAGTAGGAGGAGAAAAATATGGCTGCACCTATAAAAATGATTCAAAAACAAGAATTAACTGAGGAAGAAATAAAACAGCAAAAATTAGATGATTTAAAAGAGCTCCTAGCTAATAATGAAGAGGCTTTAAATCAAATGTTTAATATTGTTGGTGAATTAAATGACATCGGAATGCTAGAAGCTGCAAATTCTATGTTAAAGGCGAAAGAACCAATCGCAAAGATAGTTCTTGGTCAAGTAACTCGTGAACCTGTTACAAATTTAATTAATAATATGATGGGTGCTGCGGGTGCTTTAACAGAACTTGATCCAGAACTTACGAAAAAGCTTATAGGTAGCTTATTAGTAGGGTTAGAAGAAGGTAATGAACATCTAGAGAGTAATAAAAAAATAGGGGTATTTGACCTTATGAAAGTATTGAAAGACCCAGATATTAACCGTGCTATCGGGTTTGGGCTTCATTTCTTAAAAGGTATGGGTAAAGGGTTAAAAGACGAATAATCTTCATGAAGTGAATCTTTTCGCCCAAATGTTTGTATGAAATAGTTTGGGCGGAAGGGTCATTTTGGTAAAATATATAATAAAGTAAAATGAGGATTTTTGGGAGGTATAATTGTATGTCAAAAAAAGTACATGAATTTAATGATATGATACGAAAACTTCGAAAGGAACTTTTCGGAAAAGGACCAGAACGAATTCATACTGTTTTTGCTGAAAATATGGCGATTGCGACCCTTTACGGAAACTTAACACCTACTGAAAAATTCATTTCAAGTACGATGGACGGTGCGGAAATGGTTCATTTGGCTAGAACGAAAATGATTCAAGAAGTGTATGCTGCGAATTCCCGTGAACATTTGGAGGAACTTGTTGGAGCGAAATTAGTGAATTTATTTTCAGATATGAAAGTAGAAGAGGATATTGCAGTTTCGGTATTTGTTTTTGATAAAAATATAACGTGAGAGAAGGATACTGATCGTGAAACCGATACAGGTAGAAAGAGAAATCTTTCGTTATGAACAAGGGGCGTTTAAACATATAGAGGACAGTATTGTAACAGAGTTTCCTGTCACGATTAAAATGAACGGACAGGAGTTTGTTACAATGGTTAGTACTCCAGAATATATAGAAGATATGGTAATAGGCTTTTTAGCATCTGAAGGAATCATCCGGAAGTATGAAGATATTGATGACATATGGGTACAAGAGAAAGAAGGATTTGTACATGTCACAACGAAAAAAGTGAATCCGTATTACGAACAAATGCAAAATAAACGTTATATTACTTCATGCTGTGGTATGAGTAGACAAGGGTTTGTTTTTGCAAATGATGCATTAAGCGCGAAAAAAATGAATGGCATACATGTACAGGTTGCTGCAGAAGACTGTTTTCGATTAATGAAAGAAATGCAGCAATCTGCAGAGACATTTCGTCATACAGGCGGCGTTCATAATGCATCTTTGTGTGATGTGAATGCTATTATTTTAAGCCGAATGGATATCGGCAGACATAATGCGTTAGATAAAATTTACGGTTATTGCTTAAAAAATAATATTTCTATAAGTGATAAAATCATTGTTTTTAGTGGTCGTATTTCTTCGGAAATATTATTGAAAGTTGCAAAGATTGGTTGTGAAATTATACTTTCAAAATCAGCTCCAACTGAGTTGGCTTTGCAGCTGGCTGAAGAATTAGGTATTACAACAATAGGGTTTATTCGAAATCAATCCTTAAATGTATATACGCATCCGGAGCGTGTTTTAAATATAAAATAAGTAAAAGCGAGGCAATAAATATGAAATCTGTCACATTAGACAAACTACAACGTCCTTTAAAGGATTTACGTATTTCTGTTACTGATCGCTGTAATTTCCGCTGTCGTTATTGTATGCCGGAAGAAATATTTGGTCCTGATTATTCGTTTTTGTCTAATGATAAAATTTTATCTTTTGATGAGATTGAAAGGATAACACGTATTTTTGTTTCTTTAGGTGTAAGAAAGTTACGAATTACGGGCGGAGAACCGTTACTTCGAAGAGGACTTCCGCAGCTTATTGAGCGCCTTAATAAAATAGGGGGTGTGGAGGATATAGGTTTAACAACCAATGGATCACTACTGAAAAAGTTTGCTCCTGATTTATATAAGGCGGGTTTATCACGTGTGACAGTTAGTTTAGATTCCTTAGAAGAAGATCGGTTTTTCTATTTGAATGGCAATAGAAGCAAAGTGCAAAGGGTCCTGGAAGGCATACAGGCTGCAGCTGAAGTTGGTATGAAAATTAAAATTAACATGGTCGTTCAAAAAGGGAAAAATGAACAAGATATTTTGCAGATGGCGCAATACTTTAAGGAAAATAAGCATATTCTTCGTTTTATTGAGTATATGGACGTTGGGAATTATAACGGTTGGGAATTAAGAGAGGTCGTCTCGAAACAAGAGATAGTAGATGCCATTCATCAAGTTATGCCATTAGAACGGATAGAAGCAAATTATGCAGGTGAAGTTGCGACTCGCTATCGTTATATTGGAAATGAAGAAGAGATAGGTATTATTTCATCAGTAACAGATTCCTTCTGTTCATCATGTACGAGAGCACGTATTTCTGCAGAGGGAAAATTATATACTTGTTTGTTCGCTTCTAAAGGAAATGACTTGAGGGAACTACTTCGATCTGGATACACTGACGAGGAAATAACAGATATCGTACGTGATATATGGAACAACCGAGAAGATCGTTATTCAGATGAACGCTTAAGTCATACAAGTAAAAAAAGATCGCCTAAAATTGAAATGTCACATATTGGTGGTTGATATATAAGAGTGACGCTTTGAGGAAGTATATACAAAATGGAAAGTATGCAACGTTTGTAGATTTTCTATTTTATAGTAAAAGTGATGATTGATATCTCTGTAAAAGATGTGCAGAGAAATTAAGCAGCATTCAAAAACCTTTATTTTGAGGAGGTTTTTTGAAGCTGCTTTTTTATTTGGAGAAAATGGAGGAATTGGTAATGGCATTTCATAAACCGGAACAAATTGCTGAGCTTGTAATTGAGGCCGGTGTTCAAAAAGTAAGTCAGACGTTGCCAGCAATGCTTATTCTCGGTTTTTTAGGAGGAGCGTTTATTTCGTTAGGTTTTTTGCTTAACATTCGTGTTTTAGGTAATTTACCTGAGCGCTGGGGTAGTTTAGTCAATGTTTTAGGAGGAGCGGTTTTCCCTGTTGGATTAATGCTCGTCGTATTAGCAGGAGGAGAATTAATTACCGGAAATATGATGTCACTTTCTATGGCGCTTTATGCAAAGAAAATTACATTGGTAAGTGTACTAAATAATTGGGTTTGGATTACTTTCATGAATTTCGTGGGAGCTATTTTTGTTGCGTATTGTTTCGGTCATCTTGGCGGATTAACAGAGGGAGATTATTTAAATAAAACGGTAGCGATAGCGGAAGGGAAATTACATGAATCATTTGGGAGAACTTTAATTTTAGCAATTGGTTGTAATTGGCTCGTTTGTCTTGCGCTTTGGCTCGCTTATGGGACGAGTGATTTTGTCGGGAAAATAATCGGAATTTGGATTCCGATTATGGCATTTGTAGTGATTGGATTTCAGCAAGTGGTAGCAAATATGTTTGTTATTTCAGCAGTTATTTTTGCAGGTCATCTGACGTGGATGGATCTTGCTAGAAATTTTGTTCCTGTTTTTATCGGAAATGTAATTGGGGGAGCTGGATTTGTTGGATTTGCTTATTTTGCTTGTTATCAAAAACAACATTCTAATATGAAATAGAGTTCGTGAGAGGAAGGATATGTAATGGCTGAGCGGTATTCACGACAACAGTTGTTCAAACCAATTGGGAGTAGAGGGCAAGAAAAAATTCGGAATAAACATGTGTTAATTGTAGGAGCAGGCGCATTAGGAAGTGCAAGTGCCGAAAGTTTCGTACGTGCAGGTATTGGCAAATTGACGATTATTGATCGTGATTACGTTGAATGGAGTAATTTACAAAGGCAACAACTGTACTCTGAACAACATGTGAGAGAGAAAATGCCGAAAGCAATCGCTGCTAAAAATCGGCTAGAACAAATTAATTCGGAAGTACAAATACATGCTTTCGTAATGGATGCAGTTGCAGAAAATATGGAGGACCTATTAAAAAGTGTAGATGTAATAATTGATGCAACAGATAATTTTGATATTCGATTCATAATAAATGACTTATCACAAAAACATAATATCCCGTGGGTATATGGTTCTTGCGTTGGATCGTACGGTATGAGTTATACGGTTATTCCGCAAGAGACACCGTGTTTACATTGTGTGCTGAAGAACGTTCCTGTTACAGGTGTGACATGTGATACCGCTGGAATTATTAGCCCGACTGTTCAAATCGTCGCAGCATATCAAGTGGCGGAAGCACTCAAAATTTTAGTTGGAGATTTCTCAGCAATTAGAAAAACATTTTTCATGTTTGATATATGGAGTAATCAAAACCATTTTATAAAACTAGGGAAAATCAAAACAGAAGATTGCCCCTCGTGCGGTTTGAATCGAACTTATCCTTATTTATCATACGAAAACCAAACGAAGGTGGCTGTTTTATGCGGAAGAAATACAGTGCAAATTAGGCCGGTAGAAAATAGGAAGTACGATTTTGACGATATAGAAAAAGTATTAAAAAAATTGGGGGAAGTAGATCGGAATCCGTATTTACTATCTTGCCAACTAGATGATTACCGCGTCGTTATTTTTCGAGATGGTCGTGTTTTCATTCATGGTACAAATGATATTTCGAAAGCGAAACAATTATATTATCACGTATTCGGTTAATAGAAAGGGTTGTCAATAATGGAAAGAAGAGTGCCAATTACGGTTGAAGAAGCTGTTCGTAAAGTAATGGGATTTGCTAATGAGGGATTAAAGGAGTTACTACCTATTGAATTAGCTTACGGACGTATATTAGCAGAGGATTTAATAGCTGACCATGACGTACCTTCATTCAATCGTTCACCGTATGATGGGTTTGCTATTAGAGCAGAAGATACGAATTTAGCGGGTTATGAAACGCCAATTGTATTTAAAGTAGTTGGTGAAATTGGTGCGGGATCAATATTTCACGAGAAAGTAGGGCCGTTTCAAGCGGTTCGAATTATGACGGGAGCACAAATTCCGAATGGGTGTGATGCGGTTGTTATGTTAGAGCTGACCCGTCAATATGAGGAAGCTGGCAACAATTATATGGAAGTGAAGCGGTCATTCAAAATGGGCGACAATATTTCTTTTCAAGGTGAAGATGCTCGTAAAGGAACGGTTCTTGCAAAAAAAGGATCATACATTCATCCAGGGATTTCAGCTCTTCTTGCTACGTTCGGATATAGTGAGGTACCAGTGGCGAGAAAGCCTGTAATTGGATTGTTAGCGACTGGTAGTGAATTACTGGATGTAAATGATTCATTACAGCCAGGGAAAATCCGAAATAGTAATACGTATATGATATTGTCTCAAATTCGAAGAGCGGGCGGAAGAGTAAAATATTTTGGGAAGATTAGCGATGATTTTCATACATGTTTCACAGCTGTAAAAGAAGCGTTAAGCCAAGTGGATATGCTCATTACAACAGGCGGTGTATCAGTAGGAGATTACGATTATTTACCAGCTATTTACGAAAAGTTAGGTGCATCGGTGCTTTTCAATAAAGTTGCAATGCGGCCAGGAAGTGTTACGACTGTAGCACAATTAAATGGCAAGTTATTATTTGGTTTATCAGGAAATCCATCTGCTTGTTACGTAGGATTTGAATTATTTGTAAGGCCATGTATTCGGACGTATATGTTTAGTGAAAAAGCACATGTAAAAAGAGAAAAAGCGTTATTAGGAGAAGATTTTTTAAAACCAAATCCATTTACAAGATTTGTGCGAGCAAAACTGACATATAACGAAGGGCAATTAATTGCTTATCCGTCAGGGTTTGATAAATCTAGCTCGGTTTCTTCTCTAGCAGAGACAAATATATTTATTGTACTTCCAGGTGGTACGAGAGGTTATAAAAAAGATATGTTCGTAGATGTTCTCTTGCTGGAAGATAACGAAGGTAGTGAATGGCCTTGGGCACTTTATAAAGTGAGAGGTGTTTCTAATGGGACAAGCGCTATTTGAGATTGTAGATATACCGATTGTAGTTGAAGAAGTAACGAATAAAGTCGCAAGAAGAGAAGCAGGTGCAATTACAACTTTTATTGGTACGGTGAGAGAGTTAACAAAAGGAAAACGAACATTACATTTAGAGTATGAAGCATATAAACCGATGGCAGTAAAACAACTTACGAAAATTGGTGAAGAAATTAATGGAAAATGGCCGGACGCAAAAGTAGCAATTACGCACCGAGTAGGGCGGCTAGAAATCATGGATATTGCGGTCGTTATTGCAGTTTCATCACCGCATCGTAAAGTAGCGTATGAAGCGAATGAATACGCGATTGAACGTATAAAACGAATCGTCCCAATTTGGAAAAAAGAATTTTGGGAAGATGGAACGATGTGGATTGGTGATCAACTTGAAAATACGGCATATCCGGATGGAAAACCGAAGAAGGAAGAATGAGAAGATGATTACAATTTTATTGTTCGCAAATTTACGTGAGGAAGTCGGATCGGATCGACTAGTAATTTTAGAAAAGCAAAAAATGACAGTTCAGCAATTAAAAGAATGGTTCAAAGTAAGCTATTGCTTACAATCGCTTGATAGAGTGATGGTGGCTGTTAATGAAGAGTTTGTAACGGATGAAGAGATGATAAAAGCTGGAGATATAGTGGCATTAATCCCGCCCGTTAGTGGAGGATAATAAGCTTTTTCGCCAAGAAGATGTTGTATATAAATTCGAATACGAGAAGGGATGAGTTCTATGATTACTCAAGAACAAATAATGAACGCAGTAAAGCATGTAGAGGATCCGGAGTTACACAAAAGTATTGTAGAATTAAATATGGTTAGAAATATACAAATGAATGGAACAGAGGTTAAACTTGAAGTAGTGCTAACGATTCAAGGTTGTCCATTAAAGGCAAAAATTCAACAAGATGTGGAAGAGTCTCTTCAGGCAATTGGTGCATCTAAAGTAGATTTGACATTTGGTTCTATGACACAAGAAGAACGAGCTGCGCTAACAGAGAAGTTAAAGAAAAATAGTAGAACAGAAACTGGAATGCCGAGCATGCTTCGCCTTGATTCAGGGGTACGATTTATTACTGTAACGAGCGGTAAAGGTGGAGTTGGAAAATCAACGGTGACAATTAACCTTGCAACTGCTTTAGCTCGTATGGGCAAAAAAGTGGGGATATTAGATGCAGATATATATGGTTTTAGCATTCCAGCTATGATGGAAACGAATCAAAAACCGACGATGATTGAGCAAACAGCAATTCCAGTTGTCAGTCACGGTGTTAAAATTATGTCGATGGGATTTTTTACGGAAGGAAATAACCCAGTTATGTGGCGCGGACCGATGTTAAATAAATGGATTCAAAATTTCCTTGCAAATACGCACTGGGGAGAATTAGATTATTTACTTCTTGATTTACCACCTGGCACAGGAGATGTAGCTATTGATGTTGCAGCAATGATCCCGCAGGCGCAAGAAATTATCGTTACAACACCACACAACGTAGCTTCATTCGTAGCATCTAGAGTAGGTGTTATGGCAAAACATACGAAACACGAGATTTTAGGTATTGTAGAAAATATGGCTTATTATGAAGAACAAGATGGATCGAAAAATTATCTCTTCGGAAAAGGTGGCGGCGAAATGCTTGCAGAACAATTGCAAACAGAAGTGATTGCACAAATACCGTTTGCAAAACGAGAAGAAAATAACGGTTCATCTGTATATGATGAAGAGTCTCTTGTAGGAGAAGTGTTTACATCGTTAGCGGAGGATATTATTTATAGAGGATAGAGGGGGAAGTTTAGTATGGCGTGTAATATCGATCATTCTATGGAAGATGTAATGAGTAAACTTGAAAGTCAAAAGAGTTTTTTACCGGAAGTGATTTTTAAAGAGTTAAAGGTATTTTTGCGAGGGAATCATTCACAGAAAATATTAAATGATATCTTTCATCTTTTAAAAAAGTATGATTTGGTTAGTGAAGAAGAACGAGAGATGCGAAATACTCAATTATTGCTGATTATAAAATAAATACGCTTTGGCTTTTGTTTTTTTGCAGAAGGGGTGAATGTAATGAATATGAAAAAGATGATTGAAACGATAGAAGCAACTAAAGTGACTGACGAAGAATTATCGATTTCTATTTTACATCAAAAGCTTGTGAAGTTGTATAGTCAAAAAGATAGTGCGGAGTATACGGAGATATTAAAATATATTTTATCATTATCCGTGCATCTGAACCTACATTTCGTATTGAAATATTTTGGTGTGCGCCCGATTGTTGCTGCAGATGAACGTATGCAATTTCAAGAGATATTTAAATGTTTAGCTAAGAAAGATGATAATGGGGAATGGTTTCTAAATTTTGTTTCTTTATATGTAGGACTAATTGTAGTTCTGCATTTTGATGAAAAAGAGATTGAGAGAAGTTTTTTCGATGATATAGTAGTGGATGAAGGGAATGCAATATAAAATTCTGCTCATAATATCTTTCTATTTAATTGCTTTAACTACGATTTTAGTTGATTATTTAAATATAAAGGTAATTAATTAATAAAAAGTGTTCTTCAGTTGTTTCCATCGTTTTTTCATGTTACCATTAAGCGAATTTTTCATAGGGAGAGAAAGCGATGAAATGGATTTATTTTGTTATTATTAACGTTATAGCTTTTAGCCTTATGGGTCTTGATAAACGAAAAGCGAAGAAGAAACAGTGGAGAACGCCAGAAAGTACGCTGTTTTTATCAGCGGCAGCTGGAGGCGCAGTTGGTGCTTGGATCGGTATGTATATGTTTCACCATAAAACACATAAAAAGAAATTTGTTTTCGGTATACCGTTACTTATCGTTATAACAGTATGTTTACTTTTTGCTGTATGAGAAATGTCGAAAGAATTGCAGATTGATTATTGGTAAAGTGAGCATGCGGGACCGTATAATGGAGAAAAATGAGAAGAGGAGAAAAGGGAAGATGGGGAGTCAATCAGCACAGCAAAAAAAAGGAATTATATATGCGGCTGGTGCTTATACGATGTGGGGAATCCTACCAATCTATTGGAAATGGGTTGAGGAAGTTCCAGCAGATGAAATATTAGCACACCGTATCGTTTGGGCGTTCGTTTTTATGTTACTTGTGTTAGGTGTTACGAAGAGGTTTCGTCAGTTTATTGGGGAGTTCGTGAATCTTTTTAAACGACCTAAATTATTAATGTCATTAACAATAGCTTCAGTCTTGATTAGCGGAAACTGGTTTGTCTACATATGGGCCGTTAATCATAATCATGTCATTGAAGCAAGTCTTGGATATTATATTAATCCGCTTATTAGTATTTTACTTGGTACAGTCGTTTTAAAGGAAAAGTTAAACTTTTGGCAATATGTTGCAGTTGGTTTAGCTGGAATAGGGGTTATCATTTTAACAGTCCGTTTCGGATCTATTCCGTGGGTTTCTTTATCACTTGCCTTTTCATTTGGATTATACGGATTAACAAAAAAATTGTTAAACTATGATGCGACAATTGGTCTTACGATGGAAACGATGTTAGTGACGCCGTTTGCGATTATTTATCTCGTTATGACAGGAGCGCATGGATTCGGTTCGTTTGGATCTATTTCCATGTCATCGACGTTACTATTAATAGGAGCAGGCATTGTTACAGCTTTACCACTTTTTTATTTTGCAAAAGGAGCACAACTTATTCCGCTTTATATGGTAGGATTTTTACAATATATTGCACCAACGATTAGTTTAATTTTAGGTGTATTCGTATTTGGTGAACATTTCACATCTACTCATATGATGGCATTTTTCTGTATATGGGTTGCATTATTTGTGTTTTCAATAGCGAAAACAAAGTTTTTAGTGCAGAAACAACCGAAATTTATAAAAAATAAATCAGCAAAAGTATCATAATGCGTAGTATTTTCTACGCATTTTTCTTTATACTGATACTATATAGATTTCCATTATAGTCAGTAGGGAGCTGAGAACGTGGAAACAATTTTACATAATGATCCGCTTATGGCCGCTGTAATTTCATGGTTTCTAGCACAATTAACGAAAGTAGTCTTTAAATTATTCAAAACGGGTGAATTTGATTTTGCAAAGTTTTTCGCTTCAGGTGGGATGCCGAGTTCTCATGCTTCAACTGTTACAGCACTTGCGACAGGTGTTGGCGTTGTGGAAGGTGTAGAAAGTACCTTATTTGCTATTGCAGCTATCTTTGCAATAATTGTTATGTATGATGCTTCAGGAGTAAGACTTGCAGTTAGTAAACAAGCGAAAATATTGAATGAGTTCTTTCACGGTAGACAAACAGAATATAAGAAGTTAAATGAACTTGTCGGGCATACACCGTATGAAGTAGTAGTCGGTGCTTTAGTAGGGATTATTGTCGGAGTGGGATATTGCTTATGAGCAGAACATTTTATATGTTCTGTTTTTCTTTGTTTTCATACATATTTAGCTACCTTTTTGAATATCGTTATACGGATTTCGAAAGGGTGGGTGAGTAACTTGTTATTATATGAAAAAGTGCATGAAGAAATAGTGAGAAGAACAACTGCACTTCAAACGATGCAACGGCAAGATGGTACGTGGCAGTTTTGTTTTGAAGGAGCACCATTAACAGATTGCCATATGATTTTTTTATTAAAATTATTAGGTAGAGATAAAGAGATAGAACCGTTTGTAAAAAGATTAGCATCACTTCAAACAAATGAAGGAACATGGAAATTGTATGAAGATGAAGTGGGTGGCAATTTATCTGCTACAATTCAATCTTATGCTGCCTTACTAGCTTCAAAAAAATATACAAAAGAAGATGCGAATATGAGGCGAGCCGAAATGTTTATTAAGGAACGTGGAGGCGTGGCGCGTGCTCATTTTATGACGAAGTTTTTATTAGCAATTCATGGAGAATATGAATACCCTTCGCTCTTTCATTTGCCAACACCGATTATGTTTCTGCAAAATGATTCAGTCCTCAGTATATTTGAATTGAGTAGCTCAGCACGTATCCATTTAATTCCGATGATGGTTTGTTTAAATAAAAGATTTCGAGTAGGAAAAAAGTTACTGCCAAATTTAAATCATATCGCAGGCGGGGGAGGGGAATGGTTTCGGGAGGAGCGGTCTCCGTTGTTTCAAACGTTATTAAGTGATGTAAAACAAATCATATCGTATCCACTTTCTTTACACCATAAAGGATATGAGGAAGTCGAACGTTTTATGAAAGAGCGTATTGATGAAAATGGAACGTTATATAGTTACGCAACTGCCTCATTTTATATGATTTATGCTTTACTCGCGTTAGGACATTCTCTTCAATCATCGATGATTCAAAAAGCTATAGCAGGGATAACATCTTATATATGGAAGATGGAAAGAGGGAATCATTTGCAAAATTCTCCTTCAACTGTATGGGATACGGCTTTACTCAGCTATACGTTACAAGAGGCCCACGCTTCAAAAGATAATAAGATGATTCAACATGCAACAGCGTATGTATTAAAAAAACAGCATACAAAAAAAGCTGATTGGAGCGTACATGCTCCGGCGCTGACTCCAGGCGGTTGGGGTTTTTCGGATGTGAATACGACAATTCCAGATGTCGATGATACAACAGCTGTGCTAAGAGCATTGGCAAGAAGTAGAGGGAACGAAAATGTAGATAATGCTTGGAAGAAAGGGGTTAATTGGGTTAAAGGATTACAAAATAATGATGGTGGCTGGGGAGCGTTTGAAAAAGGTGTGACGAGCAATTTATTAGCAAATTTACCAATCGAAAATGCAAGCGATATGATTACAGATCCCTCTACACCAGATATTACAGGAAGAGTGTTAGAGCTTTTCGGGACATACGCGCAAAATGAATTGCCTGAGAAACAAAAACAAAGTGCGATAAATTGGTTAATGAATGTGCAAGAGGAAAATGGATCATGGTATGGGAAATGGGGAATTTGTTATATATATGGTACGTGGGCTGTTATGACTGGTTTACGGTCACTCGGAATTCCATCTAGCAATCCATCAATGAAAAGAGCAGCTTTATGGTTAGAACATATACAGCATGAAGATGGTGGGTGGGGGGAATCGTGCCACAGTAGTGTGGAAAAAAGGTTCGTTACTTTACCATTTAGTACACCATCCCAAACAGCATGGGCGTTAGATGCTCTCATTTCTTACCATGATGAAGAAACACCAGCTATTCGAAAAGGTATTTCATATTTGCTTGCGAATCCTTATGTGAATGAAAAATATCCTACCGGAACAGGTTTGCCAGGTGGGTTTTATATTCGTTATCATAGCTATGCATATATATATCCGCTACTTACTTTGGCACATTATATAAAAAAATATAGAGAATAAACCGAGAGGATATCTCTCGGTTTATTTTGTTGGGTAGTAGGTCCCTGTTGAAAAGAATAAGGTTGTGCGTTCCTTATTTTTCTGTTGACTGGCGTTTTTGACGTGCATCAGCGGCATTTGCACGTGCGTTTGCTTCTAAGTCATTGTGGTCAGCGAGTTCGCGAGAGAACTCAACATCAATGCCATCAGCAGCTTTGTTTTGCTTGAAATTTTTTTTGTTCATTCGACACAATCTCCTTGTGTTTTATGCGACGTTGCAAAGTTAGTTTGACACAAATAGACTTTTTTATACAAAGAGGAATTGGGAAGCAAAGAGCCGAAATATACAGTATAAGTAATAGAAATGAGGGATAGGGATGGAGTTTTTAAATGGGAAAACAGCTGTAGTAACAGGAGCTGCACAGGGAATTGGAAAAGAGATTGCAAGGGTTTATGCAAAACTAGGGGCGAAAGTATTAATTAGCGATGTAAATGAAGAGAAGCTACAAAAAACGACACGTGAATTAGCAGATGAAGGATATGAAGTGAAGCAGTATCGTTGTGATGTGAGTAATCAAAATGATGCGAAATCCTTAATTGAATACGCTGTCCAAACATTTGGTACACTGCACATTTTAGTAAATAATGCAGGCATTACGCGAGATGCTATGTTACATAAAATGGAGAAACCGGAATGGGAACAAGTACTGCAAGTAAATTTAACAGGTGTTTTTTATTGTATGCAGCCAGCGCTTCTTTACATGAGACAACAAGGGTATGGACGCATTATTAATATATCTTCAATTAGTAGAGAAGGAAACATAGGTCAAGCGAATTATGCTGCTACAAAGGCAGGAGTTGTAGGTTTAACGAAAACAGCGGCGAAAGAAGTTGGAAGCTTCGGCATTACGTGCAATGCGATTTGTCCAGGGTTTATGGATACAGATATGACAAAAACGATACCAGATAAAGTGAAAGAAAAGATGGTTGGCGCGATTCCAGTTGGTAGAATTGGAACGCCAGAAGATATTGCGAACGCAGCAGCCTTTTTAGCGTCAGAATACGCATCCTATATTACAGGAGAAGTATTGAATGTGAGCGGAGGACTACAAGTTTAAAGGAATACATAATGAAAAGAACCTGACCGGATAGGCCAGGTTCTTTTTTCGTTAATTTAAGTTGAGCCAAACGCTCTTCACTTCTGTATAGTTATTTAATGCGTAAGATCCCATTTCACGGCCAAGACCAGATTGTTTAAATCCTCCAAATGGAGATGCAGCATCAAAGACGTTATAACAGTTTACCCATACAGTACCAGCACGTACTTTACTTGCAACATAATGTGCTGTTTTAACATTTTCTGTCCACACACCAGCCGCTAAGCCGAATTGTGATTTATTTGCACGTTCAATTACTTCATCAATATCGTTAAAAGGTATTGCAGAAATAACTGGACCGAAAATTTCTTCTTTTGCGATCGTCATTTCGTCATTTACGTCAGCGAATACTGTAGGAGAAACGAAGTAGCCTTGATCGAATGGATTGCTTCCTCCGCAAAGTACTTCAGCGCCTTCTTCAATCCCTTTTTCAATGTAGCCCATTACACGTTTTTGTTGTTCTTCAGAAACGAGAGGACCGATTGTTGTTTCAGGGTTAAGACCGACACCTTGATTTAGTTTTTTTGAATAGAGGACGAGATCAGCCATGACATTATCATACATTTTCTTCGGAACAAATAAGCGTGATCCAGCAGAGCATACTTGTCCTTGGTTAAACATAACACCAGAAAGTGCACCAGGAATAGCGCGAGATAAATCAGCATCTGGCAAGATGATATTTGGTGATTTACCGCCTAACTCAAGTGTAACGCGTTTTAATGATTCAGATGCTTGTCGCATAATTTGTTTACCGACTGGAGTAGAACCAGTAAATGCAATTTTATCAACGAGTGGATGATTAACGAGAGCTTGTCCAGCTGATTCACCGAATCCAGGAACAATATTAATAACACCTTTCGGAAATCCAGCTTCTTCAATTAATTCAGCTAAGTATAGAGCGGATAATGGGGTTTGCTCTGCAGGTTTTAAAACGATTGTACATCCTGTAGCAAGCGCCGCTCCCATTTTCCACATTGCCATAAGAAGTGGGAAGTTCCAAGGAATAATTTGACCAACGACACCAACAGCTTCATGGCGTGTATAGTTAAAATAATCACCGGAAACAGGAATTGTTTGACCAACGATTTTCGTAGCCCAGCCAGCATAATAGCGCATATGTTCAATTGCAAGTGGTATGTCTGCTGCCATTGTTTCACGGATTGGCTTTCCGTTATCTAACGTTTCGAGCTGTGCAAGCTCTTCTTTATGTTCTTCCATTAAATCAGCTAACTTGTACATAAGACGGCTTCGCTCAGCAGTGCTCATGCGAGACCAAGGACCTTCGTCGAAAGCCATGCGAGCTGCAACGACAGCTTTATGAATATCTTCTCGACCAGCTTCAGAAACGACGGCAAGTGTTTCGCCGGTTGCTGGGTTAGGCGTTTTAAATGTTTTTCCGGAAGCGCTTTCGATAAAAGATCCATTCACATATAACTTTTTTGTACCTTGAAGAAACTTTTCTACCTTTTCATGAAGATTTACAGCTAGTTGACTCATTGTATAACCCCCTTGAAAATATAATGTAAACGCAGTACGAGACGGCGTTTATTCCGAAATCAAGGATGTGGGAACTAGATGGAAAGCCTCTAATTTTAATCATAATTAACAAATACTGAAAATTCAAATTTCATTTGTGTTACAATTGTAAAAAATATGTAATGTAAGAGAAACTTCTATATGATTATAAAAAATCCTGCTTGTTTTTGCTTTCTAGTAGGAAAAACTAGAAGAACAATGGTACAATAATACATCGTGAGAGGAGGGAGAAAATGAAGAATTATCATGATGATCCACGCTTTCGAATTGCCCATAGAGAAGCGTTAATTGGTCTTGGACTTGCAATTATCAATTTTATAATATGGTACGGATTTGCTTATGGGCTTGGTAGTGAAAATCCAAGTGAATATACATATGTATTCGGTTTTCCAGCATGGTTTTTTTATAGCTGTATCGTTGGATTTATCGTTATGGTTATTTTACTTAGTTTAGTTGTTCGTTTTGTATTTCAAGATATTTCACTCGATGAGGAAGAAAAAAGTGAGGAATAATAGATGAATTGGTATGTAATCATTCCAATGATAATTTCGTTTATCGTTGTATTTTTAATTGGTGTATATGCTTCAAGACGCGTACAAGCGACTGCTAATAATAAATTTTTACAAGAATATTTTCTTGGTGGGCGTGAACTTGGCGGTTTATTATTAGCGATGACAATGATTGCTACGTACGGTAGTGCTAGTAGCTTTATTGGTGGTCCGGGTATTGCGTACAATATGGGCCTCGGATGGGTATTATTATCTGCGATTCAAGTTGTAACAGGGTATATCGTTTTAACGGTTATCGGTAAAAAGTTTGCAATTATCGCTAGGAAGATGGAAGCCATTACTCTTATCGACTATTTAAAGGGAAGATACAATAATAAAGCAGTTGTTATACTTTCTGCGTTATGTATTATTATCTTCTTATTTTCAGCAACAGTAGCTCAATGGGTCGGCGGTGGCCGATTAATTGAATCACTAACGGGTCTATCTTATACAACAGCACTATTTTTATTTACTTTTTCTGTACTTGTGTACGTATTAATTGGTGGATTTCGTGCAGTTGCTTTATCAGATACGTTATTAGGAATCATTATGTTAGTTGGAACGACAATCATTTTAATTGCTACTGTCATTGCTGGTGGTGGAATTGAAAAGATTATGCAGGAGCTTATTCAAATCAATCCAAATTTAATTACACCATTCGGAGCGGATGGTAGTTTAACGAAATCATATGTGACATCATTTTGGATTTTAATTGGAATTGGTGTTGTTGGGTTACCGCAAATTAGCGTGCGTGCCATGTCTTATAAAAATTCAAAAGCTATGCACCAAGCGTTAATAATTGGAACGGTTGTTGTAGGTACAATCATGATTGGTATGCATTTAACAGGTGTATTTGCGCGAGTCGTACTTCCGGGGATAACGGTACCGGATAAAGTCATGCCGCTACTCGCGATGGAAGTGTTGCCACCTTGGCTAGCTGGAGTTTTCTTAGCTGCGCCAATGGCAGCAATTATGTCTACAGTAAACTCGTTATTGTTACTTGTAAGTTCATCAATTATTAAAGACATATACGTAAATTACATAAATAAAGATGCAGCAGACAGTACGATTAGAAAAGGAAGTTTGTGGATTACTGGTATCGTAGGGCTGCTCGTTTATGCATCAGCAATTAAACCACCAGATTTTTTAATATGGTTAAATTTATTTTCTTTCGGTGGGTTAGAAGCAGCATTCATTTGGCCAATCGTATTAGGGTTATATTGGAGAAAAGGAAATGCAACAGGAGCGCTTGCCTCTATTTTAGTTGGGGTAGGCTCATATATGTGTATTCATCTTTTCTATCCAAATCCGTTCGGTATACATACAGTTGTCTTCCCAATTTGTTTTGCGTTTATCGCTTATATCATTGGAAGTATGAGTGCTGTGAAGAAAAACAGTATAGGTTAGAGGAAGAACGTAGTCCTTATAGAGGACTACGTTTTTTTGTGTGAATTTATTCTTTTTTATTCTGTATATGTAAGGTTATTCATAAATTAATAACAATTGAGGGGATGGAGTTGAGGTCGATGAAAAAAGTGTTATTTTTGGGAGACCCAGGAATTGATGACTCTTTAGCCATCATGTATGGAATTATGCATCCTGATATAGATATTGTTGGTGTTGTAACCGGATATGGAAATGTAACACAAGAAAAGGCGACAAGTAATGCAGCATATTTGCTGCAAATGGCAGGGCGGGAAGATATACCTGTTATTAATGGTGCGAAAATTCCTTTATCCGGAGATGTTACAACGTATTATCCAGAAATTCATGGGGCAGACGGTTTAGGGCCAATTAAACCTCCAAAAGCTTTTTCTCCAAATATAAAACCTTTTTGTGCTTTTTTTGATATTCTTGAAAAGTATAAAGGAGAATTAATCATTGTTGATGCTGGTAGGTCAACGACACTAGCAACAGCATTTATTTTAGAAAAGCCGATGATGAAGTATGTGAAAGAATATTATATAATGGGTGGTGCTTTTTTAATGCCCGGCAATGTGACACCAGTCGCAGAGGCGAATTTTCATGGTGATCCGATTGCGTCACAATTAGTTATGCAAAATGCCAAGAATTTGACATTAGTGCCACTTAACGTTACATCTGAAGCAATTATTACGCCAGAAATGGTGAAATATATTACGAAACACTCTAAAACGAATTTTAATAAATTAATTGAACCAATATTTACGTATTATTATAAAGCGTATAAAAAGTTAAATCCGAAAATAACAGGTAGCCCAGTACATGATGTTGTTACAATGATGGTTGCGGCGAATCCGTCTATTTTGGATTATGTGTACCGTCGTGTCGATGTAGATACAGTGGGGATTGCAAAGGGAGAAAGTATTGCTGATTTCCGTCCACAACCTGATGCGAAATCCTTAAAGAATTGGGTGCGAATTGGTTGGTCATTGCACTATAAAAAATTTCTCGAAGACTTCGTGAAAATTATGACGTAGACATAATAGGAGAATACAAGTTAAAATAATGGAGATGATTACTAAAATAATCATCTCCATTATTTTGTTTGAAAGAGATAGATAGAGAAGAGTTATACAATAGGAGAGGAATTTTACTTGAAAAAAACTATAGTATGCGCAGTGATTGTGGGTATTTTCGTTTTGCTAATATCGGGTAATTTTTTAGTGAAAAAAGTGTGGAGTTCAAATAATGATGATGCACAGTATATCGCATCCTTTATTGAAGAACATAAAGATGAAAAAAATAGTGCGCTTCTCGTTAAGAGAAACGATAAAGTTGTTTATTCTGTAAATCCAAATGTTGTATTGCCAGTTGCTAGTACGATGAAGTTAATTGTGGCGCTTGAATATACGAAACAAGTTACGGAAGGGAAAATTGATCCGTCTAGTTTCATTTCTATTAATGATATAAATCGTTATTATGTGCCGAATACAGATGGCGGTGCACAAGATAGATGGCAAAGGTATTTGCAAAAGACAGACAAGATAACAGAAGGGGCAGTTTCTTTAGAAGAAGTGGCAAAAGGAATGGTTAAGTTTAGTTCGAATGCGAATGCTGAATATTTAATGGAAGTGTTAGGGTTAGATAATATTAATCGAAATTTACAAAGTTTATCCCTTCCAGCACATCAGCCGCTATTTCCGATTGTTTCATCTTTATACATCCCTGGATATTTGCATAAAGAATTACATGTTCCGAAATATAAAATAGAGAAAAAATTAAAAGAAATGTCTCAAGAGCAATATCGTGAATATGCGATGATTATTCATGAGCGCTTAAAAAAGAAGGGACCATTATTACAGAAGGACATACCTCTTTATTTAGAGGAACGTTACGATAAAATTTGGTCAGATCGATTACCAGCAGCTTCTGCAAACGATTATATGGTACTGCTTCAAAAGGCAAATCATAAAGGTGGCCTAACAGACGCAGAAGAAAAAGTGTGGGCTAATATCGTTGAAACGGATATGAGTGCTAAAAAATATCGTAAAACATTTAGACATGCAGGGCAAAAGAATGGTTATACGCCATGGACAGTTACAAAAGCAGTTTATGCGATGGATAAACGTGGGAACTGTACAGAAATAGTGTTTTTAGCCAATAATTTAAATGAGGACGACAGTGCAGAAATACGGAAACATTTAGCAAACTTACATTTCCAAGTGTTGCAAAGTGATAAGTATGATGCGACTTTTATTAAGTAAACTCGGTGCAGAGAGCATCGAGTTTATTTTTATCCCGCTTTAATGGGCAGTAAGACCCCCACCTCAAAATTCAGCGGAAGCAAAGAAGTTAGGTGGGGGTCGGGCTGCCCCTAAAAGTCCGATTGGTGAGGGCTGATAATCAGTGGGGATGAAGAAAACCCCCACTGATTAAAGTTTCACTTTATGTACAAGCACTTTTTTCCTATCTCTGGGTATGATGGGGAGTAATACTTAGGTGAGAGGGGAAAAGGTGATGAAACAAAGTAAAGAAGAGTTTATAAAGAGTGAAGGCGCTGATTTCCCTGGAAAAACATATGTAGATTGCGTATTACAACATGTATTTCATTTTCAGCGAAATTACTTATTGAAAGATATGTTTCAAGTGCATAAAGCGCATATCATGATGCTGACTGAAGAAAATTTAATGAAAAAGGAAGAAGCTAAAGTTATACTACACGCATTAAAAAAGGTAGAGGGAATTCCAGAAGAGCAATTGCTCTATACAGAGCGGCATGAAGATCTCTTTTTTTTAGTGGAACATTTAATTTCTCAAGAAGCGAAAAGCGATTTTGTAAGTAATATGCATATTGGTAGAAGTAGAAATGATATGGGTGTAACGATGTATCGTATGAGTTTAAGACGATATGTATTACGATTAATGGAACATCATTTATTATTGCAAGAAAGTATACTACAACTTGCTGCTGATCATAAAGAAACGATTATGCCAGCTTATACACATACACAACCAGCGCAGCCCACAACATTTGGTCATTATACGTTAGCGATTTATGATACGATGCAGAGAGATTTAGAACGAATGAAACGAACGTACAAACTTTTAAATCAGTCTCCAATGGGAGCCGCCGCTCTTTCTACAACAAGTTTCCCAATTAAACGAGAGCGAGTTGCCAATTTACTTGGGTTTACAAATGTAATTGAGAACTCATATGATGCTGTTGCTGGAGCGGATTATTTATTAGAAGTTAGCTCGTTACTTATGGTAATTATGACGAATACGAGCAGATGGATTCATGACTTTTTATTATTAGCGACGAAAGAATATGATGGTATTACTGTTGCAAAGCCATATGTACAAATAAGTAGCATTATGCCGCAAAAGCGAAATCCAGTTTCCATTGAACATGCCCGTGCGATTACGAGTAGCGCTTTAGGAGAAGCATTTACAGTATTTCAAATGATCCATAATACACCATTTGGTGATATTGTCGATACAGAAGATGATTTGCAGCCGTATTTATATAAAGGGATTGAAAAGACCATTCGTGTTTTTTGTATTATGAATGCAGTGATTCGAACGATGAAAGTAGAAGAAGAAACGTTGAAGAGTCGTTCTTATAAACATGCAATTACGATAACTGATTTCGCAGATGTTTTAACAAAAAACTATAGCATTCCATTTCGGCATGCACATCATGCAGCAAGTGCGATTGCGAATATGTCATTGGAGCAGAAAAAGGAGTTACATGAATTAAATTTCAAAGACATAAATGTATACTTACAAGAAAATTTGAAAGTGAATTTATTAGAAAAAGAGTGGAATGAAATTATATCGCCAGAAGCATTTATTCAAAAAAGAAATGTATACGGTGGACCGAGTAAAAAAGAAATGGAGCGTATGATTAAAAATCGAAAAGAGTCATTTCAAAAAGAAGAAGAGGTATTTGAAAAAGAAAAACAGAGAATTTTACAAGCTGAAACTGATTTGAATATGTTAACTTCGCATAGTATTGAATCGTAAAAGAAGGATTTAATGAAATAATCGCCAATACTTAATGAAACTATAAATAGAGGGAAGAGATTGTCGATGATTCAATTACATGTATATGAAGAGATTCTTAATTTTAAAGAAGAGGTTACACCATTTTTAGAAAAGAATGAGCAGGAAAATAATCTCATATTAGGTGTATTAAAAATGGTCCAACAACCGATATTTATGGGGGTAGCAAAACAAGAGGAAGAAATTGCAGTTGTATTTCTTCAAACAGAAGAAAAGAAACAAATCATTGTTGCTACGTCTGAAATTGCGGAAGAGGATATCGTGGAACTTGCAAAAAAATTAACGAAAGTATATTCAAATGTTCCTGGATTAATTGGTAATAAGAAAATTGTACAGAAATTAGCGGAAGAGATTGCAGTGTTAGAAAATAAGAAAACTACTGTTGCAATGGAGCAAGGTATATATCAATTAAAACAAGTGAAGAAAAAGTGGAACGGAGATGGAGTATTTCGAGAAGTAAGTAGTGATGAGCTAACATTAATAGAACAGTGGATTTATCAATTTTGCGAAGATGTAAGGCTTCCTACTACGAAAGAAGAAGCGAAACAAACCGCTCATACATTAATTACGAACCGTCGTCTATTTGGTTTAGAAGTAGATGGGAAGCTTGTTTCTGTAGCTGCAAAAACGAGACCAACTACAAACAATATAACAGTTAATTTCGTATATACACCGAAAGAAGCGCGGAAAAAAGGGTACGCATCTAGTTGTGTCGCTGCACTTAGTCAACGTATGTTAGATGAAGGATATAAGACGACTACGTTATATACTGATCTAGCAAACCCTACGTCTAATAAAATTTATCAAGAAATTGGTTATGAAAAAATTGCGGAGTCTGTACTTATATTTTTAGAGAAATAAAATGAAAAGGCACGCTATTAGAGCGTGCCTTTTTGTTATTCATCAATTCGAATGACTTCACCTTGCGGGAAATTCTCAGTTTCTAGTAAGCTACGAATTGCTTTCGCAACGTATTCAGGTGACAGTAGTTTTCCTTCTTCTTTTAGTGCGATGAAGCGGTCTAAATTTATGAAGTCTTCTTTATTTGTTTCACGAATTTGTGCTTGCATACTTGTATCAACAACACCAGGTGCAAAAGCGACGATTTTTACTGGATATTCTTTTTCTGCTTCTTCGGTTGCTACGCACTGTGTAAACATATTTACACCAGATTTCGTTGTACAATAAGCGCCCCATCCAAAATAAGGATTTTTTCCTGCACCAGATGAAATGTTTATAACACGTTTATCTACTTTCCAGTCTTTCGTATATCTCATGAAAGTAGAGGTAAGAATCATCGGTGCAAGTAAATTAATTTGAACGTTTGTAATGAAAAGCTCGCTCTCAGCTTTTTCTATTGGTTTCATGGGTGCGAGCGTACCTGCGTTATTAATTAAATGAATAGATGATACAGTATCTTCTTGAATGGATGAAATGATTTCGTTAAAGTTAGTTTCTAATTTATGTACATCTTGAAGATCTAAGGAATGAAAAATGCAATGACTGTTATATTGTTCTGCGAGTTTAGTAAGCTCTTTATTTTCTCTTCTAGAAATAGAGATGACGGTTGTATTTTCTTCTAATAATTGTGTGGCGATTGCCTCACCTAAACCTTGTGAAGTTCCTGTTATGATAACGTAGCGCATAGTGTAGTAAACTCCTCTCCATATATGTGGAATTTTGTTGGACAACGTACATTGTATAGTTTGTCTACATTTTATAGTATAGAGCACTTTTTACTATAATTGAAATGAGATGATTGTGTGCCTTTTATGAATCGCTTTACAACAACAGTAACTGGTGCCGTCACGTTCACTGGGAACACGTTAGGACTAAGTCCTACATCGCCTGCACCAAATAATAACTTCGGTACGATTGATGTATTTACAACGGTAAATACATCGCTCCAAGTACCTGGATTCCCAGCAGGAACGACGAATGACTGGCCATTAAATTCTTCAAGTGCAATTTTGAATCTTCCGGCAGGGAGTAGTATTTTATACGCAGAACTAGTATGGGCCGGCACATACCGGACCGATACAGAGGATGTTTCAGCTTTTTTAAATGATAACATTACATTTACAACACCGGCAGGAACGTTTTCTGTTACACCAGATCCTGCAACTGCGCAGCAAGGTTCAGTAGGGAACCAGTTTTATTATGCGCGCTCTGCCAATGTAACGAATCTTGTTAGTGCAGGTGGGGCAGGAACTTATACTACAGGTGCAGTGCCAGCTGCAAGAACTTCATTTGATCCAACTATTAGTCGTTCGGCTGGTTGGACACTTGAGGTTGTGTATCAAAATGCTAGTTTGCCACTTCGGAATTTATCAGTTTATGCAGGTCAAGAAATTATCGATGCTTCATCACCACCAGTGGATGCTACTATTTCAGGATTTGCTACTCCAGCCACAGGAGCTGTAACAGGACGGGTGCTCGTAACTGCTCAAGAAGGTGATTCTAACATTGTTGGAGATCAACTTCGCTTTGGGCCGAATGCGAATGCTACAGTTGCTGTATTCGGACCGAGAAATCCCGCAAATAATTTCTTTCAGTCACAAATTTGTAATGATAGTGGGAATTTAGATACAACTGGCACCTTTGGAAATTTGAATCAGCCGTTAGGGATAGCTTTAGCCGTCCGAAGACAAGGATGGGATATTACGAATGTAGATGCCTCGTCATCATTAGTAAATAATCAAACGTCAGCGACTGTTCGCTTCGTTACAAATGGAGATGGATATGCTGCAGCTGGTTTTGGTGTTCAAATTGATGCGACAGGGCCAATTATAAATCCTGTTAAATCTGTTGATAAAACCGTTGCAGCAGTAGGTGATATTCTTACCTATACGATTACTGTTCCGAATACAGGGACAGGAAGTGCAGAAAACGTTGTATTACAAGATAGTATTCCGAATGGAACTACGTTCATAGCAGGCAGTGTTACAGTAGGTGGAGTAACTCAGCCGAGCGCCAATCCAGCTAGTGGAATTAATTTAGGAACGATACCGAATAATGCTCAAAGAGTTGTCACGTTTCAAGTGAGAGTTACGTCATTCCCGAATCCGAATCCAATTTCAAATCGTGCGATGGTGTCATACCAATTCCGTCCTTTTGTTGGAAGTCCTCCTATCACAAGTACAGCTTCTTCAAATACAGTACAGACGACGGTAAATCGCGCAAATGTAAGTTTACAAAAATCTGTAGATCTACAGACGGCAACAATTAATGATGTATTAACGTACACAGTGAATGTCACGAACGATGGGAATGTCGCTGCAAATAATGTTATTTTTGTTGATAGTATACCTGCTGGAACAACGTTTATAACAAATAGTGTCACGGTAAATGGGGTAGCACGTCCAGGAGCAAATCCAGCAAGTAGTATTAATCTAGGAAGTATTAATGCTTCGCAAACGACGGTAGTGCGTTTTCAAGTTCGAGTAACATCTAATCCGCTTGTAAATCCAATTCCAAATCGTGCGAGTGTAACATTTAACTTTACTCCAGTACCTGGTCAACAACCAATTTCAGGCCAAGCGACAAGTAATACTGTATTTACTACAATTAATATAGCTGATATAAGAACGAGAAAAACAGTAGATAGAGCTTTTGCGACAGTTAATGACGTTCTTACGTACACCGTTACAATTGAGAATACTGGGAATGTACTTGCGACGAATGTTATTTTTCAAGATCCAATCCCAATTGGAACGACTTTTATCCTAAATAGTGTGACTGTAGATGGGGTTTCACAACCTGGGGCAAATCCTGCGACTGGGTTTACCGTAGCGAATATATCTCCTGGCGGAAGTAGGACAGTGACTTTTCAAGTACGAGTGACATCTACACCATCAGGAGGTACGATTGCAAATCGTGGAAATGTGTCTGCTAATTTCGTCGTTATTCCGAATCAGCCACCGATAACGATTAATAGACAAACGAATACAGTTGTGACACAAGTTAATACAGGCGGTTTAAATGTAATAAAAGAAGTGAATACAATGCAAGCGGCGGTAGGGGATACTTTAACATACACAATTGCCGTCCAAAATACAGGAAACGTACTGTTAACAAATGTATTTTTCCAAGACCCTATTCCTTCCGCTGTTTCATTCGTTGCAAATTCTGTAACAATTAATGGAGTACCACAAAGTGGATTGAATCCGAATACAGGATTCTCTCTTCCGAATATTCCTGCGGCTCAAACAGTTGTAGTCACATTTGACGTATTAATTGTACAGGATCCAGAAAATGAAGATATTTTAAATCAAGCAAATGTAACAGCGAGTTTTCAAGTGAATCCGAGTGAACCACCAGTAACAATCAATGTTCCGAGTAATGTTGTGAATACAACAGTACAATCAGGGAACTTTGAAGTTGTGAAATCAGTCAATACGAATATTGCAACGGTAGGGGATGTTTTAGTATATACAATTGAAATCATAAATGCAGGTAGTGTAACAGCTACAAATGTGTTTTTTCAAGATTCAATTCCACAAGGGACATTATTTATTGAAAACAGTGTAGTTGTTAATGGGGTTTTACAAGAAGGGGCAGATCCAGAACTTGGATTCCCATTAAATAATTTGCCTACTGGTGCGAGTGTAATTGTTGGGTTTGAAGTATTAATTGATGAAATTCCCCAAGGAAATAATGTCGTAAATAATGCGAATGTAACTGGAGATTTTCTTGTAAATCCAACAGAGCCACCGATAACTGTAACAGTACCAAGTAATACTGTTATGACAGTGGTGAATTCTTCAGGATTAAATGTAATAAAAAGTGTAAGCGCTGCTGAAGCAGGTGTAGGAGATACGTTAACGTATACAGTTCGTATACAAAATAGTGGAACAGTAGCAGCGACAAATGTATCATTCGTTGATCCAATTCCATCTGGAACAACGTTTGTAGCAAATAGTGTAACGATAAATGGAACACCTCAGCCGGGTTTAAGCCCAACAATTGGATTTCCACTTGCTAACATTCCGGTAGGAGGGATGGTAACAGTTACTTTTCAAGTGACGATTACGAGTGTACCACCAAATAGAGTTCTTCCGAATAATGCGAATGTAACTGCTGATTTCCAAGTAAGTCCTCTCCAGCCACCAGTTACAATTGTAACGATTAGTAACATTGTTGTGACGCGAGTGAATGTAGGATCACTTAATGTAATGAAGAGTGTAAATACACCCCAAGCAGGTATAGGAGATACGCTAACGTATACGATTCGCATTCAAAATACAGGAACTGTTCCTGCAACGAATATTATTTTTCAAGATCCAATTCCGTCTGGTGCTGCGTTTGTAGCAAATAGTGTGACGATAAACGGAGTCGTTCAGCAAGGCGCGAATCCAATGGTAGGTTTCCCAGTACCAAATATTCCGGTCGGGCAAACATCTACGATTACGTTTCAAGTTACAGTGACGAGTGTTCCGAGCGGTGGAAATATAAGAAACCAATCGAACGTTACTGCAAGTTTTCTTATAAATCCAGCAAACCCTCCAATAACGACTGTTACGAATAGTAATTTCGTTGTGACACAAGTAAACACTGCTCGATTAAATATACAAAAATCTTCATCTGTACAACAAGCTGCACTTGGAGAGACTTACACGTATTCTGTAGTCATTCGAAATAACGGCACAGTAACAGCAACGAATGTTTCCTTCATTGATCCAATTGCTCCAGAAACAACATTTGTAGCAAATAGCGTAACGATAAATGGAACGCCTCAACCTGGATTTGATCCAAATATAGGTTTTACGCTTCCTAATATCGCTGCTGGAACATCATTGACTGCAACGTTCCAAGTAACAGTAGTTGCGCCATCCACGCGCGGAGCCGTATTAAACACGGCATCTGCAACAGCCACTTTTTTATTAAATCCTTTACAGCCCCCTGTAACAACAACCAATTCAAGTAATACGACAGTAGTTACGATACCGTTACCTCCTCCTGGTGAAGTAACAGCAACAAAAACAGTTGATGTTGCTGCTGGAGCGGTTGGGGATGTATTAACGTATACTGTGCTAATTTCAAACGTAGGAATTATACCAGTTACAGATGTGTTCTTTCAAGATGTCATACCAGAAGGAACGATATTTGTAGCAAATAGTGTAACGATAGGTGGGGGGCAGCAACTTGGCTTAAATCCAGAAACAGGATTTCCAGTTAGTCCGTTATTAAATGCAGGTGCAAATATTGCTGTGACGTTCCAAGTGACGATTACGGAGATTCCAGATAATGAAGTCATATTAAATGATGCAGATGTTACATTTACTTCACAACCAAATCCGCAGGAACCACCAATTACGGAAACGATATTAACGAATTTAGTCGTTACGACAATTAATATAGCGTCTATATTTCCATTAAAACTAGTTGATAAAGAGGTAGCGACGGTTGGAGAAATATTAACGTATGATGTATTAATCTTTAATTTCGGTACAGTGGCAGCAACGAATGTTAAATTTATAGATACAACTTCCGCCGGTGTAGCATTTGTACCGGGAAGTGTGAGCATAAATGGGGTGCCGGCACCAGGATTAGATCCTTTCATTGGCTTTACAGTTCCAGATATCTCTGTAGATGATTTTGTACTTGTCACATATCAGGAAGTGGTTACGAGCATACCTGAGGGGGGAACGATTGTTAACTTTGTAGACGTTACAGCTACATTTGCTGTAAGTGAAACAGAGCCGCCTATTACAGAAACAACAACAAGTAATACGACATTAACAGAAATTAATGAACCCGGTTTGAATGTTTTAAAATCAGTGAGTCAGCCGGTTGTTGCAGTAGGCGATACAATCACATATACAACAGTAGTTCAAAATACAGGTACAGTGGTAGCGACGAATGTTCAATATAGTGATGTATTGCCGTCCTCGATTACATTTGTACTAGATAGTGTAACGATAGATGGTGTGCTACAACCTGGATTCAATCCTAATAATGGATTCCCACTTCCAGATATAAATCCAGGTGAAAGTGTAGAAGTTACATTCCAAGTAACAGTTGTCAATGTTCCATCAAACGGAACAATTGTCAATACGGCAAATGTTACAGGAAGTTTTATATTAGTACCAGGAGAACCACCAATTGTAGTGAATCAGCCAAGTAACACGACGCTCACAACTGTAAATAGAGGACGATTTAATGTTATTAAACAAGTAAATAGAGCAGCTACTCTCGTTGGAGATGTATTAACGTATACAGTTCAAATAACGAATACGGGAACAGTAACAGCAAATGATGTTCAGTTTATTGATACGATTTCAGCAGGAGCGTCATTTGTCCCAAATAGTGTAACGATAAATGGAGCCCCGCAACCAAACTTAAATCCGATTACTGGCTTTGGAGTTGGAGATATACCAGTTGGTGAAACAGTTATCGTGACGTTTCAAGCGACAGTTACAAACATCCCGTCATCAGGAACCATTACGAACGTTGCAAATATAACAGGAAGCTTTACTTTAGTACCAGGAGAGCCGCCGGTTGTAGTAACTGAACCGAGTAATACGACAATAACAAGGGTAAATAGAGGGAGATTTAATGTTATAAAAACCGTAAATAAGCAAGCAACACGATTAGGGGATACGTTAACTTATAGTGTGCAAGTTACGAATACAGGAACGGTAGCTGCAACAAATGTTCAGTTTATTGATGTTCCATCACCTAGTTTAGAATTCGTTCCAGGAAGTGTACAAATAAATGGGATTCCGCAAGTAGGTTTAGATCCATTTGTAGGCTTTTCATTACCAAATCTTGCAGTAGGGGACAGTATATTAATTACATTTGAAGTAAATGTAATCACAATTCCCCCTTCTAGTAGCATTATGAATACAGCGAGAGTAACTGGTGATTTCGAATTGATTCCAGGAGAACCACCGTTTACAATTACGAACTCAAGTAATACGACAGTCACACCAGTAAATCGAGGTAGTTTAGATATGCTGAAAGAAGTAGATCATCCGATTGTTGGAGTGGGAGAAACGGTAACGTATACTGTTCGTATATTAAATACTGGTACGGCTGATGCGATGAATGTTCAATTTATAGACGTGTTATCTCAGGAAGCTGAGTTTGTTCCAAATAGTGTAACGATAAATGGAGTTCCGCAACCAGGGTTAAATCCACAGGCTGGATTTACGATACCAGACATCCCAGTGGGTGAGACGGCACTTGTAACATATGAAGCTACCATTACAAGTTTTCCAGATGGTGGTACAGTAGTGAACGTTGCTGGGGCATCAGCAGAATATATTTTAGTACCAGGAGAGCCGCCAGTTACAGTGATGGACACGAGTAATACAGTTATTGTAACGGTAAATACTGCAATCTTATTTGTTGCAAAAGGAGCAAACTTTGAAGTAGCAATGGTAGGAGATGTCGTCACTTACGGAATTGCTGTTATAAATGATAGTACAGTTCCTGTGACGAATATTGTTTTAACGGATATCATTGATCCGAATACGTTATTTATAAATGGCTCGGTAACGGTAAATGATGTACCTTTTCCATTTGCCAACCCGAATACAGGTATTCCGTTAGGTGATTTTCAGCCAAATGATGCAGCAATTATTAATTTCCAAGTTGTAATAACAGGAGGGCAAATAAATAACTTAGTTACAAATACAGCTACGGCGAGTGGGCTTGCAATTGTGAATCCAAATGAACCGCCTGTAGTAGTTGAAGGCGATAGCAATACAGTTGTTATCCCGTTTATTCCTCAAAATGTCTCAACGACTGTTGTAAAAGTGGCAGACCATCAAACAGCAACAATAGGAGATGTTATTACGTTTACGACAGTTATTACAAATACGGGAGATACAGCGATACAAAATATTCGTTTTCAAGATATGTTAGATAGTAGTGTTCAATTTGTCCTTGGAAGTGTAACGGTTGATAATACGCCAGTGCCAAATGTAAACCCAATATCAGGATTTCTTATAGGAAGTTTAAATCCAGGTGAAGCACTCACAGTCTCGTTCCAAGTAGTAGTTCAGAGCGCGCCAAGTGGTTCAGGAAATTATATAAATCAAGCGAGTATTCGCTTCGAACATCAAGTAGGTACAGTGTTACCGCCTGTTACACAAATAATAGAAAGTAATATTGTGGTCATACCGTTCGTCCCAACGATCGAACAAATTTGTGAAACAAACTTTAATTGCTTAGATAAAATTCCATTTCAATGTTCTCCGTGTAATCATTTGCACGAACATAAGAAATAAAAACAAAAAGAGCATTTTGTGAAGTGCCCCCTAAAAGTTAGACACGGTTATTTCATTAGGCAGCTTGATAAAAGTGAGTCCGGTATGTACCGGGCTCATTTTTAATTTTTTAATAAAGGAACCTAAATCATAACCTGTTTTTATTATAGCTATAGCTGAAATCACAATTAATGGATATTTAATATATGGATTGTTGAGGAGTTCCATTATGTTTTTCATGTTGTAAACCTCCTTGGTATTATTTATATCGTTATATTTGCAATATATAATATAATGATTAATAGTCAATATAATGTAAAGAAAGATACTTAAATGAAGGAGAACTAAACAAAATAATAGATAAAAAAACCTTTATTTTTATCATTTCTTCTACAAGTAATTAAGAGTCAGTATAGCATATAGAAACAGATCTTAGGAAAGAGGCTATTAGGCAATTGAAATAAGCCTCTACTTTTACCGTATTTAGTTTAAGAATTAGTTTGTCCAATTCTTTTGAAACATAACTATAATAATTTAATTTCAATATCATAAGCAACTCAATTATTATATAGAAATACAAATTCAATGACTTGAGTTCAATGTTTTGTTACGCTATAAATAGCTTGATTTGTTTTTAACTTAAACATATTAAGAGTACTTAATAATTTTGATGAAGGTGTACTTACAAGCATTTCAGGAGATAGTGCTCAAGATTTACAGCAACAGGGAGACTTAAATCAGTCTAGTACTCTATCAAAAGAGGATGCAAAGAACCAGATTTTTAATCTATACGGGAACGATCTTAAATTTGTTGAGGAACCTGAGATCAAAGAAGTAGTATATGTGAATACGTCCTATAAAGTAAAATTTATGCTCTGGATCTTTAGCTCAGCTGGTTAGAGCAAATGGCTCATAACCGTTCGGTCGTAGGTTCGAGTCCTACAAGGTCCACTTATAAAAACAAGGAGAAAGCACTCAAATGGGGGCTTTCTCCTTGTTTTTAATAAATAAAATGTCTTTTTTCCTTTAGCAAGGTTTATAAAATTCTAAGAGTTCAACTGGAATATTATTTTTGTATGCTATACATGCTTTTGTATCACCAGGCTGAATGGTCTTTTGGTCAATTAACAAAAGCGCAGCAAACGTATTTGCTTCTATCTCTAATTTGTCAACGGAAAAGAATGTATTCTTACGCAGAAAAGGTGTATTTGCATGAGTATGTAGGACTGCATGTCCTAATTCATGAGCACAAACAGTTCTCTGCATAGATGGAGATAAATTAGTATTAATAACAATGAAACGATTTCTTTTTTCATATTTATAAAAACCATTTATTTCTTCATGTAAATCCCATGTTAGTACATGTATTTTTAAGTAATCTGCAAGCTCATAGGGGTTTGTCGTGTTGTATTTGTTGCTAAGTTGTTGGACTAGATCTCTAATGACGAATTTCAATGTATTCCCTCCTAAGCTCGCATCAGTTATCGTCTGGTTTACGATATTTCTTAGGCACGTATTTTTTATTGATTACTTTCGTTTGTTTTACAATATACTCCATTGCATCTAATAGTGATTCTACAGCTTCTTGACTCATAGGTTCACCAGAGAACATTAAGCCATCTTCTCCTTGAAGGTCTTTTTTTATTTCTTCCATTCTTTTTGCTATGTCTTTCTCATCTTTTGGCGTTAATTGCTTCTTAGTTTCGTCCGTAACAGCTCGTCCTAGTAAATAGTCAGCTGAAACTGAAAAACAATCCGCTAATTTAGTTAGAACATCATGTGGAGGGAATCTTTCTTCTGATTCGTAGTAGCCTATCATTCTTTGGGATACTCCAATTTTTTCAGCCAATTGTTTTTGTGTTAAATTTTCTTTTTTTCGTAAGGATTTTATTCTAACTCCTATCACATTGTTCACCTCTCTAATTAAACTAATTGTTCTCTTTGGGTTTATTTTAGCACAAAAAGTTCCTTTTTACATTGACAACGAACAATTAGTTCTTTAATCTATATTTAGAACTAATTGTTCTTACGGAGGTGGATTAATTAGTAACAAAATGTATGAACCGGAAAAGAAGTTATATAAAGAACTTGCTGGTTATTGTGGGGTTACGGAACGATATATTCGAATGATTGATCAAAAAGAAAGAATCCCTTCAATGAGAATTGCTAAAAAGATTGCTAAGTATTTTGATATGAGTATAGATGCTCTTTTTTTTAGTAATAAATCGAACTTAAAGTTCTTTTTAATGTTGTGTTGGTTTGAAAGGAATAAAAAGTAGGTTTCATCATGGGGAAGTTATTGATAGTGAGTACAGAATCTCGAATGTAGGTATTTGATCTTAACAATAGTGGAGAGGTAGATAGTATGGGGATTTTTAGAGTTAAAAAGGATAATAATTATTCCGTTATTAATAATACGGGTTTAAAAGATAAAAGGCTTTCTTGGAAGGCGAAGGGGATATTAGCATACATACTTACACTTCCAGATGATTGGGTGTTTTATAGGGAAGAATTATCGCAGCACGCAAAAGATGGTATTAATAGCTTAAGAGCTGGAATGAAGGAATTAAAAGAGTACGGATATATTAAGAGATTTCCTATTAAAGATGTAAAAAACAAAATTGTTAGGTGGGAGACTATTATTTACGAAATCCCATTGGAGGATTTTCCACCAGTGGAAAACCCACCTGTTGATAATCCTGTTGCTGGGAATCTACTGGTGGAAAATCGCAAGCTACTAAATACTGATTTAAAAAGTACTAAAAAACTAAACACTGATACACAAAATAAGGATCATCATCATGATAATAAGGAAAAATCACTCCCACAAAGATTGATAAATGAAGATTTCAAAATAAGTTATAAATTTTTGCTTAAGAATGGAATATTGTTAAGTGAAATAGCTATTGCAGAGCTGGGTGAATTTTGCGAAGCATTAGGTAGTGAACTAATTTTGGAAGCAGTAAAGAGATCAATTGATGAGAATATACCAAAGTGGAGGTATGTACGTGGAATTCTTAAAAATTGGGAAAGTCAAAAAGTAAAAACAATTAATGATGTAGTTGTGTTAGATGCACAGTTTGATCTTTGTAAGAATAAGAAGCAATCTAGGTCAGGGTATACCAAACGAAAAGAACTGGTACCAGAATGGCTACGTGAAAAAGAAGAAGTTCCAGAAGAGCATCCTATACAAAATAATGAGTTAACTATTGAAGAAGAGCGTGAGAGATTAAAAGCTTTATTAAGAAAATATAAATCATAATTAATATTCGTGAATTCGATTAAAAGGATAATAAAGGTTACTTTACCTTTGGTGATATTAATAAGAAACAGAATTTAATTAAAGAAAAGTAGGGGGATTATTAGATGCTTGACTGGATGAAAGATTATCAGAAACTAGAAGAAGAAATTACGTATATAGAATTTAACTTAGACAAATCAAAAGCAGAGTTAAAGCGCTGGACTAGTGGTGACTTGCAACATGTACGATTAACTACTGAATCAGAAGGTGCTAAGGTAGAAGGTCGTGTGGAAGCTATTGAATATGAATTAGGACATAAGATGAATGAAATGTTCGATTTAAAGATTTTAATTAATAAGTTTACTGGATTAGATCATCAAATACTTAAAATGAAGTATGTTGATGGAATGACTTTAGAACAAATAGCGTTTGACTTGCATTATAGTACAGGCTATATCCGACGAAAACATGCTGAAATAAGAAAGATTGTCAAGTTTTTAGAGGGGGTTTAATGTTACCTTTTTGTAGGCTACATGCAGTGTACAGAAAGTATTGAAAAAGTGATTTATAGTAGTAATATAAGATTTCGACGAAAGAGCAA
>NZ_JBKEZY010000008.1:0-105315 GCF_053345335.1 Bacillus sp. M5A3_1b | reverse complement strand
TAATGTTACCTTTTTGTAGGCTACATGCAGTGTACAGAAAGTATTGAAAAAGTGATTTATAGTAGTAATATAAGATTTCGACGAAAGAGCAACTATTTTATGGTTGCTCTTTTTGTTGTGAAAGAAGCTAAGTACTATGGAGTAATTCAATAGGTTAATAGGTATTTAGAAGTTAAAAGTACTTAGTAAAATAGTAGTGTTTGGTCCAAAAATAATAGGGAAATAAGGAGATGTTTAGTAATGGGTATGTTAGCTGCGTCAGTTAAGACAAAGAATTTGCCGCAACGGGTCCTCCGATGGCAGACAATGGTAGAAAATGAATGTAATGCACAAGGGGTACCTGAGTTAGTACCTTATGTATTAGGAATTATTATGGTGGAAAGTGATGGTAATGCTGAACAGACGCCCGATATTATGCAATCAAGTGAATCACAAGGGTGGCCAATGAATACAATTAAAAATCCTAAAGATTCAATTTATTATGGAGTAAAGCATCTAAAAGGAGCTTTTGATGATGCGAAAAAAAATGGTATTACAGATTTAAGTGCCATTGTTCAATCATATAATTTTGGACGAGCTTACCTTCGCTGGTTAGCTTCAAACAAGAAACAACATTCATTACCGGTGGCGGATCTGTATTCTAAAACGGTTGTTGCACCATCTCTTGGAAATAGCACTGGCGCAATGATTCGATATAGTCATCCTATTGCTGTGGCATACAATGGTGGCTACCGATATAAAAACGGAGGGAATTTCTTCTACGCTGAAATTATTAAGCAATATGTTGATTTTGATGGGGGAACTAATCCTTCTGAAAATAAAGAACCATCAGAGTGGGCGAGAAGTGCATGGAAGTGGGGATTAGAAAAAGGAATTGTAGATGGGAATTCACATCCACATGGAACGGTAGTAGAAGAAATCTTGGTACACATGTTACAACGTGTATACAACAACAAAGTATTTTTAGGTATTGGAAGTGCAGTATCCTTCGCTATTGATACAAGTTACCGGAATGGAGAACCGTCAGAATGGGCGAGAGACGCATGGAAGTGGGGTCTAGAAAAAGGGATTGTAGATGGAAATTCACATCCACATGGAGAAGTGACAGAAGAAATTCTGGTACACATGTTGCAACGTGTATACAACAACAAAGTATTCTCAGGTACTGGAAGCTCAGGAGCATTTGTCACTAATGTAAGTTATCAAAATGGAGAGCCATCAGAATGGGCGAGAGATGCATGGAAATGGGGATTAGAAAAAGGAATTATAGATGGGAATTCACATCCACATGGAAAAGTAACAGAGGAAATTTTAGTACACATACTACAACGATGTACAAATAATGGGGTATTTAAGTAATTATAAGACTTTCATATTATAAAGATTCTTGTCAAATAAAAAAGTAAACGAAAGTACTCATTTAAGTACCTTGATTATACTGTGCAAAAAAGAAAGGAAGATTAGTATGGCAAAGTTTATTTATCCAACAGATACAACGAGAGTAACAAGTGGTTTTAGAGGCAGCAGACCAAATCACCATGGGATAGACCTTGCTGAAGCAGGGTATCATCCGATTTATGCAGCGGCTAATGGAAAAGTTAGTCGCTCGTATTTTTCATCTAGTTACGGTGAATGTATTATGATCGTGCATACTATTGATGGAGTTACATGGGAGACTGTATACGCTCATATGCGTAGTGGTTCTCGAACGGTGAACGTAGGAGATTCTGTTACCCAAGGACAAACTATTGGAGTTATGGGGAACACTGGGGATTCTAGTGGCCAACACTTACATTTTGAACTGCATAAAGGCGGCTGGAATATTAATAAGAGTAATGCTGTGAACCCATTAGACCATTTAGGAAAAGGACCTGATCCTTCTGAAAATAAAGAGCCATCAGATTGGGCAAAAGATGCATGGAAATGGGGATTAGAAAAAGGAATTGTAGATGGAAATTCTCATCCGCATGGAACAGTTTTAGAAGAAATTATAGTACACATGTTACAGCGTGTATACAATAACAAAGTATTCTTAGGTACTGGAAGCGTAGTATCGGTTTCTATTGATACAAGTTATAGAAATGGGCAACCATCGGAATGGGCGAGAGATGCATGGAAATGGGGACTAGAAAAAGGAATTGTAGATGGAAATTCTCATCCACATGGAGAAGTGACGGAAGAAATCCTGGTACACATGCTGCAACGTATATACAATAACAAAGTATTCTCAGATACTAGAAGTACAGTGTCAATCGCCTCTAATGTGAGCTACCAAAATGGAGAGCCATCAGAATGGGCGAGAGATGCATGGAAATGGGGATTAGAAAGAGGAATTATTGATGAGAACTCACATCCACATGGAAAAGTGACAGAGGAAATTTTAGTGCACATTCTACAACGATGTGCGAATAATGGAGTATTTAATTAAATAAAAAGCTTGATTCTTATTCTACTAATCCCTGTCTAATAGACAGGGATTAAAATTTATAATTAGAAGATTTAAATTCACAAATCGTTTGTTTTTAGTGTAGCTGAACTAAGTGTATACAATCTACGTTGTGTTTTAAAAATAGTATATGTTTACTAGAAACATATTTTTGATATTAGGTTACGACGTAAGTGATCCGAATTGGTAGTTTTTCTGTTAAATACTGCACTCATTAAATGTCTGAATATTCTTTCGAGTCGGAGAGTAAATATTACTCCTTTAATTAAATTAAGATATTATTTTGCAAACTACATAGCAAAATTTACGTACTAAATGAGATTGTTAGAAAATCAATAAACAAAATTAAAACGGGAGAGGAAGATATGACAAATACACATCCAGAGGAAAATCAATTTCAGAACCAAATTCTAAATCAAATCATGCCAAGTGATGACAATAAATTTATGGAAATTGATGACGTTGTGGATAATTTAGTGAATGCTGGGATTATTACCGCTAGCAATTTTAACGTCAACGTGGAGCTGTTTAGAGGAAGTTCAATTACTGTTTCCATTGTAAAAACGGGAAACCCAGCAACAGAGGTTCCTACAAAAGTAGTTACCGAGGATATTATTGAGGGACAAATTGAGGTGGACGTTAAACCAGAAGGGATTAAATAATGAGATGGAAAGACAAGTATATGCATATTAAGATTTTTAATTTTTAATTAAATACGAAGTAGGAAAGAGGTGGAAATAATGGATGGTTTGCAAGAGATGAAAGGTGATGTTCAGGAAATAAGACAAGATATTAAAGATATACGATTAGAGATTAGAGGTCTAGAAATGAGGACAGCAGGTAATGAAAAAGACATTATTAATATCAATAAGCAATTAGATAAGATTAGTGCTAATACAACATGGATCTTACGCCTTATTATTGGTGGATTAATTGGAGCAGCTCTGACCTTCCTCTTGAAAGGTGGCGGTATGTAATGATTGAAATTACGGCCATGATTGGGGTTGTTGTAGGGTTATCACAAATTGTAAAAATAAATGGATTGCAAACAAAATATATTCCAATATTTAATTTGACGCTTGGCATTATGCTAGGTGTTTTATTGTTGTCTCAAGATATCAAAATGAACATATTTCAAGGAATGATTATCGGTTTGTCAGCAAGTGGATTGTTTGACCATACGAAAATTATGAAAAAGGATGACAATAGGAACTGAAAAAGAAATCCAAATTAACCCATGGAATGATCGTATCATGGAAGAAGAACACAAGTGGTTATTAGAACCAAACGCGAAAATTTGGCCCGAAAAGGAATAGACGAAAATAAAAACGAGCACTCCTATTTATAGTGATGAAGTGACCCCTAAAAGTTAGACACGGTTATTTTATCAAGCTGCCTTAATCCGTTTTGTATTATAATAATCTATATATTTTTCTAATTCTATTTTAAAATGCTCTACACTTTCAAATTCTTTTATGTAGAGGAACTCCGACTTCATAATTCTGAAGAAATTCTCTATTACTGCGTTGTCGTAACAGTTACCTTTTCGAGACATGCTCTGTACAATAGCTCTTGATTCAAGTGTACGGACGTATTGTCTCATTTGATAATGTCACTCTTGATCAGAATCCATCAGTAGTTGGTGATTTTCAGGCAAATGTTCTAATGCATTCTCTAACATCTTTGAAACAAGTGAATACGTCGGTCTAGAACCAATTGTATAGGTAATAATTTCACCATTATACAAGTCTAATACAGGTGATACATACAGTTTCTCTCTAAACAATGTAAACTCTGTGATGTCCGTTACCTATTTTTGATTCGGTGCATCTGTATAAAAATTACGCTCTAAAATATTAGGTGCAATTCTACCGACTTTTCCTTTATAGGATTTATATTTCTTCATATGCACAACACACTTTAATCCAAGCTCTTTCATAATGCGTTGCACCTTTTTGTGATTCACTTTCTGACCACGATTCGTTAATTCATCACGAATGCGACGGTAACCATAACGACCTTCATTTTCCTCATAAATCGCTTTCATCTCAGCTTTCAAATCGGCATCTACATCTGGACGATTCATTTTCTTTACTAAATTATAATACGTGCTTCGTGGAATATTAGCTAGCTCCACGAGTGCCTTCACCGAATATTTATGCCTTAATTCATAAACTACTTGCGCTTCGTCTGGTCTCGTGATTTTTCCAAACAGAAATCGTTGAAGGGGCAGGAATGTTAAAAATAGCTGCCGTCTCAAATAAGGACATACCGTTTTCAATCATAAAGTTTAGTACGTCTAGTTTAAATTGTTGTGTGTAATTTGTACAACGTTTTAGAAAAGCTTCCACACCATTCTGTTTATACTGGTTTACCCAATTCAAAATAATTGTGTTACTTATACCGATCGCTCTACCCATTTTTCGATAACTTTCATTTCCGTTCAAATACCGTAGAACGATTTGTATTTTTTCATCAGCTGTAAATTTAGCCATAGAAAAACTGCACCTCCAATTGTTAGACTGTGTCTAACAATTGGAGGTGCAGTTCAGAATAGGATGCTCTTTTTGTATTAATCACATAGATTCATTTTCGGGTGAGGTAAAAAACTCGTTGATTTTGTTGGAAAGTAGAAATGGAATGGCTCCTTTTATAACAGAAATATCCCAATCCCACCATGCAAGATTCTCTAGTTTGTCAATCGTTTCTTGCGGGAAACGATATCGAATAAATTTTGCAGGATTACCAGCTACAATTGCATATGGAGGTACGTCTTTTGTGACAACACTCTTTGCCCCAATAATGGCTCCGTTACCAATTGTAACACCAGATAAAATGCAGGATTGATAACCAATCCATACATCGTTGCCGACTACGATGTCACCTTTTGAAGAAGGATGACCCGTAATATGTGCTCCTTCATTAAAAAATGCATTAAATGGGTATGTCGTTATCCAGTCTGCGCGATGTTCACCGCCAAGTATAAAAACGACTTCTTCTCCTAATGAACAAAACTTACCTATTTTTAATTTTGTTTCATCATTCCAAGAAAAAATGGTTGGACCTACTTTACTATAAGTATAATCACCAATATCATATTTATTATATTCAGGTTTTTGATTTAAAAATAACATAACCAATTTAGCATCCTCTCTAAAGCAAGTAATGGATATGGAACATTATATGCAACTTGGAATAAGTCGAACTGTGTTGTATGAATTGGTAATGCACAAAAATAGTAGTAGGCGCAATGCATAAAAAGGAGTGGAATGAATGATATACGAAATGGGATTATATAATAAACCTTTTCAATCAATTCAATTAGGAAAAAAAGTATATGAAGTACGTTTATACGATGCAAAACGTCAACTTATTAAACAAGGCGATCATATTGTATTTACGAACCTTACGACAGAGGAAATGATGACTGTAAAAGTAACGGAAATAAAACGATACGCAAGCTTTAAAACAATGTACGAACAAATTGATCACAAATTATTGGATTGTGAAAATGATAGTTTAGAGGAAATGCTAGAAAGTACATACAAAATATATACGAAAGAACAAGAAAAAAAGTGGGGAACAGTTGCGATTCGTATTGAGGTAATAAAATGATAAGAAATCGCGGCGGGGCTATCATTGTGCAGGAAGGGAAAATTGCTCTTATAAAACGTACTCGAGAAGGGGAAACATATTATGTTTTTCCAGGCGGAGGAATTGAAGAAGGAGAAACAGCTGAAGAAGCAACGAAGCGAGAAATTTATGAAGAATTAGGGGTACATATAGAAGTGGAGCATCTGATTGCAAAGGTGGAGTATAAAGGTACGGAGTATTATTTTAATGCCCATATTATAGATGGAGTTTTCGGAAGTGGTAAAGCTGAAGAATTCAAACTGAAAGATAGAGGGAGTTATATTCCGTTGTGGTTGCCGATACACGAGTTGGAAAAAGTGAATATAAAACCGTATGAAGTGGTCGGAAGTATATGTAATCATTATAAAAAGTAAGGTCTGACAACATACAAAAAAAACCATTGACATAGTCTTCTGATTTAAGTATTGTATTCGAGTATGTTTATAATCAGGAGGTTTATATGAGCAATCAAACAACTACACATCATGTGAAAATGACAACAGCAGATCCATCTGGAATTGGTCTATTTGGATTAGCGATGGTAACACTTGTAGCATCATCTCAAAAGTTAGGCTTAACAGATGGCGTTTCACTTGTATTACCGTGGGCAATCTTTTTAGGAGGATTTGCACAAATTTTTGCGTGCATTCACGATGCAAAGCATAACAATACGTTCGGTACAACAGCATTCGGTGCATACGGCCTATTTTGGTTAGGTGTTGGAATGACTTGGTTAATTCAACTTGGAGTATTTGGCGAAAAATTAGCACAAGCTGCAGATTCAAAACAGCTGGGTGTAGCCTTTATTGGATATTTGATTTTCACAATCTTTATGACAATTGGTGCAATGGAAACACATAAAGTATTATTTATGATTTTCGTCCTTATTGATTTCTTATTTATTGGTCTTTCATTAAGTACTTTAGGTGTTATGCCGCATGCAATGCATAATTTAGCAGCGTATTCTGAACTATGTATTTCATTATTATCTTTCTATGGTTCAGCAGCAGCAGTGTTAAATACACACTTCGGTAAAGTTGTATTACCAGTTGGAAAGCCGTTTGGTATTTTTAAAAAGTAATAAAAAAGCACAGGTGATTGTATAGTCATCTGTGCTTTTTTGTATGGAATAAATAAAAATGAAAAATATAATTGAAATTGATTCTCATTATTAATATAATGAGAATGAGAATCATTTATTGTAAGAGGGGGATGCCGAAGTGGCAAAAATTTTAATAGCTTATGCAAGTATGTCAGGAAATACAGAGAGTATTGCTGATTTAATAAAAGTTAGTTTAGATGCTTTTGATCATGAAGTAGTATTGCAAGAAATGGAAGGCATGGATGCTGAAGAATTATTAGCCTATGATGGAATCATTTTAGGATCTTATACGTGGGGCGATGGTGAATTACCGTTTGAGGCGGAAGATTTCCATGAGGACTTAGAAAATATAGATTTATCAGGAAAGAAAGTAGCGGTATTCGGATCAGGTGATACGGCGTATGAACTATTTTGTGAAGCGGTAACGATATTTGAAGAAAGACTTGTAGAACGCGGTGCAGAGCTTGTGCAAGAAGGATTGAAAATCGAACTAGCTCCAGAAGACGAAGAGGATGTTGAAAAATGCAGTAATTTTGCAATTGCATTTGCTGAGAAGTTCTAAGAATGGGAGTGTCAACGTGGAGACAATGTTAAGTGCGACCGCTATTACAAAGTTAAGAGATGGAAAACTTATGTTAGCTACTACATATGATGGCTTATTTATTGAACGAGACGGAGAATGGAAACAAATATTAAAAGGTTTTCAAAAACGAATTAGGGATTTACATAGCGAAGATAATGTAGTGTATGGTGTAGGTGACGAAGGGATTTTTATTCGTAGTATGAATGGCGGAGAGAACTGGACGGTTCAGCGTTTTCCAACAAAAGCAACGAGTTGGAATGTGTGTAGTAATGTACAAGGAACAGTCATTGCTCATGGAGATAAAACGTTGTATCGTTCTAATGATTTTGGTTCGACATGGGAAACCATTCATCCATTTCTTGAGTATGGTGGCGGGGCACCATCTATTCGATCGTTATTTTTATATAAACATTACTTATTTATCGGTACGAAAATACATGCTAAATATGGTGGTGTTTGGCTCTTTAATTTGGAGACACGTAAATTAAAGAGGATTAAAATCGTGATGAATCAGATGATCTCAGCGTTGACTGTACACAATTCTTATATAGTAGCAGCGAGTGGATCGTGCAAGGGGATTAGCGGGAATATTTCTTTTTGTAAAATAGATGAAAGTATTGAGAGTGAAAAAACATATTGGCACACATGTCAAAGTGAGCAGAAAGCAAGTAGCTATTTAGCCTTGAGTGTAGATCAACATGTGCTATATACAACGTCAACGCAAAATAAGGCGGGGATTAGTACGGTTTGTCGTGTACTTCTAGAAGAAAGACTTGTTACAGTGTGTGACTCAGTTAAAGGGCATGGCTGGCGCATCGTTAACCAAAAAGAGGGTTATGTTGTAGCTGGATCAGGTGAATCAAAAGCGATGCAATGGAAGAAAAAAATTATATAGCAAAAAAAACTTTACTTTTATTATATTGATATGATATAGTTACTTTAAACCATTTTACTTTTAATAATATAGAGATTTAAATGAGCTGTAACTTCCGAGGAGGATAGCAATGTTAAATCTCCTCTGGGGTTGCAGTTTTTTAATGTTTGAAGTATTATTGTAAAGTGGTTGAAAATGAATATGTACATATAGGTACATTGTAGGAGGATTTTTTAAATGCAAAACGGTAAAGTAAAATGGTTTAACGCAGAAAAAGGTTTCGGTTTCATCGAAGTTGAAGGCGGAGAAGACGTATTCGTTCATTTCTCAGCTATCCAAGGCGACGGCTTCAAATCTTTAGAAGAAGGTCAAGAAGTTACTTTCGAAGTAGAACAAGGTAACCGTGGACCTCAAGCTACAAACGTAAACAAGAAGTAATTACGGAAAAAAGAAGGGCTTGCCCTTCTTTTTTTTGCATTTTTATTGAATAACCTCCTATGTACATATAATAATGAGATTAAATTTTCGTTTATTAGACGAAGTATTTCATGCATAAAGTGTATGAATGAATAAATAAATACTGAAAATAGAGTATGTGTGTGAAAAGGAATTTAGAAAGAGGTAAATAAATTGGAAAACGCTACACATTTTATTGTGTTCGATATAGAGAGAAATTTCAGGCCGTATAAATCAGAAGATCCGTCAGAGATAGTTGATATTGGAGCTGTAAAAATAGAAGCAAGTACAATGAAGGTAATTGGAGAATTTTCGGAGTTAGTAAAGCCGAGTGCACGACTCACTCGGCATACGACAAAATTAACGGGAATTACAAAGGAAGATTTAATTGGTGTGGAGAAATTCCCGCAAATTATAGAGAAATTTATTCAATTTATCGGAGAAGACTCTGTATTTGTTTCATGGGGTAGAGAAGATTATCGTTTTCTATCTCATGATTGCACGTTATACGGTGTAGAATGCCCATGTATGGAAAAAGAGAGTAAATTTGATTTGCAGAAGTTTGTTTTCCAAGCGTATGAAGAGTTATTTGAGCATACACCAAGTTTACAATTTGCAGTAGAACAGCTCGGTTTAACGTGGGAAGGGAAGCAGCACCGAGCTTTAGCGGATGCTGAGAATACAGCGAATATACTTCTTAAAGTATATAGCGAGAGAGACATTCATAAACGGTACAAAAGACATGGTGAGCTTGAACTTGTAGAGAACGGAAAACTAACAGAAAAAGCGAAAAAAAAGATGCGAAAATGGGTATTTAAAGAAATGAGAAAAAATACAGAGCGTCCTTTCGTTTGGAGTGCATTTGAAAATAGTGACACGTGGGAAAGTATAACGGAAAGATATTATATAAGTGAAGCTACAGTAGAACTTCTGAAAAAGCATTTTCGTACGGCGGTGAGAAAAGCGGAAAGACAGATTAGATATTTGGCTGAGATGGAGGAGAATGTAGAGGTTAAATGACATTCTCCTCTATTTCTAGCTACATAAATTTAACGTCATTGTATTGATGGATGAATAAAGTATTCATATTAAATAGGAATTGATTTGTTGTGATTGGGCCATTATAATTGCTTTGAAAATTAAGGTGTGGTAAGGATTTTTAAATACATTCATAAAATTAGAGCCCATAGAAATAAAAGAGGGTAGAGTTAAATGGAAGCAATCTTTAACATTGTAACAGTTTTAGTTTTTGGGATAATATTTACCACGCTATTAGCAGTAATTACACTTCCTTCCATAGCAAAGAAGAAGAATTGGGAAAAGCTTAATATATCTTTAAAGCGTGGTGTATTAAAGAGTAAAATATGAGTTTTATACAGGGGAGGTGTGATAGTGATAGACTTGGATATTAAAGACGTCGCCGTACAGATGGAATTAAACGGAGTCTTTTGGGATGAGCATGGGATTGCTGAAATGACCGTGACTACAAGAGAAGAGCATTCTCTTCTTCTTCGTCTAGTAGTTGACTTAGAAAGTAAAACTATTAGGGTGACGAGTGCCGAAATAGTGAATGGATTCTGCCCTCTGTGTAAACAGAAAAGGGACGAATGTAGTGAACTTAATGACTTACAAAACAAAATGGATATTTTAGAAGAAGCTTACGATTGGGTGAGAGAGCATCCAGAATATCGTTTTCAACTATCTTTTTACGAGTACAATAAATTTGAGGTAGTGAAGTGAAATTTTCATTTTACCGATATACATAGTGACTACTCTAATGGAAATACACTTGTACAACAAGAAACGCATTTACTGGTGGATCCTGCGAAAAATGTCATCTTGGATTAAAAATAAGCATATTTTGTTTTAAAGCAGAAAAACCGATTCTTAGAAGAATCGGTTTTTTTATATAACTGTCAACTATGTCCCAAATAAAAGAGCGCTTATTAACAGCGCTCAGTAAAAATAGATATATGGAAGCATTTATCCCGCATTAACGGGCAGTAAGCCCCCCCTTAAAATTCAGCTGAAGCAACGAAGTTAGGTGGGGGATCAACTGCCCGTAAAAGCCCGATTGGTTCAACTAATAATCAGTGGGGATGAACAAAACCCCCACTGATTAAAGTTTCACTTTATTCAATCCCGTTCGGGTCATAAGAATACTGTTGCTTATTCTCAATCCGCTCAATCACATCTTGCAATTCATCTGGCTTCAGAAACTCAATTGGAGAGAAGCCTTTTTCAAACGTAAGTGTATCAGCCTCAATCATTAATACGTACCGGTCATTTACCTTTGCGATATGTATTTGATCCCCAAAATCAGCAAGCAGGGCCTTTACGGAGATATGATCTGCTTTTAGCTTTAATTCCACTTCAGGAGCATGCTCGACAATTTGAGCGGTAGCTTCCATTACTTCTTCGGTTGAAAATTGTTCCATAATTTCGCGTTTTGGACTGGCAGCCCATACTTCCATTGCTTGGTCGAATTGTTCACGTTCTTCCGTACCTTCTTCAAATACATCTTCGATTTGGTCGTATACCATGTCCATTACTTGCGTTTTCATAATTTCAGGCATAGAGCGTTCGTACTCGACGAATTTTAAGAAGTCTTCAAAGTAGCGGGCGTGTGATGCTTGGTGAATTTTTAGTTCGCCCACTTCAACGATACCTTCTTCAGGCATGTACGGATATTGGATAGATTTCATATTTTTTGTTGTGATGGCCATTTCAACGTTACGAATCAGTGTGGATTCATCTGAAATAGAAGCGACTTTCGGTTCGAAGTCACATTTCATAACGAAAACGAATGGATCATCAAAGTATTTGCGTAGTTTTGCTTGCGCAATTAAAAATACACCACCGCGTACAGCGCTTGTGTCCAGATATGTATAAACGAGAGGTTCACTCATATCTTTGAAGTTTTCTTTTGTTTCCGCAAAGCGAATGCGATTAAATAGGTTGTAATGAGGGTTTGAATCAAGTTCGTGCCCTTCTTCTACAATGAAGCGACCGATCTTTGTCGGAGCTTGTTCTGTTTTCGCATGACGTTCTACTTTTCGCTTTGAAATTTTTAATAATTCACCATTCAAAAATTCTTTTAAGGAGCTATCTTCATACTCTTCAGCGTCTAACGTTTGAAAATGTTTGTAGCGTTTATCAACAGCTTCACCTTTTCCTTCTACTTGTACAACATAAAAGGAAAGATAATTTATTTCAAAATCCATATTTATCACCTTGTTTCATTTCATTAACTCTTATCAGTATAGAGATGGAAAAAACTTTCGTCAATTTATATAAGGAAGGGGAAGCCCCCTTCCTTCATATATTTTTTATTTTCGAAATTAAAATCCGTCTTCTAATGCTGAAAATGGAATGTTCAGTCTGTTTTCTACTGTACGTAAACGTTGGTTTAAGCGGTTTAATCTACGTGTATGACGCTCAACCGTGTTTTCTAATTGACGTACTCTTTGTTCAAGCTCATTTACTCGTCTTTCTAATTGACGGTTTCCAGCACCAGGAAAAGAGATTGGAAGTTGGAATTGTCGAGTTTGATCATATGGATTAACTTGTTCTACTGGATCTATATATTGTTGGTATTGTGCTTGTAAATCATATTGAGGTTGATAACCAGTTTGGTTATATGGATCGTATGGATTGTAGGGGTACATAAAAACATCCTCCATTTCTTTAAAATAGGTTAATTCACCATAATGTATGTGTAAAAGCGGAGTGTGGCACGGCAAATACCTATTTATGTTCACAGGATGTTTTTTATAAATACGAATATGGAGTTTTACATTTGAATTTCGTTCGTTTTATGGTATATACTGGATAATAGGGAGGGGTTACATAAAAGTTACAATTCTATCAAACTCAAACTTTTATGTAAATATGTATAGACATTTGGAAAAGAAAAGAGTAATTTATATAGAGTAAAAAATAACTTGTAACAATTTATAAATATATTGTAAAATGATTGTAACAAAACATACATAAAAATGAAATAATACATAAAAGTAGTATTGGGGAAAAGGGGAGAGTATATTGTTCCGTAAAGTAAAGGGTATATTAGTTGGGGTGTTATGTGTAGCTGTAGTGAGTGGCTGTGGTACAAAAGTAAGTGATGTTGCATTAGTAAGTGATATTGGTGGCCACACGGTAGAGGCTAAAGCAGAAGTACAGGATTCTATTAGTTTAGTAGATGGTCGTACAGGTACGGAAGTGAAAAAGCTAGATTTGTCGAGTCTAGGTTATTTTGAAGATGAAGCGAAATTTAAAAAATCAGTTGAGAAGGTTGCTAGGGAAGTTGGGAAAAATGTTGACAAAAAGATGGTCCCTTCACGTCTAGGACCTGATGGAAGTTGGCAAGAAGGAAAACCTTCTTATGAATTAATGGAAAAAGAATTAGTAAATAAATTATTAAACGTAGGTATGTGGGATTCTTCATATCAATTACCTATTGTTGAGAAAAAACCTACCGCTACATTAAGTGATGCGCAAGGAAGTGGCACGGTAATTGGTAGATATGAAACGAATTTAGGTGGCTCAACAGGTGGACGTATTGAAAATATTCGTTTGTCAGCAGCGAGCATAAATGGAGTTGTATTAGCGAAAGGGGACAGTTTCTCTTTCAATGCATTAATTGGTGATACAACGCCAGATAAAGGATATCAATTAGGAAAAGAAATTGTAGATGGTAAGTTAGTAGATGGATATGGCGGTGGTGTTTGTCAAACATCATCAACATTATACAATGCAGCAGATCAAGCTGGTTTGAAAATGGTAGAGAGAACGACACATTCTAAAACGGTAGGTTACGTTCCACAAGGAAGAGATGCTACAATTGCATATCCATACTTAGATTTAGTGTTTGAAAACACGAATGATGCACCTGTGAAACTTTATATGGGCATTCAGGGCGGAAAGTTAGTTGCTGAAGTACATAAAATGCGATAAGAATTAGAACAGACTGTTTTTGTAAAGTCACCTTTTCTGAAAGTTAGAAGAGGTGACTTTTTTATTATGAATATAAAAAAAGTGTAAATTCTGACTTTTCTTATTTACATAGGATGATTTTAGTTGTATCCTTCATAGTAACGGTTATATGTAATGGGAAAATATTTGGATAAGGAGATGAAGTTACTCATGGTACAAATTCATCCAAAAACACGTATTGGTCATGTTGAATTTAAGGTGTTAGATTTAGAACGTCAAATTGCTTTTTACGAGAATGTTGTAGGTTTAGAAGTAATTAAGCAAGAGGGGAATAAAGCGTATTTATCTGGAAAAGGTGGAAAGAACACGTTACTTGTTCTTGAAAAGTTAGAGGACGGGGTACTGCAAGAGCCGCGTACGACTGGTATATATCATATAGCCTTTTTAGTTCCGACTCGTGAGGCTTTTGCGTCGGCATTATTTGGTGTGATTCGTAATAAGAATGTAATTGATAGTCCGGCTGAGCAAGAGGGACGTTATACATATTCAAATGAAATTTTACCAATTTCAAGGTTTAATAGTGCAAGTGATCATACGTATAGCGAAGCGTTTTATTTACAGGACTTAGAGGGAAATGGTATAGAAATTTATGCAGACCGCCCGCGTGATCAATGGGGAGAAGGACCAGGAGGAAGTACGCCGCTAGATTTAAAAGAACTGGCAACGCTCGTTGATTATGAGGTTGATGGATTACCTGCTAATACTGTCGTTGGGCACGTACATTTACGAATAGCAGATGTAGAGAAGTCACACGAGTTTTATGTAGAGACAGTAGGATTTGAAGTACAACAGCGTGAAGATGACTGCTTATTTATTTCTGCAGGAGGATATCATCACCATATCGGTGCAAATACGTGGAACGGAGTAAATAATCCGCACCCACCGGCATATGCAACTGGATTAAAAGTGTATACGATAGTACTGCCGCATAAAGAAGCGTTAGATGAAGTGAAAGAAAGATTAATAGAAAAACAACATGGAATAAATGAGATTTTAAATGGATTTACTGTAGTAGACCCGAGTGGTATTACAGTACAGTTTGAAATAGAAACAGCATAAAAGAAGTCGGAAGGTGTATAATTACCTTCCGATTTCTTTTTGATACGTAATCCAGGTAGCACAAGGATTGAAAGGAAAGGATTTTAATATCTCCATTGCATATATACTCGTTGAATCGAATTCACCTTGAATGAAAGAATAACCGTGTGTATTTGCATACATAGCTTGTTTGAAAACGAGAAGTTTCAGTAAGGATGCATTTTCTGTATTGTGAGTCCCGCACCATCCTAGTTCTACCGTATTATCCTTTTCTGATGTATGGAGGAAAGAGTACGCAATAATTTCAGTCTCTTCATCTATTATTACAAAGCTCCCATCTAGTAACACATCATCAGCTAAGATCTGTTCTTTCCAAGCTTCGAGCGGGAATGAGGCAACTGGGTTTGCTAAGTGAGTCTCTTCATAATTCGTTTTTACTACGTAGGCTAGTTTTTCAAAGAAGCTATTATTGGATAAAATGTTTGATAAACTTTGTACAGCATAATTTGAATGAAGCATTGTATCGATAGTTATGATTTTTCGTACGTCTAATATTTGCATATATGTTCTTCGGATTTCCGTAAAATTATGTTCCTCAAAAAACGCTTTTAAATGAGCTGATGTTTCCCATATAGAGGTTTGTAATGGTAGTTTGAAGTTTTCTCTTTTTGAAATCTCGTTTAATAAAAATTGTTCAATGTGTAGCTCTGAATAGAACGGATTTGTATACATTCGAAAGTATGTGCAGTATGGATGGAAGTTACTGTTCCACGTGAAAAAGACGCCTACTACATCTTTTTTATAGTAGGCAATATACGCACATTTTGTTTTATTCTCTCGTAATAAGTGAAATAGATAAGAGTCTTCATTATATAAATCAATAAGTTGTTTTACTTGTAGCTCATTACCTCTACTATACTTCTCTATAACAAGAGTATGTTTATTGGTGGACTTCTTCATAGCTCAATCCAAAACCTTCTTACTACATTCCCATCTTCCTCAGTGAAATCATCATCACGAAGCCCACCATTATGTAAAATTGTTTTTTCAGAAGCTGTATTCACTTCGTCACAAACGACAAGTACTTTCTCGATGTTTAATTCCTTCGTTTTTTCTAGAGATAATTTTAATAACTTCGTAGCATAACCTTTTCTTCTTTCAGAAGGGCGAATGCCATAACCGATATGACCGCCAGCGTTAAATAAATGTTCGGTTAAACTATGACGTATATTAACAGCGCCTACAATTCTATTATGATCTGTAACGAGCCAATACGTAGAATCTGGTACCCAAGATTCAGGGAGGTTTATTCCGTTATGAGCATCGTGAAGTTCTTGAATCATTGCCGTGAAATTAGAGGGATCTTTTGAGATAACCCATGGAATCATTGTTTCACCGCTATCTTTCCATTCGTTATAAAAATCTAAGTATTCTTCTTGTAAATCGATAGTAGGTGTAAGTAAAGAGACGTTCATTGTTAGTAAGCTCCTTTATTTATTTATTTATTTATTTATTTAGTATGTATAAAAAAATACGGCTTAAAATGTAAGCGTTTTCCAAACTTTCTCAACCTCATTTCATGGAATCCACCTTTGTTTTTTTAGAAAATTAGTGGAGTTTTAAAATTAGAAGTTATTTATTTTATGTTAATATTTAAAATATTAACATAAAACGGGCGGGGTATTAAGTGTATTTTAGCAAAATTCCTTCATATCGATAAAAGGATGTGTGTGATAATTTTTGTTTTATCTATCTATAATGAATGAAAGGGGGAAGGCTCGTGAGTGTAAATTTTGATTTGATTATACGAATCGGTGTTGCGGGTTTGTTAGGAGCAATAATCGGTATTGAAAGGGAAATTCGATCAAAAGAAGCGGGATTAAAAACACATTTCCTAGTAGCGGTAGGAAGTGCATTAATAATGGTCGTTTCGAAATATGCTTTTTCAGATATTATGAATGAGGAACATATGGCTCTTGATCCGAGCCGTATTGCAGCACAAGTTGTAAGTGGAGTAGGGTTTTTAGGTGCAGGTACAATTATTATTCAAAAGCAGGCGGTGAAAGGGTTAACGACAGCGGCTGGTTTATGGGCTACAGCAGGAATTGGATTAGCAATTGGCGCTGGCATGTATGTAGTAGGCATTGGAGCGACGATTCTAGTTTTAATTGGTTTAGAGATTGTGAGCCGTATTTTTAAGGTGCAATTTTTATTTCCGAAAAATATAACAGTGCAAATGTGTATAAATAAACATGAGGCGGTACAACAAATAATAGAAACTCTACAAGTGAAAGGTATTCCAATACTGTCATATGAAGTGGAAGCTCTACAGCGAGGTACAGAAATAGTTTATAAGGTAGGGATGCAGCTGAAAAATATATCGTCAGAAGAAAAGAATGAATTTATTCAGCGTATGCAAACATTACCGGAAGTTACGTTTATAAAGTTAAAATCATAGCGTTCAAAACGAGGATAGATATAGCAGGAATTTCGCTATTATCTATCTTTTTTGATATAAAATTCACATAAAGTCAAGTGTTAATTTTGCGCGGTATGGATACATATGTGAACGTTCCCTTATTTTTTTCTCAATACAGAATAAAAAGTAAGAATAGTAAAATAATGGTGCGGGACACTAAAAAATGTAAGGTAGGGGAGAGCATGAAAGGCTATTCAAAAAAAGTGTTAGTAGGGGTAAGTTTTGCTAGTTTAATGTTAGGGAGTTTTCAAGGGAGCACATTGGCAGAAAGTAAAAAGGGAGAGCAAGTTTCTTATCGGAATGTGCTCAAAATGGAGCCAGTTGGTGTACAACTGCCAATGCAAGAATTAGCTCATTCATCAAAAGTGCTTGAAAATAAGTCTTTTGAGAAAAGGCTACAATTTGCTGATTTGTCGCAAAGGCCACCTGAAGTAAAAAAAGAAAGTAAGCAATTAGCTGCAGCGAAAACTTATACAATTGCTGAATTAAATCAATTAAACAATCAGCAATTAGTAGATCTACTCGTAACAATTGATTGGGAGCAAATTACAGGTCTATTTCAATTTAATAAGGATAGCCTTGCATTCTATCAAAATGATAGTAGGATGCAGGCAATTATTGATAAATTGAAGCAGCAAGGACAAGCTTATACGAAAGATGATTCTAAAGGGATTGAGACTTTAGTAGAAGTATTACGTTCAGGGTTTTATTTAGGATTTTATCATACAGAATTAAGTAAACTAAATGAGCGGAGCTATCATGATAAATGCTTACCTGCATTAAAAACGATTGCGAATAACCCGAATTTCAAACTCGGTACGTTAGAACAAAATAGAGTAGTATCATCATATGGAAAATTAATAGGAAATGCTTCGAGTAATGTGGAAACGATAACATCAGCTGCAAAGATTTTTAAACAATATAACGATAGTTTTTCTACATTGGTAGACAATCTTTCAGCTGGAAATGCAATTTACGATATTATGCAAGGTGTTGATTACGACATTCAATCGTATTTGTACGATACGAGAAAAGCACCGAAAGACACAGTATGGTACCAAAAAATTGATAGCTACATTAATGAATTAAGTCGTTTTGCCTTAATTGGAACGGTGACAGAGAAGAATGGTTGGTTAATTAATAATGGTATTTATTATACAGGTAGACTTGGTACGTTCCATAGTACAGGAACGAAAGGATTGCAAGTTGTAACGGACGCAATGAAAATGTATCCGTATTTAGGAGAGCAATATTTCGTAGCCGCTGAGCAAATTGCGACGAACTATGGCGGGAAAGATGCAAATGGAAATGTTGTGAATTTAGATCAAATACGAGAAGATGGGAAGAAAAAGTATTTGCCGAAAACGTATACGTTTGATGATGGGGCAATTGTTTTAAAGGCTGGAGATAAAGTGGCAGAAGAAAAAGTAAAACGTCTATATTGGGCGGCAAAAGAAGTGAAGGCACAATTCCATCGTACAGTTGAAAGTGATCAACCTTTAGAAAAAGGAAATCCTGATGAGGTATTAACGATGGTTATTTATAATAGTCCAGCTGAATATCAATTTAATCGTCAATTGTACGGATATGAAACGAATAACGGTGGCCTTTATATAGAAGGAACAGGTACGTTCTTTACTTATGAACGTACGCCAGAAGAAAGTATTTATAGTTTAGAAGAATTGTTCCGACATGAGTTTACTCATTACTTACAAGGTAGATATGAAGTACCAGGGCTTTGGGGACAAGGTAAGATGTATGAGAATGAGAGATTATCTTGGTTTGAGGAAGGGAATGCGGAGTTTTTTGCGGGGGCAACGAGAACGGATAATGTTGTACCGAGAAAGAGCATTATAGGGGGAATATCTTCAAATCCAGCAGAACGTTATACGGCAGAGCGAACGTTAAATGCAAAGTATGGAACGTGGGATTTCTATAATTATTCATTCGCTTTACAATCGTATATGTATAATAAGAGATATGATATGTTTGACAAAGTTCATGATCTTATTAGAAAAAATGATGTAACAGCATATGATGCATACCGCTCTGCATTAAGTAAAGATGCGAATTTAAATAAAGAATATCAAGACTATATGCAAATGTTAGTCGATAACCGAGAGAAATATAATGTTCCATTAGTATCAGATGATTATTTAGCAACTCACGCACCAAAACCAGTTTCAGATATTGCGACAGAAATTACAGCAGAAGCAAAATTAAGTAATGTATCAGTTAAGAAAAATAAATCACAGTTCTTTAATACATTTACACTGCAAGGAACGTATACGGGTACTACTGCAAAAGGGGAATATGAAGACTGGAAAACAATTACACAACACGTAAATGATACGTTAAAACGTTTAAGTGCAAAAGAATGGACAGGCTATAAAACAGTAACAGCTTACTTTGTAAATTATCGTGTGAATGCATCAGGACAATTTGAATATGATGTTGTATTCCATGGTATGAATACAGAAGAAGGTGCTGTGAATAAAGCACCAGTTGCGGTTATAAATGGTCCATATAACGGAAATGTAAATGAAGCAATTTCGTTTAAAAGCGATGGATCAAAAGATGAAGATGGGAAAATTGTTGCTTATAAATGGGAGTTTGGTGATGGTACTGTAAGTAATGAACAAAATCCAACTCACGTGTATACTAAAGAAGGAACGTACACTGCAAAATTGACAGTAACAGACGACAAAGGATTAACGAATACTGTTACAACGAATGTAACGCTTCAAAAGAAAGAAGATAACAGTGTAGAAAAAGAGCCAAATAATTCATTCCAAACAGCAAATAAACTGCAATTAAATCAAGTTTTACGTGCTAGTTTAGGAAATGGTGATACGAGTGATTACTTTGAAATAAATGTGGAAACTGCGAAAAATCTACAAATTAATGTAACGAAGGAAAATAATATCGGAGTAAACTGGGTTCTTTATTCAGAAGCAGATTTAAATAATTATGTTACGTATGCCCAGCAAGAAGGGAATAAGTTAGTAGGAAGTTACTACACATATCCAGGGAAATATTATTTACATGTGTATCAGTATGGCGGGGGATCAGGGAATTATACGGTAGAAGTGAAATAGTAAAAAGGTCGCCGTGAGTGGCGACCTTTTTTACGCATTATACCCGAATAATTTTAAATCTTCTCCTGAGTCTGAAATGATCTTTTCGAACTGAAATCCTACTTTTTCTAGAAGCTTTCCGGAATTGATGTTATCAATAGTAGTAATTGCTACAATTCGTTTTAGTCCTAGTTTTTGTACTCCGTATTCGATTACAGCAGAAGTTGATTCAAAGCCATACCCATTTGAACGGAATTTCTCTAAAAAGGCAAAGCCGATATCGACATCTTCTAATGAATCTCTTTTAATAAGTCCGCACATACCAAGTGGAGTGAGATCTTTTTTTCGTTCAACTAAGTAAAGGCCAAATCCCATTTTGTTATACATATCAACAGGGCCGTTTAAGATGTATTTTTTTGCATCTTCTAAGTCTTTAATCCTTTTATCACCAATAAACTGAATCCATGCAGGATCGTTTACTAATTCAAGAATAAATGGAGCGTCTTTTATATCAAACCAGCGAAGAACGAGTCGTTCAGTTTCAAGAACTATCAATCCATTGCACCACCTTTAATAGTTATAACAATTAGTATGGGTTGCGAAATACAAAAGTGCAACATATTTTCATTATGCTCTGCTTGTTCACATAAAGTTCGTTTGTTTTGTATAAAGGGATATCCTATAATTAAAATTGATTGTAAAGAGTGAGATGCTTATACAATGACTCCTAGGTGACTAGGAGTTTTTACTATATAACTATCATTATTACTAAATATGACACACTACACATTCTACTCAAGGAGGTACATAATGAAGAAATTATATAATGCATCATTTACGTATTTGATTATCGGTTTATTATCAGGAATTTTCGCCAGGGAGTATGGAAAGTATAAGGGGATTTTAGGCTCTACTTTGTTAAATTTATTGCATACACATACACTTGTACTTGGCTTTTTCTTCTTTTTAATTGCTTTAGGATTAGCAAAAGTATTCGCGTTTCATGAAGCGAAAAGTTTTAATAAGTGGTTTGTTGTACATAATATCGCATTAATTTTAATGTTAGGTTCATTGGCCGCAAGAGGGCTTCTTCAGTTAAATGGAGCGGACTTTAATGGGTTAACTTATATTGTAGGGTTTTCCCATTCGCTGATGGCAGTTACTTTAATTTGGTTTATGTTGTTAATAAAGAAGTCATTTAAAATGTAGTTTTATAGAAAAGAACTTGCGATAGGTATTGCAAGTTCTTTTTGTTTATTCGACAGTCTGAAACGAATTGCATATGTATAAAACTTGAATTATTTAATTTTTCGGATTATTATGTATAAAATAGTTAACATATTTTGTAATTCGAATTTATAGAAAGTAGGAGAGTGTAAGATGGAAATAACGGTAGAGCGTTTAGTAAATGAATTAAAGGGTGTACTTCCCGAAGATCGAGTAGTTGTAAATACGACAGTAAGAGAGTTACATAGTAAAGACGAATCTTATCATACTAGTAGTTTACCTGATGTAGTTGTTTTTCCGAAAACGACTGAAGAGGTTAGTAGGATAATGAAAGTAGCGAGTGAGCATGGAAAACCTGTCGTTCCTTTTGGGGTAGGTTCTAGTTTAGAGGGACATGTTATTCCATATGAAAAAGGAATTACAGTGGACTTTTCGCTTATGAATAAAATACTCGAAATAAGAGAGAAAGATTTCCTTGTAAGAGTACAGCCAGGAGTGACTCGCTCTCAGCTGAATAAAGAATTGAAAAAGTATGGATTGTTTTTTAGTGTAGACCCAGGTGCAGATGCAACGTTAGGTGGAATGGCTGCCACAAATGCGAGCGGAACGACAGCAGTTAAGTATGGGGTAATGCGTGATCAAGTTCGTGATTTAGAAGTCGTTCTTGCTGATGGGGAAGTAATACATACTGGAAATTTAGCAGCGAAGTCATCATCAGGTTACCATTTAAATGGTGTTTTCGTAGGTTCAGAAGGGACGCTTGGATGCTTTACAGAGTTAACATTAAAAGTATACGGCATACCAGAACATGTTATGGCTGCAAGAGCATCGTTTCCAACTATAAATGATGCAATAGAAGCTGTTATTAATATACTACAAGCGGGTATTCCAATTGCGAGAATTGAACTTGTAGATGAATTATCTATGAAACAAGTAAATCATTATAATGAAACAAGTTACAGGGAAGAACCTACACTGTTTTTAGAGTTTCACGGTAATGAAGCAGGACTAAAGCAAGATATTGAATTCACGAAGGAAATTGTTTTTGATCATAAATGTAAAGAAGTTGCTTTTGAAACGGAAACTGCGGCGAGAAATAAATTATGGGATGCGCGGCATAATCTAGCATACTCTTACGTTCATAGCTATCCTGGTAAAAAGCTTATGAGTACAGACGTATGTGTACCAATTTCAGAATTAGCTGGTGCAATCCAACATGCGAAAGAGACGTTAGATAAAGTAGGCCTTGTCGGTGGTATTCTTGGTCATGTAGGAGACGGGAATTTCCACGTGCTCTTAATGATTGATCCGAACGATAAAGAAGAAGTGGAAAAGGCGGACGAAATAAACGAAAGTATCGTTTTATATGCTCTTAAACGAGGTGGAACGTGTACGGGAGAACATGGCGTTGGAATCGGAAAACGGAAGTATCAAGAAGAAGAACATGGGGCGGCATTACTCGTAATGGAAAAAATAAAGAAAGCTCTTGATCCGCAAAATATTTTGAATCCGAATAAAGTTTTTCAGCTGAAGGATAGGGGATGATGGGGTGAAAGTACTAGAAGCGATAAGTAATATAGCTGGAAAGTATTTTGCATTTTGGGTTATTTGTATTGCAGCTATTGCATATTTCATTCCTGGGCCATTTCTTGGGTTAACTAGTTACATAACAATTTTACTTGGAGTTGTTATGTTTGGTATGGGGTTAACATTAAAAGCTGTTGATTTTAAAATCATTGCTACAAAACCATTGCCAGTTATTATCGGTGTATGTGCTCAGTTTATTATTATGCCACTTGTCGCATACGTACTAGCCTACGTTATGAATCTGCCAGCTGAATTAGCAGCTGGATTAGTGTTGCTCGGTTCAGTACCGGGTGGCACTGCGTCAAATGTTATGGTTTATTTAGCGAAAGGGAACTTAGCGTTGTCTATTGCAATGACGTCATTATCAACGTTATTAGCACCAATTGCTACACCTCTTATTTTATTATTACTTGCGGGACAATGGATGCCAGTGAATGCTATGTCTATGTTTCTTTCTATCGTACAAGTCATTATCCTACCAATTATTTTAGGATTAGTAGTGAAGAAATTTTTCCCTAATACTGTTACGAAAGGAATGACTGTTATCCCTTTCATATCAGTTGTAGCAATTATTATTAATGTTTCTGCAGTTGTTTCAGCGAATGTAAGTAGCATTACTTCTTCAGGCCTGCTTATCTTTATTGCAGTGATGCTCCATAATGCATTTGGCTTTTTACTAGGATATATAACAGCGTTCGTACTTGGACTAGACGAAGGGACAAGAAGAGCTATTTCAATAGAAGTAGGAATGCAAAATTCAGGCTTAGGAGTTGCGCTGGCAACAGCACATTTTGGAGCAGCAGCTGCACTTCCAAGTGTATTAGCAGCAGTATGGCATAATATTGCAGGGCCGATATTAGCAACCATCTGGTCAAAAAATGCAAAGAATACTTTTAGTGATGAAAATGTATCGGTAAATATAGAAAAATAGGAATGATAATTAATGCAAAAACGTATTGTACATTTTGAAGGACTAGTTGTTTTATTAACTACCATTTATACGTATTCGATATATGAATTTAGTTGGATTATATTTTTGATATTCCTTTTAGCACCGGATCTATCAATGTTAGCGTATAGTATAAATAATCATGTTGGTGCTAAAATTTATAATATATGTCACACATATATTATATCTATATTCATAGCTATCATAGGTGTCTATTTTAAGATAGATACCGTTATAATGATTGGGTTAATATGGACAGCACATATTGGGATGGATCGAATGTTTGGATATGGATTGAAATATGAGACGGATTTTAAGAATACTCATATTCAAAGGTTATAAATTGTTTTGGGGAGAGAGATACATTGAAACAGAGAATTACAATCGAAGAATATAACATCAAATGGGAAAGTGAATTCAATAAATTACAAACTATTATTAACGATGCAATGGAAGAACTTGTTTTATCCGTTGAACATGTGGGAAGTACAGCTGTTAAAGGACTTGTATCAAAACCAATATTAGATATTGCTATAGTAATAGAAGAGTACGAAATTTTTCCTGAAGTAGTAAAAAGCCTTGAAACGATAGGGTATTATCATCAAGGTGACTGGAGCTTCAAAGGGAGAGAGGCGTTTGGTAGAAAGGATGCTTTCGTTCCATGGAACGGGGAAAGTACAGTTTGGATGGAACATCATTTGTATGTGTGTGACAAAAATAGCGAAGAGTTAAGAAGACATATAGCGTTTCGAGATTACCTTCGTGAACATGAAGATGTTGCTGTTGAATATGGACGATTAAAGAAAGAATTAGCAAGAGAATCGAAAAATAGAGCGAGCTATAGTGAAGGTAAGACGGCATTTATTACAAATATATTAGGGAAAATAAACTAAGGCGGCATGGAATACATGCTGTCTATTCTTTTTAGAAAGCTGCCATTGTAAAACAAATACAAACTGGCCCTGTTGATTGATGCAATTACTAAATATAATAGGAAATAAAATAGAAAAGAGCGGAAAAGAGGGAGTTTATGTACATACCAAAACATTTCGCAATACAAGATGAAGAGATGAAGTACGAAATAATAGAACAAAATAGCTTTGCGACATTATTTTCTCAACATAACGGGGAACCATATGCAACGCATTTGCCGTTGTTATTAAATAGGGAGACTCTAACTTTACATGGCCATTTAGCGCGTCCGAATGAACAGTGGAAAGATAGTGGGAATCAAGAAGTATTAGCTATATTCCAAGGACCACATAGCTACATATCGCCGTCGTGGTATGAAACAAACAATGCAGTGCCAACATGGAATTACGTTGCAGTACATGTATACGGTGAATTAGAAATTGTTGAAGATGAACAGGAATTATTAAATTCTCTTCAAGATTTAGTACATACATATGAAAATCCAAAGAGTACCTATTCACTTGATGATGTAGATCCGAATTATATGGGAGGATTAAGTAAGGGAATAGTTGGGTTTAAAGTAAAGATAAATAAAATAGAAGGGAAAGCGAAGTTAAGTCAAAATCATTCTGTAGAAAGAAGAAAATTAGTTGTAGAGAAACTTGAGGAAGTTGGTAGTGAGGGGAGTAGGGGGATTGCTAGAATGATGACGTGGAATTCGTTGTGATAGAAAAAACAAGTTATATATTATTGATTTTGGTCATGTAAATGAAATAAGAGAGCTAAGAAAAAGAAGCAAAAGTTTCAACGAATAAAAATGAAGTCATACGATAATGCATGACTTCATTTTTTTCGCGTGAAAAAATGTATAGATCAACCGCCTCCATCACCTACAGAAAGGCTTTGTATCTTAGTATTAGAATGATCCAACTTTGTTGGACTTGTTATACCAGTACTAAATGCTAGAATTGTAACGATCCCCATAAAACTTAAGAGTAATTTTTTCATTTTAATCCTCCTTTAGCATTTGCTTTTTTCTTTGCTTGTAATGCCATATAAAAATATTTACTTGCTTCAGAATGTTCGTTTTCATCATAGAATTTAATTGCCAATGTTTCATATTGTTCCTGAACATCTTCATATAATTCTTCGCGTTCGAAATATTTAATTCCTGCTAATGCTATTTTTTCAAATGTTTTAGCAGGTGAACTGTTATTTAGTTCTTGTAAAATCATAAAGCGATGTTGGAACTCCTCTTGTTTTAGTTCGTTACTAATACTTAATCCCCTTTTTATTAGCTCGTCTGCGACGCTAAGTTCCTTTAATTTGTAGTATTCTAAAGCGCTAGCAAAGATAGCTTTATAATGATTTGGGGATTTCTCGATAACTTCAGAGAGATAACGAATAGCTAATGCATTAAGATTTTGATTTGAATACATCCATCCTAAGTTATGTCGAACCATTAAAATGAATTTTTCTTCTCCTGTTTTTTGGAATTGATTCATTGCAGCTGTAAAGTGTTCTTCAGCAAGTTCCCATTCTTTTAAGTTTATACATGCTAAACCTAAAATGTTATCACAAAAAGCTACATTCACTTCATATCCTAGATGATTAGAAAACATATCTTTAGCTTTTGTTACTTCTTTGATGGCTTGAAGTGCTTGCTGATTATCATAGTAGGAATATCCTAGTTTATAGTAGAACTCTGCTTTTTCAATTTCATCTGGAATGTATTGAAGCAAAGCTTCAGCTTTATCATAATGTTTTCTCGCTAGTATATAGTTTCCAATTGCATCTGAGTGAATAGCTTTAAAGAAATGATAGTAATATGATAAGAAATTATTTGTTGGAATTTCAAACGACTCAATTTTATTAAAACTGTCTTTAGAGACGCCTAAGTTATCAATTAAATAATTATATCGGAAATTTAGTAAAGAATAATAGAGCAATAAGTTTTGATCAGGTATACCTTTTGGATAGTCGTTTTTTAAAATGTTGATTTTATTATCTATTTGTTCTTTAAAACGGTTTGCGCTATCAATGCGTCTTAAACGGATTTCTATGTACCATTCATTTAATAGTTGTGTGATTTGTTCACTTTTAGTGGATGTAAACATGAAGATTCCTCCTTTTTAGAATATTCTTATAAATAATAATAACAAAAATAATAATACTAAAAAGCAAAACTTATATTTCTCAACATTTTTCACGAAGATAATCAATTAATATGATTGGAATAGTGATATATGTGTGGTTTGATTGGAGTACAATTTATGCCTATGTAAAAAATGTGCCTTCAATAATTGAAAGCACATTAAAAGAGATTAAACAATCAAGTCCCACAAAAAGTACGATAAGGACGATTCGTCGGTGCAGGTGGAATGCAGTATTCTTCTTGCTCTGTAGCATACGCATAAGGATTTGATAGAGCTTCAAGAAGTTTTTCCATTACGCTATAGTCGCCGTTTGTAACAGCTGCTTCTAAAGCTTCTTCTACGCGGTGATTCCTTGGGATGATGGATGGGTTATTATTTTTCATCATTTCGTAGGCATTTTCTTTCGATTCTTCTTGTTTTTCTAATCGAGATTGCCACAGTTTGTACCATTCTTTAAATTCTGGACTTTCGAATAGAGGCGTATTTTCTAACGTATCAAGAGTTAATGAACGGAATGTATTTGTATAATCTGCCTTATATTTCTCCATCATTTTTAAAAGTTGCTCAATAAGTGAATGATCTTGTTCTTCGTCGCTAAATAGTCCTAATTTCTTTTTCATTCCAATGAACCACTGTTTTTCATATTGTACGCTAAATTTTGAAATTTCGTCTTGAGCAATTTTTAATGCTTCTTCTTCATCTTCATGCAGAATTGGTATTAAAGATTCTGCTAGTCGCGCCAGGTCCCATGCGGCCATATATGGTTGATTTCCATATGCGTAGCGACCTTGTGTATCAATAGAGCTAAATACAGTTCCTTGGTCGTAATTGTCCATAAATGCACAAGGGCCGTAATCAATCGTTTCTCCACTAATCGTTATATTGTCAGTGTTCATTACGCCATGGATAAATCCAACAAGTTGCCATTTAGCGATGAGGCTTGCTTGTTTCTTTATGACTTCTCGTAGTAATGCAGTATATCGGTTTTCATGAGCTTCAATTTCTGGATAATGTCTTTTTATCGTATAGTCAGCTAGTGATTGTAGATCCTCGATAGAACCACGAGCAGCAGCATATTGAAATGTGCCGACACGTATATGACTGCTAGCGACTCTAGTTAAAATTGCTCCAGGTAACTTTGTTTCCCGATATGTTGGCTCGCCTGTTGTGACAACTGCTAAACTGCGAGTAGTTGGAATATCAAGTGCATACATTGCTTCACTAATAATATACTCACGTAGCATCGGACCGAGTGCAGCACGACCATCACCACGGCGTGAATACGGAGTAGGTCCAGAACCTTTCAGTTGAATGTCAAAACGTTTACCTGAAGGAGTAATTTGTTCGCCAATTAAAAGAGCACGACCGTCGCCTAACATATTAAAATGCCCGAATTGATGACCTGCATACGCTTGTGCTAATGGATGAGCTCCTTCTGGGAGTGCATTACCAGCGAAAATAGCAATTTCGACTTCTTTCTTCAGTTCTTCAGGATTAAAGCCAAGAGATATTGCTAGCGAATGATTTAGTTTAACTAGCTCCGGTGAACTTACTGGAGTAGGGGGGATTTCTGTATAAAATGATTGTGGTAAAGTTGTATAACTATTATCTAAATTCCAACCAGCTTCATTATTTTTAGTCATTTTATCTCCTCCTTGTTTATTTTTTATTATGTATTTGTACGTATGTATTCTTTGTAAAATTAGCTAAAAGTATAATATGATATTTCCCCTTAAAATCTATTGTAAGGACTTCAGTGTGCTATGTCTATTCAACAGCAAATATAAAAACTCCATTTAAAAAAATGGAGTTTTTATTACTACTTAATTTTTACGATTATTTTTCCTTTTGCTCTTCCACCCTCTGAATATTCCATTGCTTTTTGAGTATCTTCAAAAGGGAAAACTCGATCGATTACCGGTTTGATTCTTCCAGCTTCAATATAGTTTGCGATAGTACGTAATTGATCTCCGCTTGGTTTCATAAATAAAAATGAATATTGCACATTATGCTTTTTTTCAAGTGCAGTAAGTTTTCTACTTGCTAATGAAAATAAGAGTGTTTTAAAAAATCCGGAACCAAATTCTTTACCGAAACGAGCATTCGGCATTCCTGAAACGGAAACGATGTTGCCGCCACTTTTTATAATATTGAATGATTTTTCAAGTGTTGTCCCGCCGATTGTATCAAATACTGCATCATAATCTTTTAGTATTTCTTCAAAATTCTCTGTTTTGTAATTAATAATTTCATCTGCGCCAAGAGACTTTACTAAATTCGCACCAGCTTCACTAGCAGTCGTTGTAACAGTGGCACCCATTATTTTTGCTAACTGAATTGCGAAAGTACCAACACCACCAGATCCAGCGTGAATTAATATTTTTTGTCCTTTTTGTAAGTGCATAATGTCATGTAGTGCTTGATATGATGTTAAACCAACGAGTGGAATCGACGCTGCTTCCTCAAAACTTAAATTCTTTGGTTTTAAAGCTATATCATCTTCATGAATGGCTATATATTCCGCGAAAGTACCGATTTTATTTTTTCTTGGACGTGCATATATTTCATCACCAACTTTAAAACGAGTCACTTTTGATCCAACCTTTACGATGACACCGGAAAAATCATTACCAAGGATTAGGGGCATTTCATATTTAAGTAACATCTTTACTTTTCCATCACGTATTTTAAAGTCAATTGGGTTAATACTAGCTGCATGAATTTCTGCGAGCACTTCATGTTCATTTATTTCAGGAGTAGGTACTTCTGCCATACGCATTGGAACTTTCCCGTATTTATCAATTATCATTGCTTTCATTTCTTATACCTCCAAATTTCAATAAAAGTTGTGTAATAGCTTTTCAATATTTAATACAAGATTTTTTAATAAACTTAATTTTGTACGTATATCAATATAATAAAAGTTTTTTGTACCTTCTTTTCGCATTAAAATAATACCGGCTTCTCGTAAAATCCTAAGGTGATGCGATACTGCTGGTCGAGAAAGGTGTGTTTGTTTCGTAATTTCTCCTACACGTAATCCGGTTTGACATTCCGTTTTCATGAGAACTAACAAAATAGCTTGACGTGTTTCATCGCCAATTGCCAATAATACTTTTTGAGAATCAATAAAATCTTTTTTTATAACATTTAATTGTTCTTGTTTATTCATTTCAATCACTTTACCTCCTGGTAATTAGTCGAAAGGTTTAAGATGATGAACCATTACATCGATACGGTAATGCTACATGATTGTTGTATGAGCTGCAATATTGGGAAAGAAAATCGAGACGAATGAAATTATATGTGTTGATAATGGTAGGGGATAGAAAAAGGTTACATACTAGAATGGTAAAATTTTTAAAAATAGAAAATGATTTCATAATATACTGTTTACAGAAGATAAAGGATAAGGGTTTTATAAAAAATAAGCGGTCGTAACCCTGTATAACTACTTATAGGGTTACGACCGCTTATAGTGTTTTTATTATTTTGGTGTTTACTAAAGTGAGTTGTTTCGTTTTACTCTTTCATACATGCATAATGCAAGCAGATTATAGATGTATGAAAAAGTAAAAAGAATTTGGGGCGTAATCTATCTATATGATAATTAAAAATGAATTATAAGTCTATATCTTTGTTGTTTTTTTGATTATATTTATGTCACTGAGCTCAGAACAATGATGTGGAGGGTAAATATATGAAATCGAATTACGTACCAGTTTTAATTATTGGAGGAGGATTATCAGGGTTAGCATCTGCGTTATTTCTTGCAAAACATAACGTTGATTATTCACTGGTTGAAAGGCACCCGTCTACTGCAATTCATCCAAAAGCAGGTGGAATCACTTTTCGTACGATGGAGTTATTCCGGGAATTGGGTTTAGAACAAAGAATTAGATTGGCGGGTAAAGCGTTAGAAAATTGCCGAGGAAGAATAGCAGTTCATACAATAGCTGAGGTGAATAAGGAAGAATTGGCACAAATGAGGGCGAATCAGTATGGAAACGATGAAAAGTTACTTCGAAAAATAGAAGAGATTAGTCCATCAAAACAAACAGCTTGTTATCAAATTACTTTAGAAGAGATGATGTTACAAGAAACGAGAACATTAGGCGGAGAATTATCTTTTTATCATGAATTAGTTTCTTATGAACAAAATGAGCACGGAGTAATAGCAACGATTCGGAATCGTGAAACGGAAGAAGAAAGTATTATTCATTGTGACTATGTAATTGCAGCAGATGGGGCAAAAAGTAAAATACGTGAGCAACTAGGGATAAGTACTGAGGGACGAGGTACAATCGGTGGCTATTATGTGAATATTTATTTTGAAGCGGATTTAAGTGAGTTTATACAAGGAGATGCATTTGGTTTTTCTATGGTACTTCATCCGGAAGTTCTTGGTGCGCTTATTCCAGTTAATAACGAAAGAAAATGGATTTACCATGTATCCTACGATCCATTAAAAGGAGAGCGACCAGAGGATTTCACTATAGAACGTTGTAAACAAATTATTCAAACAGCAATTGGCAACACAAAGGTCGAGTCAAAAATAGTAAGTGTTTTACCATGGGAGGCGAGTGAAAGTACGGCTACAAAATTTCAAGATAATCGCATTTTTTTAGTTGGTGATTCAGCACATATTATGCCCCCAACTGGAGGATTCGGTTCAAATACAGGAATACAAGATGCGCATAACTTAGCTTGGAAATTAGCAGCTGTTATAAAAGGGAAAGCAAATCCAAATTTGTTAGAAACATATCATAAAGAGAGATATCCTGTTGCAAAATTAACGACAGAGTATGCGAGTAGTTTATTGTTCCGTGCTGCAAGTAGAGAGGAAGGCAGTTTGAATAATATGGATGGATTAGCTGTAACTGTTGGGTATCACTATTGTTCAGATGCGATAGTAGATGACTCAGCTACTCCACATAGAATGGATATCGTAGAGTTGAACGGAAGACCTGGAACGCGAGCACCACATTTTTTTGGAATGTATGAGGAGAAAGAAGTCTCTGTCCTTGATTTATTAGGTAACGATTTTGTTTTGCTTACTGGAGCAGAAAATGATTCTTGGGCTGAATCAGCACATACTGTTTCAGCTACATTAGGAGTAACTATAAAAGTGTATCGCATTGGTTTAAGTGGAGATTTTGTTGCTCAAGAAGATATTTTCAGAAAATTATATGGGATAGAGAATGGAGGAGCTGTATTAATTAGACCAGATGGCTTTATAGGATGGCATTCGGCAAAAGCAGTGGTAAATCCAGATGTAATGCTGGAAGAGGTAATGAGAAATGTATTATGTGATTTTTAAGTAAATACAGAAATACTTTCTTATATGTCTCACTTTACTGAAAAAATAATATTCACAAATTTTAATAGGTTTGGTATGATTAATTTCGACAAGTTAATCGAGGCCAGAGATATTTGAGATAAGCCATAAATTTATTTAGGGATACAGAAGTGTCCTCTAAATAATTTATGGCTTTTTTTATTGGATGAGCCGTACACAATAGAGAAGTTACATGTGGAAAGGAGGGCTATAGAAAATAAATAGTTTTCTATATTAATAACATAGAGAAAGTATATTCGTAAGACTGAAATTTTAATATAAGCTTATAAAAATAATGAAAATATATCTTCTATTTCGTGTAAATCTCATTAACTTGTTGAAATTTGCAGCGTAGGAAGGGTTAGAAGGATGAGAAAAATTATTAGCGCGTTCGTTATTTTCTTTATGATGGGAAGTATCTTTGCTGGGGGAGCTGTTCATGCGAAAGCAGAAGGGAAGCATGAATGGAATACGAATAAATTTTTAAATATTGCACATCGCGGAGCAAGTGGACATGCACCTGAGCATACTTTTGCTTCTTATGATTTAGTGAAAAAAATGAAAGCGGATTATTTGGAGTTAGATATTCAATTAACTAAGGATGGCCAATTAATTGCAATGCATGATACAGCAGTTGATCGTACTACAAATGGAACAGGGGAAGTACGAGATAAAACATTAAGTGAAATAAAAAGCTTAGATGCAGGATCGTGGTTCAATAAAGCTTATCCAGAAAAGGCTAAGCAAGAGTACGTTGGTCAAAAGGTTCCGACACTAGAAGAAATTTTCCAAAAGTACGGAAGAAGCATGAAGTATTACATTGAAACAAAGTCACCAGATGTGTATCCAGGAATGGAAGAGAAATTATTGGCTTTATTAAAAAAATATAATTTAGTAGGTCAAAACATGTCTTCTAGCCGTGTTATGATTCAATCATTTAGTAAAGATAGTTTAACAAAGATTCATAGTATGAATAAAAATATTCCGTTAGTTCAACTGCTTTGGTATTATCCAAATGAAAACAATGAGATTGTTGAATGGTCTGGCATTACACATGAACCGAAAAGTGTAACAAATGAAGATTTTCAAGAAATTAAAAAGTATGCAGTTGGTATTGGACCGAACTTACGCAATGATAACGGAGAACTAATTATTGATGAGTCATATATGAAAATGGCTAGAAATAATGGTCTGTTAATTCACCCTTATACAATTAATGAGAAACTAGATATGCGATTGTTAATTAAATGGGGTGCTACAGGAATGTTTACAAATTATCCTGATCGATTACATAGTGTACTAAAAGAAAAATAAGTGAGATAGGATAAAAGGTATACCGACGTTTTGGTATACCTTTTTCTATTATGCTAGATTATAGTAGTAGGATACATATTCTTCTAAGCCTTGAACTTCTTTTTCAGGCGGCTCAATGCCACCTTTTCTACCGTAGCAAATATTTCTCAAGTATTCTCCAAAAATCATAGAGCGGCTTTTCTCATTTTCCATCCAATTATATCTATTAATGATAAACTCGCCATCGAAACTTGTATCAAATGTATATGGAATACAAGTAACAGTGTTAGGAAGATGTTTTTTCAATACTCTATATTGCCGACCGGCTCCTAAACTTTTGCAAACAAATAGTAGCCGATTAATTTTTGTGAAATCAAAAATCTTTTTCGCTTCCATTGCATTAGCGATAGAATGGAGGGAATTTGTCTCGAATAGGATAGCGTCTCTGGGTACGCCATGTTCAATTAATTTATGTACAATTACTTCTGCTTCTGACAAATCCCCGTAATTCCAGCTTGGATGTTTCATGCCATGCAAACTAGTACCACCTGTAACGATAATTTTATTTCCTAAACCTTGTCGATAAGCTTTTAGTGGAGTTTGCCAATTGCCAGGATGAGAACCGCCGAAAACGAAAATGGCATCACATTTTTGTGGTGTTATTTCTTTTAGAAAAGTGATTTCTGTAATTTGATCGATTTGTTTTTTCGTAAGATTAGGGACATCAGGATATTTAGGGATTACCATTTGAAAACCTCCTATATAGTGAAGTGATAAATTTATTATATAGCGATTTTGTCAGGTGAAAAAAGGGAAGCTTTTCATTTGAAAGCTCCCCTTTTAAGATAACTCTCCAACAAACCAAATCTCTTTTTCATCGATTGTATTCTCATCATAAATGACTTCTTGAAAGTGCAACATTTGGGCAGTAGGGCAAATTGAAATTCCCCATGTTTCCCAAAAATCAATTTCATTTGAAAGAGGAATCCATGTTTGAAATTCATTATTTCTATTGGGGAAATTTTGAAAGTAGTCATCGTTTTTAAATACGATAATTTGCGATCTCCATAAATTTTCTATAGAAATTAAAACAACAACTCGATATGTATGTATATCGCTCGGTTTTATTTTTATTAAATGATTTGCTTGATTTAATAAGGTTTGTATACACAATCGTTTTACTTTTCTAGGTATTTTACATGAATTGATAAAAGATTGGGAAACTGGTAATAGCATATACCAATATTCATCGTTATAGAAAGCAGAAGGGAACGTTTTTGTATGTTCCTCAATGCGTTTAATCATAGTGTTTGTTTTTCGTTTCATACCACGTATTTTCTTTTCGCGCATTGTTAAATCATCTCCATAAATTTTTGTAATGCAGCTGATTGATATATATCGTTCCTAGTAATAAAAGTAGTAGGAACTTTTTTGAATCTATTAGGTAAAGGATTGAATGATAAGTTATGTGCATGACCACTTAAAATTGATTTCATCATAATTGCTACGCCCATATTTGATTTTACACAGGCGAGTATTGCTTCAATTGTTCCGAACTCTAATATTCGTTTAGGCGAGATGCCTTCTTCTTGAAGCCAGTCTTCTAATAAACTTCTATAATAGCAACCTTGACTAAAAGCGAGTAAATTCATATCTTCTATGTCTGTAAGAGAGGGTAAAGGTTTTTTACTAATGAGAACTAATTCTTCTTCACGAAATACACTTGTATGAAGTTCAGCGTGCTGAGTAGAGCCAGCTATAAACGCTCCGTCTAGTTTTCTTTCTAACACTAGCCTAATTAGTTGTTCGGTCGTATTTGTTTCTAAAATCAATTCGACTTTTGGGTGTTTCTCATAGTAGGCCGTTAATATAGAGGGAAGCCTTACCGCAGTTGTAGATTCTGTACATCCGATTTTCAACGTGCCCTTTGGCTCAGTTCCATTACTTTGAACCGCTTTTATAGATTGATCCATTAAGTGGATAATTTGTTTAGCGTATGTTAATAAAATCTCACCGTTAGAAGTTAAAGTTACACCTTTTCCGTTACGGTAAAATAAAGGCACACCTAATTCATTTTCTAGTTGTTTCATACGCATTGTTACGCCTGATTGTACATAGTTCAAATTTTTAGCTGCGTGAGAAATATTATTTTCCTTCGCAACTTCGTAAAATACAGTTAAATCTTTTATGTCCACGTATCATCCCTCCGAAAGGTATCAATTTTTTTGATGGATTATATGATGAATATTTATTTTATATGATATCAGAACTTTCATACGATGGAAGGGGGTGGAGGGATGATTGTGTTAATCGAAGAAAGGATGAAAAGTACTTATAAGTGGATGATGTTAATTGTTGCGACGATTGCTCAAACAACAGCGACGCTTATAACGTATGGTGTTGGAGTTTTGGTGTTATTTTGGAAAGAAGAATATGCGCTTACGAATATGGAGAGTGGATTGTTAGTAAGTGTTGTAAATGTTGGACCATTATTTTGTATGCTTTTTGTTGGGCGGCTACTTGATCAATATAATGAAAAGTTGTTAATTTCTATAAGTTCATTTTTGCTAGGAGGTTCGCTTTTACTAACTAATATAGTAAGTGGATTTAATGGACTGTTATTTGTACTTTTATTAGTAGGAATGTTTTATAGTGTTTCCCAGCCAGGAGGAAGTAAAGTGATTTTAAAATGGTTTCCAAAAGAAAATCGTGGATTAGCGATGGGAATAAGGCAAGCTGGTATACCGGTTGGTGGCGCATTAGCGGGAGTTTTAATCCCGTTTCTTACAATACAATATAATGTGACTTATGCGATAAATAGTATGGCATGCATTTGTATAATTGGAGGTTTATTATTTTTTATGTTTTATAAAGAGCCATATGTCCAAGAGAATGTAAGGAAAGAATATATTAAAAATTCTTTATGGATGCAGCTAAAAGTAGTGATATGCAAAAAAGAGTTGTATCCAATTTATATAACGGGTATTTGCATGATTTCATTGCAAATGGTGTTAGTTGGGCACTTCATGAAATTTTTAGTAAGGGAACAATCCATTACATCTATTGAAGCTGGAACAGTATTTTCAGTGATGTTCTTTTCTGGAATGATTGGCCGTGTTGTATTAGCAGCTAGTAGTGATTTGTTTTATAAGGGGAATCGGCGCACGCCATTATTTATAGCTGTCTGTGCTTCTATCGGTTTGATTCTATTGTTAGTCATGAGCATACATACAGTAACGAGTGGATTATTGTATGGTGTAAGCGCATTGTTAGGTTTCTTTTCGATTGGATGGTTTAGTCTTTTTATTGTCGAAGTTGCTGAATTGGCAAGTGAAGAATGTGTTGGAATAACAGTTAGTTTGGCACTTACATTCAATCAAATTGCGATTATTGTTGCACCTGTTTTATATGGTTATATTGTAGATGAGAAAGGGTATACATATGCGTGGTTATGTATAGTGGTATTATTAAGCATCTCGGCAGTGAGTTTATATAGTAAAAACAAAAAATAAAAGAAAGTTAGCAATGTAAATTTTTTATGAAGAAATTCTAAAGAAATGCCGAATGTGCGACATTTCTATTTTATATGTTATATAATCAAAAATAAATGAGATTCATTTTCAATGACGTTCATTGCCCCTTTTGAAATTACCTGTTACTTTAGCCATAATGAGTTGTTTTTTTGTATCGTTATGTTATGTGCATGATTTATTTTGTTTAAAAATTTTTCAGCATCATTTCCTTTTAATATTTTAATTTACTTTACGTAATATTCAATTAAAACTATGTTATTTTTTGTTACTCTGTAATGGAACATCATATCATTTAAACGATTGTGTTTATCGGTATTTTTCATCGTAACAACTCCATTTCTTATTATGTGTAACAAATGTTACATAAGCTGTTGAAATTATAGTAGGGTGTATCCGATTGTAAGGTGGAAATTTTACAAGAAAGAAATACAATAGAGAGTAGCCAAAAACTGAATATGAGAAAAAGGAATCTAGTTTAATTAGGTGAATAATAGATAGGTAATATTATAAAGTATTTGAAAATTAATATATATAGAATAGAATGGATGCGCGTTAAGTGAAACTAGATAAAAGAGGGTTCCTATTATGCTAAAGAAATGGTTAATTGTTTTCTTTATTTTTGCTATTTTTTGTGGGAGTGTCGTTGCACTAATACATGCAAATAAAGGTAAGAAATATGATATAAAGGCATTTTCTAATGTAAATAGTAAGCAAAAGAGCGATATGCAAGAAGTTGATGCAAATGAGAAAAAGCGCTATGAAGTTGTAGCTGGAAAACTAGATCAATATTTAAAAGATAAAGGATTTAATGGGAGTGTTCTTGTAGCCAGTAAAGACCATGTAATTTTACGAAAAGGTTATGGGTATGCGAATGTGAAAGATAAAGTAGTAACAACGCCAAGAACGAAATATCGCATCGGTTCAATTACGAAAACAGTCGTTGCAATATCTATTATGCAGCTAAAGGAAAAAGGGAAATTAAATATTGAAGACAATGTAAATAAGTATATTCCATCGTTTCCGGCAGATAAAAACATTACGTTACGAAATCTATTAACACACACATCCGGCTTGCCAGATCAAGGACAAGGTAGGGTGGATGCGGGGTCACGTTTAAAGTTAGTAACGTGGATTGGAGCGCAAAAATTGCAATTTCCTGCAGGGACAGGCTGGAAATATACAGACTATAATTATATGGTGCTTGCATATATTGTAGAAAAAATTACGAATAAACCGCTCGCTGAATACATCAAAGAAAATATTTTTACTTCTGCTGGCATGCATGAATCTGGAATGGGGGAGACTCTCCCAGAAGATATTTTTTTAGCAGAAGGTTATACGAGAAAAGATAATGAATTAATAGCTGCACCCCGCTTAAAAATGAACTGGTTGTATGGGTGTGGTGAAATGTATACGACTGTTGAAGATATGAAAAGATTAGATGAGGCAATAATGGATGGAAAACTGTTATCTAAACAAAGTGTATTAGATATGTTTACGGCATCACCTGCAAGAAAATATGGATTTAGTTTCTATACGTATCCAGATTATTATCATAACCACGGCGTATTGGCAGGGTGGAATACTTTTAATAATTTTAACTGGGATAAAAAAACGTTTGTCATATTATTCTCTAACGTACAAAATGGTATGGATGATGCATTTAATCAAGAGTTTAGGAAAATGGCGAGTGATTTAATAGAAGGAAAATAATGATTTTTAAATCGGTATTGATATGAATTTATCAATACCGATTTTTTTTGAATGTTCAACGAAGAAGTAACTATGAAGGGGGAATAGTAGAATAATTTTATTTAGGAAGTTAAATGATATGAATGTTAAATATAGGAAATCTGCTACGGGAAGTTTATCTATTCGTATTGAATTTATGAGGAAGATTAATTGGTGAATTTTACATTGATAAAAAAGCTTGAGCTTAACACTATGTGAAGCTTTACATTATTGGAGACAAGAACAGGAGGTTTACAAAATGAAAAAAATAGTAAAGTTTTGCTTAATGGCTACATTATCTACAACGATTATTAGTGGATGCTCTTTTGAGGGGAACAATGAAAATGCTACAGGGAAAGAGAGTGAAAAAGTAGAGGTACAGAAAAAAGTTGGAAAATATACGATGCCAGATGAAAAAGATAAGCATGAAGGTACTTGGCTGCAATGGCCTCATGAATACACATATGGTGAAGAGTATAAGCAGGAAGTTGAACCGATTTGGGTTAAGATGGCAAGTGCTTTAACCGAGGGTGAAAAAGTCCATATTGTTGCATACGATGAGGAAGAGAAAGAGCGCATCAATAATCTTTTAATAGATAAAGGATTGAATATGGATAAAATTGATTTCTTTATTGCTCCTACTGATGATGTATGGGCAAGGGATAGTGGGCCGATTTTTGTTTATGACAATAATAAAAATCTCAAAATATTAGATCCGGCATTTAATGGTTGGGGAAAGAAAACTCCATATAAGAATGATGCTCGTGTACGTGAAAATGTTAGTGAACAAGTAGGGATTGAAAGGATTGATTGGGGGAATTTTGTCCTTGAAGGCGGTGCAATTGAATTAGACAGCAACGGTACAGCGTTATTAACTCGGAGTGCTGTAACAAATAAAAATAGAAATCCGGATTTATCAGAAAAGGAAATTGAAAAATATATAAGTGACCTTGGAGTAACAAACTTTATTTGGTTAGATGGAGTACCTAATATAGATATTACTGATTTTCATATTGATGGATTTGCTAAATTTCATGGTAAATCTACCATTGTAACGATGAAAGAAGATGACCTAGCCGAATGGGGATTGTCAAACAAAGATATGGATACATTGTTAGATGCAAAAAGTGCGTCAGGGCAGAAATATAAGTATGAATACTTACCTCTTAGTAAAGAGAAAGTTATTTTAGAAAATGGAAAAGCTCTCGATTATAAGGGATCGTATATTAATTATTATATTGGGAATACAGTGCTATTGGTGCCTAATTATAATGATCCGAATGATAAGATCGCAAATGATACGATTCAGAAGTTATATCCAGATCGTAAAGTAGTTGGTATTGATGTGAGGGAGCTTTATAAAAATGGTGGCATGATTCATTGTGCTACACAGCAACAACCGATTCAATTGAAGTAATTGATTGAAATTTAGTAACATGCGGACAAAATAGGTACATTGTTACTTTTACCTATTTTGTTATGTTTTATTTTTCGCCAAAAAGGAGTAACAGCATTGAAAGAAATAGTATTAACTAGCTTTATAATGATAGGGTTTATGATTCTATTATTCAATTTCATACTTTCATATAAATTTTTAATATTGTATTTTAAAATCCCGTCAAGAGTCAACTTTCCGCTCAACTACAGGGATATATTTTTTATATAAATATATAATATTTCTCCGTGCTATAATCCATTCATGAAATGTGCACGTTTCGAAAATTGTTATGAAAGAGAAATAGTTGGCAAAGTGAAATTAGTTATTCAGCCATTATTAAAAAGCGAGGTAAATAATATGGAACAAAAACAAAATGGAATTATTTTTACTGCAATACCAGATAAATCAAATGAATATTATCGTCCATTTTATGAAGACCTGGTTTATTTTAATGAATACTTAAATGAACATAAATCTTTTACTGATCAACTTGTTTCTTTATCTGTTGAAGAGCAAGACTTTCAAACAAGCTTTTTTGAGTATGATGATATTTGGCTAAGAGATGTTGCACCAGTTGTCACAAATCACTTAGTTAAATTTAAATATGAACCGAATTACTTACCGAAAGATCAATGGCGATATTTAGATCAACAATTTAATAAATGGTTGAAAAAGAACGAATTTGAATATGTGAAGTCTCCACTGATATTAGACGGTGGAAATCTTATTTGGAATAAAAAAGATACTGTTATAGTAACGGAACGCATATTTGATGATAATGATGATTGGACGGAAGAAGAAATTATAGAGCAACTAGAATGGGATTTAGATGTGAGCCGAGTTATTATTATTCCTGCTGAAGAAGGGGACGTACTCGCACATGCAGACGGAATGGTTAAATTTATTGATGAGCATACGATGTTTATTAGTGATTTTTTAGGGGATCATGAATTTAGATATAATGTTCAAGAGATGATTCAAGAGCAAATGCCAGAAGCTAAATTTATAGTTGTTTCATCGTTATATACAGAAAAGGGACAATATGATGAAGAAATAGCATCGGCAAAAGGCTTGTATATAAATATGTTAGAAACATGTGATACGATTTATGTTCCTAAGTTTGGATTAGCTAAAGATAGGGAAGTTTTACGATATATTCAACAGCATACGGAGAAACAAGCTATTCAAATTCATGTAGGAGAAATATCGACAATGGGAGGTGCAATAAATTGTTTAACGTGGTATTGTCCTCGTCATTTATTACCTTCAAAAATGAGGAGATTGAACAATCAGAATGAAGATTTTTGATTGGTTTTAAAATAAGCTTATAAGAAAATGTATTCAAGGGGTAAGTATATGTATACAATTACTGAGTTTTCACAGATTTGTAAAATGAGTACACGGATGCTAAGGCATTATGACAAAGAGGATATATTAAAACCAGCATATGTGAACCCGGAAAATGGGTATAGATATTATGAGCAAGGACAGTTAGAAATAGCGTTGGAAATAAAAAAGTTAAGAGAGTATAAGTTCCCTCTACCAAAAATTAAAATCATTTTGCAGTCATCAGATCAAGACTCGTTTGTGAAACATATGCAAGCACAAATTATAGAGTTGTCTCACGAAGTGAAGCGAAATTTACAGGTTATTTCAGAAATGAATGAGATGGTAAATGTGAATAATGGCCTGTATATTGCTCGCCATAGAAGTTACGATATATTAATTGGAATGAGAAATGAAATAACGGTAATTACTCAAAGGTTACAAATAAATATAGATGATATGGATGATTATTTTTATGACTTATATGAAAAGGTACAAAAGCATAATTTTCCAATAGTCGGTTCGCCTTCTACAGTTTTTTATGATGAAGAGTATATCCCGAATGAAAGCGATATTGAATTAAGAATTCCAATTTTGTATGAGAACGATAAAGACGTAGTACAAGGATCCGAAATAAAAAAATTAAATCCGCATCAAATTGTTACTACTATGCATTATGGAAGTTACGACTATATAGGTTACGCGTATATAGCGTTAGAAAAATGGATTGAAAGAAATAGTTATGTAATAGAGGGGTCACCATATGAAGTTTACATTAAGGGACCTGAATGTGATTGTTTAGTAGAGGAGTATGTGACACAAATTTGTTTATTAGTGATGAAAATAGACTGAGAATAAAGTAACCGAAAAGAAAAAAGCATGCAGAGTATATACTCTGCATGCTTTTTATAATGCTGAAAACTCTTCAACAAGTGAGTTGAAACGATTTAGTGCACTTTCAATCGGTTCTTGCGTAGTTAAATCAACTCCAGCTTTTTTGAGTAGATTTAATGGATAGTCAGAACTTCCACCTTTAAGGAATTCAATATAATGTTTTTGAGCATTTGGATCGCCGCTTAATAACTTATCTGCAATTTGGATTGCAGAAGCGAATCCAGTTGCATATTTGTATACGTAAAATGGACGATAGAAATGCGGTATTCTAGCCCATCCATATTGTACTTCTTCGTCAAATACGAGGGAGTCGCCATTATACTCTCTAAACAAGTTTTCATAAACTTCGCTAAAGACTTGAGCATTTAATGGTTTACCTTGCTGCGCCATTTCATGTGTGATTTTTTCAAACTCAGCGAACATAATTTGTGTAAAGAAAGTGCCTTTAAATTTGTCGATAAAATGGTTTACTAAATGGTTACGTACATTAGCATCTTTTGCTTCTTTTAATAAATGATGAATTAGTAGCACTTCATTTACTGTAGAAGCGACTTCTGCAACAAAAATAGTATAGTGTGCAGAAATTCTTGGTTGGTATCCGTGTGAGTAGTGCGTATGCATACCGTGTCCACATTCATGAGTAAGAGTGAAAAAGCTATTTAAATCATCGTGATGATTTAAAAGAATGAAAGGATGAACACCGTATACACCAAAGTTATAAGCGCCGGAACGCTTTCCTGGCGTTTCTCTCACGTCAATATAACGTTTATCTTTAAAGCTTTTTAATGTTTCAATATATTCTTCACCTAATGGAGCTAGTGATTCAATCATGATGTCAAACGCTTTGTCATATGGAATGTCTTGTTTTACACCCGTTACTAAATCAACGCTCAAATCGTACTGGCGTAGTTCATCTACATGTAATTTTTCTTTTCGAAGTTCATTATAAGTATGTAGTGATTGAATATTTTTTTTCGTCGTATCAATTAAATTTTCATATACTTCTTTTGGAACCATGTCGCCAAATAATGATTTTTCTAAAGCTGATGGATAGTTTCTTAGCTTTGAAACAGTAACATTATTTTTAATAGCAGCAGATAAAGTAGAAGCGATAGAATTTTTTAATTGAACGTATGGTTTGTAATAAGCTTTATAGGCTTCCTTACGTTTTTCGCGATTCTCATCTTCTATTAACTTTGCATACATTCCGCGTGTTAAATTTACTTTTTCTCCATCATCATTTGTAATTTCACCAAATAGTATATCTGCATTATTTAACATGCCGTATGTATGCTGAGGAGAGGAAAGTGCTTCGCCCATTTGTGATAAAATCTCTTCTTGGTCTTTATTTAATACGTGTTTTTTATAACGGTATAATTCAAATAAGTCTTCTTTATAATATTGTAAGCCTTCTGCTTCTTCTATGTAAGAATGTAATGTGTTTTCATCTACGCTAAGTAAGAATGGGGAAAAGAAAGATTTAGCCGCACTTACTTTCACGTGTAATTGTGATACTTTATCGACAAGAGATTGAGCGTCAGTATCGCGCGTATCAAGATCAGATTGTAATCGTGCATAAGCGAACATTAAAGATATTATGCTAGAAATTTCTTCGCTCTTTGTTAAATAGGCTAATAAACTATTGCCATCGTGAATATGTCCATTAAACTCATGTAATTCTTTCGTTAATACTTCAATTTTATGAAAATCGCTTTCCCAATCTTCAATTGTATGATAAATATCCGTTAAATCCCATTTCTCTTTATCATCTACTTGTAGTCGATCTTTAAGTTCAGTCATAATCATTTCCTTTCTAAATATGTAGTTATATTCCTATATAACTATGAAATACAACAAATTGCAAAAAATCCCTGCTGGAAAATGAAAAGCCTTGCTAAAATGGCAAGGCTTGAAAAATTATAACGTAATTCCGAATTTTGAATGTAAAAGATTTTTATATTGCGCATTTGTAACATTTTTTTTCGTTTTTTTACCGTTTTTCGCTATTGTCAGACTATCCTTTGTTAAAGATGCATGCCCATCTGCAGTTAGTTTTACAATAAGAGGTACTTTGTTAAATGGTGAGCCCTCATGTTCAACGATAATTTTTTGTGCCGCATTTACTTTTTCTTCATTCACTTCTTCTATATGAAATGCATAGCCTAACGTCCAATCATCAGTAGAAGATTGATCCAAAAACTCATTATTTTTACGCATCTCTAACATGTAGTTTCCTTTTTCGGTCATTTCTTTACGAATACGATAATCTCCTGTAACGGAGTGAATGACTTCACCTGAGAAAGGGATAGGAGCAAGAGGTAAGTATGATCCGAATCCTACTTCAATTAAATAAAGCTCATTATGATGTTTTAAAATGGTTGCGATATGTCCGGAATCAACGGCCCATATGGAGTTTGCGGCGTTATATACTGTTCCTGAAACGAGATGAACATCAAATCCAGCATCTTTAAGGAAGTAGTACATAGTAGGATTGAGTTCATAACAAAGACCACCACGGTTGTTTACTAAAATTTTTTCTTTTAAATTTTCTTTTGATATTTCCTTAAAATTCTTTTCGAGTATATTTAAGTTTTCAAAAGGGACAGTTTGTGCCATCGCGTACATAATGTTAGGTAAATCTTCAAATGAAACTTTGTCTTTTTCTTCTATATGTAATCGTGCAAAAAATTGTTTTTGAAAGTCGGTCATAGAAATCCCTCCGTCATGCTTTTATAGATAAATTGTAAACAATCTTGAATAAGATGTGAAATAAAACTACTTTGAAGTATTTGTTAAATATGTGAAGTTAGACTAAAAAATAATGTGGGAGAGTGAGAGATTGCTACTTTACTAATTGTAGAACGAATATTATAATAATTTCGATAAACTATGCAAACGTTTTCTTGAAAGGGGATGGTGTAAATATGTTGAAAAGAATAATAGTAGTCGGCTTGTCGGTTGTTTTGTTTTTACCTAGTATATATGGGAGGAGTAAAGTATATGCAGATACGATTAACAATGGGACGTTAATGCAGTATTTTGAGTGGTATGCTCCGAATGATGGGAATCATTGGAATCGTTTGCATTCGGATGCTGGAAATTTAGCTCAGAAAGGAATTACATCTGTCTGGATACCGCCTGCATATAAAGGAACTACGCAAAATGACGTAGGATATGGAGCGTATGATTTATATGATTTAGGAGAATTCAATCAAAAAGGAACGGTGCGGACGAAATATGGGACAAAAGCACAGTTGAAATCTGCAATTGAAGCTTTACATAAGCAAAACATCGATGTATATGGTGATGTAGTTATGAATCATAAAGGTGGAGCAGATTATACTGAAACTGTAACAGCTGTTGAGGTAGATCGTAACAATCGAAATATTGAAGTATCAGGTGATTATAAAATTAATGCATGGACAGGGTTTAACTTTCCAGGGCGCGGAGATACTTATTCTAATTTCAAATGGAAATGGTATCATTTTGACGGAACGGATTGGGATGAAGGAAGGAAATTAAATCGAATTTATAAATTTAGGGGTATAGGTAAAGCGTGGGACTGGGAAGTGTCTAGTGAGAATGGAAATTATGATTATTTGATGTATGCAGACCTTGATTTTGATCATCCAGATGTTGCGAATGAGATGAAAAATTGGGGGACGTGGTATGCGAATGAATTAAATTTAGATGGCTTTCGTTTAGATGCTGTTAAGCATATTGATCATGAATATTTACGCGATTGGGTAAATCATGTCAGACAGCAAACGGGGAAAGAAATGTTTACGGTGGCTGAATATTGGCAAAATGATATCCAAACTTTAAATAATTATTTAGCGAAAGTCAATTATAATCAATCTGTATTTGATGCACCACTGCATTACAATTTTCATTATGCTTCAAAAGGAAATGGGAATTATGATATGAGAAATATTTTAAATGGAACAGTAATGCAAAATCATCCTGCACTCGCGGTTACTCTCGTTGAGAATCATGATTCGCAGCCTGGTCAGTCATTGGAATCTGTAGTAAGTCCGTGGTTTAAACCGTTGGCATATGCATTTATTTTAACTCGTGCAGAGGGCTATCCTTCAGTTTTTTATGGTGATTACTATGGGACAAGCGGAAATAGTAGTTATGAAATTCCAGCGTTAAAAGATAAAATTGATCCGATTTTGACAGCACGAAAAAACTTTGCATATGGTACGCAGCGTGATTATTTAGACCATCCAGATGTGATTGGATGGACAAGAGAAGGTGATAGTGTACATGCTAATTCTGGTTTAGCGACATTAATCTCTGATGGACCGGGAGGATCAAAGTGGATGGATGTTGGAAAGAATAATGCAGGGGAAGTATGGCACGATATGACGGGTAATCAAACAAATACTGTAACAATTAATAAGGATGGATGGGGGCAGTTCCATGTAAGTGGAGGATCAGTTTCCATATATGTTCAGCAGTGAATTGTTAATAGAAAAGAAGAGGTAGACTGAAATATAAGTTTTCCTCTTCTTTTTATATTGTTATCATTCCTAAATCGTTATTTTAATAAATGAACTAGTCGACTTTTGAGACAACAAGGGATGCGTTGGAATAAATAATGTCACCTGTGGCTTCTCTTATTCGTACTCGAAGAACATCTCCTTGGTTTAAAGATAATAGATCAGTTCTGGCGGATGTAGCTCTTACCCCAGGACCACCACCAAATCGTGATTCAATTGCGAATTGAATTGAATCGTTTATTGTAAGATTTAATATACTAGACGAAATAGCTTGTATCACAAATACGATTGAAAACGATACTGAGTATACACCAGTAGTATTAATTGTAATGGAGTTGTCTACTGGATTTAGAGTAGTTCCACTAACAGGTCCTGGAATGGTGAAAATAACATTTGTATTAACTACTGCTGAAAAACCGATACCTATTTCAGAAGTTATTGTTCCAAATACGGGGAGGATCCCTAAACCGGTTGCTCCAGTGGGACCAGTTATTCCAATTCCAGTAGGCCCGGTAGGGAATATAGATGGTGGAATTGGTGGTAGTGTGGGGCCAATTAAATCTGGTTCAAGAGCAGGTCCATGTAAAATAATATATTGTTCGCTCATATAGTAACCTCCTATGATTGCTTGTCATAAATATTAAATGTATTAGGGGAAGTAAATGACATTCGCAATAGCGGAGGCACTTATTTGATTTTTTCGCAGTGAAATGAAAGTTGGATTTAATTCAAGTGTATGCCGTGATATTGAAATGTTATAGATGCGTATTAATTAAGCATGACACCTTTACTTCTCACAAAACATATAGTATGATGATTTCAGTAAATTAGATTTCAATGACTATAATATAAATTAATGAGAGGTGCTTTTTGTGAGTGCGGTAGGTACTAAATAGGAAAAATTTAATGAAATAAATCGGATAAGAACAGGGGATTTTTATGTATATCATACCCCTAATTTTGTCATGGATTTATTTCGATACCTATGAAGATACCTACAATACTTTATAAAGCGTGTAATAATGGGATTGCCATCTGTTTTTTATGGCTTATTTCCTCATATGTTATTACACATGCCTTGTAAATGTAAAAGCTGCGGTATCCCCGCAGCTTTTTTGTATATATTTTTAATGTATAAAAATGGTAATTGAATCGTGTAGGGCTCATTGGAATCTAATGGGTAGGTATCTTCATTTATGATAAAAATCAATCATAGTGAGGAGAAACAAAATGAATACGATGACTTTTGAAAAATTACAATATAACGAATTGAAGGATATAGTGAAATCTTATTGTGTAAGTGGATTAGGTAAGGAATTATTAAATAAATTAGAACCGAGTACGAGTATAAAAGTAGTGAGAAATCGCTTGAATGAAACGACGGAAGCACGAGCTATAGTAGATGCAGAAGGGCATGTTCCTTTTTTCGGTATTTCAAATATTGCTAGTACAATTCAAAAATTAGAAAAAGGGATGATTTTAGATCCTGAAGAGTTAGTAAGTGTTTCAGACTTTTTACGTGGCTGTAGAAAGATTAAAAAATTTATGTTAGATAAAGAATTTTTTGCGCCAGTATTAGCTTCTTATGCAAATTCAATGACTGAATTTAAAAGTATTGAAGAGGAAATTAATTTTTCCATTAAAGGAAATAGCATTGATGCAGCTGCTAGTAAAGAGCTAAAACGAATTCGAAATAACATTGATTCGGTAGAAGGGAAAATAAAAGAACGTTTAACGAAGTTTTTAAATAGTAGTGCAAATAAGAAGTATATTCAAGAATTCTTTATTAGTAAGAAGGATGATAGGTATACGATTCCAATTAAATCTTCTTATAAAAATCAAGTTGCGGGAAGTATAGTTGAAGCGTCTGCTAAGGGTTCTACTGTATTTGTAGAACCGCATACGGTTACAAAGTTAAACGCGGAACTCGCTAGTGTGAAAGCAGAAGAAGCGATGGAAGAGTATCAAATTTTAGCGACTTTATCAGGGATGGTAGTAGAAAATATTTATCATATAAAAATTAATATGGAATTAATTAGTCAGTATGATATGGTATTTGCAAAAGCGAAGTTTAGTAAATCAATCGATGGAATAGAGCCGGAATTAAATGATCATGGCTACATTCGTTTAGTAAATTGTAAGCATCCGCTTTTAAGTGGAAAAGTAGTACCGTTACACTTTGAAATTGGTCAAAACTACCGTAGTTTAATTATTACAGGACCGAATGCGGGCGGGAAAACAATTGTATTAAAAACAATCGGATTGTTAACTTTAGCGACAATGTCAGGCTTGCACATCGCTGGAGATAAAGAAACAGAAATTGCTATTTTTGAAAATGTATTTGTAGATATTGGTGATAATCAAAGTATCGAAAATGCACTCAGTACATTTTCATCTCATATGAAAAATCTATCTGAAATTATGAGGATGTCAAACAATAATACGTTGCTATTATTTGATGAAATAGGAAGCGGGACTGAACCGAATGAAGGGGCAGCACTTGCAATCTCTATTTTAGAGGAGTTTTATCTTGCGGGATGTATTACAGTTGCGAGTACACATTATGGTGAAATTAAACGCTTCTCAGAAATGCACGATGATTTTATGAACGCAGCAATGCAATTTAATAGTGAGACACTAGAACCGCTTTATAAATTAGTGATCGGTAAATCAGGTGAAAGTAATGCGCTTTGGATTGCGAATAAAATGAATGTAAGAGAACGTGTACTACAAAGAGCGAAAGCGTATATGGAAAATAAAGAATATGCGCTAGAAAAAGTGAATGAAAGTAAAATTAGAAAACCGAAATTTGTGCAAGAAAAAAGAGAAAATTATTACGAGTACAAAATTGGCGATCGTGTAAATTTATTAGGTCATGATGATTTTGGTATTATCTATAAGGAAATAGATAATTTTTATAACGTCGTTGTATATTATAACGGTAAATTCGTTGAAGTAAATGTAAAACGTATTACTTTAGAGGTAGCAGCAAAAGAATTATATCCAGAGGGATACGATTTAAATACACTATTTGTCGATTATAAAGAAAGAAAAATGCAACATGATATTGAGCGCGGATCGAAAAAAGCGCTTCGTAAAATCCAAAAAGAAATAAGAAAGAATAGAGGATAAGTTAAAATGGTAGCGATTAGACAAGAGCAACAAAATGATTATAGGAAAACAGAAGAAGTTGTACAGCAAGCATTTTCACATGAAGAATGTAGCGATAAAACAGAACATGAACTTGTGAGTCGTATTAGAAAATGTGATGCATTTATTCCAGAATTATCAATCGTTGCAGTAGATGAGGAAATAGTCGGTCATATTCTATTATCGAAAATTACGATAGAACAGGGTGAAAATTCTGTAGAATCGTTAGCACTTGCACCAGTTTCAGTTACTCCAATTCATCAGAGAAAAGGAATTGGCGGTAAACTTATTATAGCTGCGTTAGAAAAAGCAAAAGGCCTTGGATACGGGTCAGTTGTAGTATTAGGCCATCCAGAGTACTATCCGAAATTTGGTTTTAAGAAAGCAAGTGAGTGGAATATAAAAGCACCATTTGAAGTACCAGATGAAGTGTTTATGGTGATGGAACTGAGAGGGAATGCTCTTGAAGGTGTAGAAGGAGTTGTTGAGTATTCGAGTGCATTTGCTGAGTAGGAGTATCGGTTAAAAAAATGTAATCATAAAAGATGCTATCTTTTTGTAGGGATATACAGAAAGATAGCTTTTTTATTAAACAAATGCACTTACGTATATTTTGCTCAATGAATAATTAAGATGGTAAAATTGATATAGAAATGTAAAGGGAGAGAAAAGAATGAAGAATCGAGAAACAGATAGCAATGAGAATGTAGTTACGTTATATGTTACAAGGCACGGTAAAACAATATTAAATACGAATCATCGCGCGCAAGGTTGGGCAGACTCTCCGTTAGTAGAAAAAGGTGTGGAAGTTGCCTCTAATTTAGGAACGGGATTAAAAGATGTTCATTTTATGAGTGCATATAGTAGTGATAGTGGCCGAGCGATTGAAACTGCTAATTTAGTATTAAAATATAGTGAGCAATCAAAATTGAAACTAGAGCAAAGAAAAAATTTACGAGAATTAAATTTTGGTATTTTTGAAGGTGAAAAACTTGAAAGTATGTGGGATATGGTTGGAAAAGCTGCGGGCGTTACATCACCAGAAGAACTTATGAAGTTTTCTATTCAAGAAGTGATTAATCTCATTAGAGCAGCAGACCCTACAAAACAGGCGGAAGATTGGGAATTATTTTCTACGCGTATAAAAGCAGAAATTGATAAAATTAGTGAAGAATCTACTAAAAGTGGTGGCGGTAACGTTTTAGTTGTCGTTCATGGGCTTTTGATTACTACCTTAATCGAAATGTTAGACAGTAGCAAAACAAAACTTGGAGTAGAAAATGCTAGTGTGACGAAGATTATATATCAAAATGGAACATACACAGTCGAGTCGGTTGGAGATATGAGTTATGTTGCAAAAGGGAAAGAAAGTGTGGAAATATAAAAATAAGAAAAGGAAGATAGAGAAATCTAGCTTCCTTTTTATTTTATGAATTATGGGATTAATAAAATCTTCCCTGTGCTTTTTCGGCTCTCTAATAATTCATGAGCACGGGCACCATCTTGTAAAGAGAAGGTAGTAGGACTTGCGATCTTTAATTTTTCGGTCGTAATCCATTCGAATAATTGAGAGGAGCGTTCTTTTCTCTCTTCATAAGATGTAAGCACGTTCCAAAGGTCTCCGCCAGTTAAAGTTTTTGAAGTATCCATAAGCATACGCGGATCAACGGGAGCAGGATTACCGCCAGCCATTCCGTAAAATACGACAGTACCACCAGTTTTAGTAGCGCTAAAACTTTCCTCTAGTGTAGAACCTACTGATTCATATACAACATTTACTCCATCACCGTTTGTTATTTCAAGTACTTTCGCAGGCCATGCTTCCGTATATAAAAATACGTGATCAGCACCAGCTAATGTAGCTATTTGTGCTTTTTCTTTTGATGACGTGAGGCCGATTACCTTTCCGCCTAGTAGTTTAATGATTTGAATAAGAAGTTGTCCAACACCACCAGCTGCGGCATGTACTAAAGCTATATCACCTTGTATTATTTGATAGCTATCTTTCGTTAAATAATGTGCTGTTAATCCTTGTAATAAGACAGAAGCGGCTGTTTCAAAAGAGATAGAATCTGGAAGCTTAATTGCTTTCTCCGATGGAACAGCAACTAGTTCTGCATTTGCAAAAGGTACATCAGCAAATGCGATACGGTCTCCAGGATTAATATTCGTAACGTCAGCTCCTACTTGTTCAACAATGCCGGCGCCTTCATAACCTAATATATAAGGCGGGTTACCAGCGAGATGATAATCACCGCGGCGTCTATAAATATCAGCGAAGTTTAATCCGATTGCTTTCGTGCGGATAAGAATTTCATTTGGATTTATGATTGGGTCATGTATTTCTTTAAATTGTAGTACATCTGGGTTTCCGAACTGTTCGAAACAAAGTGCTTTCATATGGAATACCTCCATTTTATTGTTTGTCGATGCTCTTTATCATACAATACAAATATCAATAGACAAAGAGGATTATTTCGATGAAATCAATCGGAAATATCGATTGAAAAGAGGGACGATAAATGGAGATAAAACAATTAATTACATTTAAAGTAGCAGCGGATACTTTGAATTTTACGCAAACTGCGAAGAAATTAAACTTTGCTCAATCGAGTGTGACAGCGCAAATTAAAACGTTAGAAGCTGAGCTAGGTACGCCGTTATTTGAAAGATTAGGAAAACGTCTTTTCTTAACTGAAGCAGGTAGGAAGTTTCAACTATATGCCGACAAGATGATTGCGCTCAGCAACGAAGCGAAAATGGCTGTGAAAGATGATAAGGAAATAGCAGGTACGTTAATAATCGGTGCGCAAGAGAGTCAATGTACATATAGGCTGCCATCTATATTAAAGAGGTTTAAAGCGCAATTTCCTCAAATAAAGCTTATATTTAAACCAGCGCATTCCAATAAAGATGCGAAGGAACAATTGATGGAGGGAAAAGTCGATCTTGCCTTTATTTTGGACGAATGTAAAACAGAAGATGCTTTACATGTGGAGCCGCTTATGAAAGAAGAATTAAAAGTAGTAGCTGCTTCAGGGCATCATTTACTCGAGCAAACTTCCGTTTCTATAAAAGATATAGAAACGGAAACACTTTTGTTAACAGAACTTGGTTGCTCGTACCGAACTTTATTTGAAGAGCTATTTCGTACAGAAGATGTGTATCCAGCAAATAAAATTGAGTTCGTTAGTGTCGAGGCAATTAAACAATGTGTTATTGCAGATTTAGGAATAGCAGTTTTACCAGCAATAGTAGTAGAAAAAGATATACGAGAAGGGACGATAAAAGAGTTACATTTAGAAAGTGCAATCTCACCGATTTATACACAAATTGCTTGGCATAAAGATAAATGGATGACAGTGCCGCTGCAACAATTTATTGATGTGACGAGGGAGTTTTTTACAACGGATTAAGTGGAGAAATATTTGATTTATATAAAAGAAAAAATGACAATTTTGTATAAAGAACCGATGCTTGAGTGAAATAAGTATCGGTTCTTTTATGTTTTAAATAAGGATGCAATAAAATGTGTATTTCTCAACTTTTTTTCTTAGACGGATAAGTAAATTTCTTCGTATATTCCAATAACTATAAGGGAATTTACAACGTTTATTCGTTTCTGTAAGATGCCTCTAGGAAGCATGAAAGGAGGGCTTACATAGGGGATAGATTGTCTTTATGATACGTACTTATTTTGAAGGAGGAGATTTACAATGTTTAAAAAGTTAATGAAAGTATGTGTGTTAAGTGTAGTGAGTGTAGGTGTATTATTTAGTTTCCAAGGAAGTACATTTGCAGCTACTGATTTAAGTAGTTATTATGACGGGAAAAATCCAGCAACAACGAAAGTATACGGAGGTAGTACAACGTGTGATGCAGATGGATTTAATGCAAAGTCTACAGCTGTATATGAAGGGAGTAAAAAAGTAGGGACAGTGTATTTACGTTATAGTAATAAATGTCATGCAGCATGGTCTAAGCTTGTTTTAGATCAACCAGCACCTTCTGTTTCTGGGGGAATATATGCTTACGCCGTTATTAATAAATATAAAAACGGTGTATTCCAAAAATCAGTAGATTCTAATAGTGGTAATGGAGCAATAAAAACAGGTCAAACGAGCACTTATACAGGAATGGTATTTGATTTAACTGCTGATTTTGGTTATACAGCTGATGCCGAAGCGGTGACGATTAATAATGGTTACGGGAAAACTGGACGCTATTAAAAAGGAGCGGATTGCTATGAAACTTTTAAAAAAGCTAAGCGCATGTTTTTTTCTATCTTTGCTCGTTTTAACTAGTATGTTTAGTATGACTGGTAATGATAAAGCATATGCAGAAGACCATTCATATGATGGGAAAAGTCCTTACTATAATAGTTGTGACCAATCCGCAGTAACGAAAGAAAAGAAGTGGATTGATTCCAATTCTTATGTGGAATTAAAATTTAGCACGACGTGTAAGACAGCATGGGCAAAAGTTACAGTAACTCGTGCAGCAGTATATAATAACGAAGCTGATGCAAGAATCGTAAGAAAAACAGATGGAAAGGCATATACTTGTGGGAGTACTGGAGGAAATGGTGTTGTAAATAAAGGGCAAACATCATGCTATACGCCAATGGTATATGATTTAGATCCAAGAAAGGCACAGGCGCAAGGGAAACATGCTATTCCGAATAGTGACGCATATAATTATGCGGAGACTATTTGGTATTGATCATATTATAAAAAATTTAAGATAGCATATTTAAAGAGCATGTTTTGATTGGGTTTCAAAGCATGCTCTTTGTTTATTCAGGATTAATGAATAGTAAGACTCTAACTTCAGACCTCAACTGAATTAAAGCAGGTAGCGGGATTGTTTGTAAAGATCTAATTGAGTATAGATGCTTCTTTGTGTTTTGGAATAATTTAACATAAAGTATTTTCTTTCATCCAAATTTATGCTGTAATTAAAACAAAGGAGGCAAGTAAATGGGGAAAGAAATTAAACGATATGTAATGTGCACTTTAATATTTACATGGATACTATGGGGGCTATTAATTAACTTAATAAAATTTAACATTACGACATTTGGTACACCGCTAGCGATGATAGTATTTGTTTTTGGGGGAATTATGCCGGCAATCGTTGCAATTAGCTTAAAGAAAAAATATGGATCAAAAGAAGAGTTCAGAGTGTTTATAAAAAATGTTGTTAATCCTAAGTATCATTTTTTATGGTATATTCTAATCGTTGTTTTGGCTTTTATTAGTTGTTATCTGCCAATAATATTTGGTGGAGCAACGATGCAAAAACCATTATACGTGGCATTACTTAGTTTTCCAATAATGATCGTTGGTGGTGGTCTTGAAGAAATCGGATGGAGAGGATTCTTACAGCCTGCCCTTCAGAAAAGGTTTTCGGCATTTTTTAGTACGATTATTGTGAGCTTTATATGGGCTATTTGGCACTGGCCGTTATGGTTTATTCCGGGCACGAATCAAACTCAAAGGGATTTTATAGCTTTTATAATTACGACAATTGCCATATCGTTCTTATTAACTACAATGTATAACGCAACTAAAAGTATTTTTATGTGTCTAATTTTCCATGCGCTTCTTAATTCTTTTTGGAGTGTGTACGTGCCAAATGATAAAGTGTTACCAGCATTTTCAACTTTTATTTTCGGAATTTTCGTATTTATTTTGTATAAAGTAATAATGAAAAGAAAGAATCCCTTATTGATTAGGTAATTGAAATAATAAAAGGAAACATATTAATATATTTTTTATGGATGTGAAACTAATTAATAAGAATACGACACAAACATAATTAAAATATAATACAAGTTTGTGCCGTAAAAAAATTTGTAAAACTATAAACAACATTAAAAAGAATGAAGAGCTTTTCCATATACATAAACAACGTTAACGACAGTTCTAGTAGTTCATTTGTTAAAATAATCGAATTAACTAAGGTCTGTATCAGGAGGATTGTATCCAAGGTGACGAGCCATTGATACAATTTGTCCTTTATGATGAAACTCATGTGTCTCTGTATGAGTTAAAAGCCATAGCGGTGTTGTACTCCAAGGTTCTTTTTGCCATTTCACTTCATTTGCTATATTTTCGAGCCAGCGGTCATTGTATTCATCTAAAAAACGTTGTACAGTCTCATCTACTAACTTAAATCTAGCACGGACTTTCTCTACATCTGCATACTCAATTTCATAATCACTAGCAAATGAAAAATCTGCTCGCTTTTGCTTAAATGCAAATGATCCAAGCCAGTATCGATAGCAATCGGCTACATGAATATGCGTCTTTATAATGCTACCGCTCCCGAAATTTGGAACAGTGCTATGTAATTTTTCTAGTGGGATTTCTTCCAAAAACGAAAATAGGGTTTCTCTTGTAGAGCTAATAAGATTATATTGTTGTTTTAAAATATGTAACATGAAATTAACACTCCTCTTTTATTTACTAAACTATTTGTGTAGTAAATAATTCTATATGTACGAGAGGTGAACCTTTTTATTATTTTTGCTAAGCATATTAGATGTATTTCTTCATTGTTTCTGATAGATTAAACAAGGTGAAACTTTAATAAATTGAACATTTTTAGTTCATAATAAATGGTACATGAAGAGGGAGAACGATCAAATGAATAGATTAGTTGGTTTAAAACAATTTGAAATAACGCGCGGGGCATTACTTAAATTTATGGAAACGTTAGATGATAAAACTGTGGATACGCAGCCAGAAGGTTTTAACAATACAATTCGCTGGCATATCGGCCATGTGTTAACGGCAGCAGAAGTTTTCATGTTTGGAAAAGAATTTAAACAATTACCAACTGAATATCCAGGCATGTTTGGATATGGATCAAGACCATCTAAATGGAAAACAGAAGGACCATCGTTAGAAGTGTTAACGGCTCAATTAAAAGAACAAGCGAAACGTATTAACGAAATTCCAGCAGAAGCATTTGAAAATAAACTGCCAGAGCCATTCCTAGGATTGGAAACGGTAGGGGAGCTTTACGGTATGATGCTTTATCATGAAGCTGATCATATTGGACAAATGAAGGCGATGGAACGTATTATTAAAGCTCTTTAGTTGTAATTGCATGTAAAAAACGAAATTACACCTGTATTGTGAAATAATATAACGACAAAAAGGATAGATAATTTATTATCTATCCTTTTTGTCGTTGAGCTTAAAGGGGCATAAGCGATTGCAATCTTGATACTGATAAAATAGGAATAGTTATTATATTTGTTTTACATAATAGAAAAATATTGAAGATAATACAGAATTAAGGTTGCGAAACCTGCATGAAATATAAGTATAATAAAAGAGAAGAACTAGAAATAGGGGTGAATACTATGATTACATTAGAACAAAAGTTGGAGCAATACACACATACGTATACACAGTTAAAGCGAGAACTAAAATGGAAAACGAGTGATTCTCGAACAGGTATGATGATTGCTGCTATGTATACAGGTAGTGATAAATTGTTTAATCTCGGACGTTTTTTAGAGATTAGTAGTTATATTAAAAATCAAGTAGGGATGTTTTCATACTTAAAGTCTTATCATCGCTTTGTGGTGGCCGCAACTTTAGATATTCACTTTACAGATTACAAGAAGGCTTTTCGGAAGTTTTTAGATTTATATGAACAATTGGTTGCTGGTGGTTTTAGTCGGAGTATATTTACTTATCTCGCAGCATCTGTGCTTTTAACAGAAGAAAATGAACAGCATGGCACGCACATTCAGCGTTCGATGCAAGTATATAAACGTATGAAAGAGGATCACCTTTTTCTTACAAGTACAAATGATTACCCACTTGCAGTTTTACTAGCAGGACAATCAGAGAATGTAGAAACACTTATGGACCGAGTGGAACGTCTGTATCAGAAACTAGCGAAAGCTGGTTTGCGTAAAGGGAATGATCTTCAGTTTTTAAGTCATATCCTTTCACTAAAGAAGGATGTTCGTGAAGAAATGTTAGTTGCAACATGTACAAACATATGGAACTCGTTAAAAAAAGAAAAGGTAAAAGTGAAACAGATGCATTACCCAGCCATAGGGCTACTAGCGTTACTTGAGGATGGAGAAAAAGAGATTCATTCTATTAAAGCGCTGATTGAAAAATTACAGGGGGAGAAATTATTCCGTTGGCATACAGACGCGAATATTCTTATTGCTATTCAACTGTTCGTAAGTCAGAAAGGTGAGGAAAGTAAAGCTACTAACACAGGTTTACAAACAATGATAGAGGTCCTCATACAAGCACAACAAGCAGCTATGATGGCAACGATTGCCGCTTCATCTGCAGCAACATCTTCTGCTAGTAGTAGCTCATAATGTGTAACTCCTTTAATAAGGAAGGTAGAAAAGCCCATCACTCTCTAATGAGTGATGGGCTAACTATTTTTTACATAATCAGCATTATTTTTTCGACTCCTTCAAATGTTTGAGTTGTGTAACAATCATAATGCTAATAACAACGAGTAAAAACCATGAGCTAATTTTACTTAAGTGAACGAGATTCCACGCTTCCCGCTGATTTGGATATTGCCATGCTCCGAAAAATGTTGCGATGTTTTCCGCAATCCAAATGAAGAACCCGATAAGGAAAAATGAAAGAACGAGTGGCATTTTATATGTAACGCCTCGTAATGAAAATTCCACAAATGTCCGAAAGAAAACGATGAATAATAGTAAAGTTAATACCCATCTAAAGTCATATAGAAAATGATGTGTGAAAAAATTGAAGTAAATCATTGCGCCTAGCGGTACGGCAAAAATAGCACTCGGCCAATGGTGCATTTGTAAATGTAATCTTCTCCACGCTTGGCATATGTAACTGGCAACACTTGCATACATAAAACCACTGTAAAGCGGAACTCCAAAAACTTTTGAATATGCTTCTTCCGGATAACTCCATGAACCGAGATGTACTTTATATATTTCTAGTAGAAGGCCGATGAGATGGAAGACAGTAATTACTTTTAGTTCGTCTTTCGTTTCAAGTCCAGTTTTGTACATAATCCACTGCATAAGAAGACATACGATGAGTATGAAATCGTAGCGGTATAGACCTGGGATAGAAATGATTTTTGAAAGGGCTAGTGTTAAGAAAATAACGACTGGGAATAAGCAAGATAATGCTTGCTTGTAAGTGAAGTGTAGTAGTTGTTTTATATAGAACATTGTGTCACCTTCGATGTTTTTGTTGGAAAACTCAAAATAATGACTAAGTATACTACAATTTAAAAAATAAGCCAGTAGTTTATTTTTCATGTATTTGTAAGTTTTAGTAAGGAATTGTAAAAAGTATTTTAATATTTAACAAAGTAAAAAAATAGTTTGCTATTTAAAAAAAGTGGGGATATAATATCTAAATGAAAATGATAATTATTATCAGTAATGATTATAAATTAAAAATAATTATAAAAAACAACTGCATATAAAGGATGAAATGAAACATGTTACATAAGTTTGCTGTACATGCTGGCAATAATCGCTGGATACATATTAAGTTCATATGTTTTATGAGCTTAACAATTTTATGTTTAATCGGATCTATATTTTTAGCTATTGCATTCGGTGCAAAGGATATCCATTTGCAAACCGTATGGGCAGCGGTTTTTGATTATAATCCGAAATTAACGCAGCACCAAATTATTTATGAATTAAGGCTCCCAAGGGTAATTGGCGCAGCAGTTGTAGGAGCAGCTTTTGCAGTCGCTGGTGCTGTAATGCAAGGGGTAACACGAAATCCTTTAGCTGATGCAGGTGTGCTTGGTATAAATGCAGGTGCGATGTTTGTAGTAGCACTTAGTTTTGCCTTTTTCCCGCATATGCCGTATTCCTATTTAATGATTGTTTCCTTTATTGGAGCGGTTTTAAGTACAGTACTCATTTTTATTATCGGATCAGCAACATCAGGCGGATTAACACCAATGAGGTTAACGATTGCAGGGGCAGTTATGGCCGCGCTATTGCATTCGTTGAGTTCAGGTATCGCGATTTATTATGACTTAAGTCAAGATTTAGCGTTTTGGTACGCTGGTGGTGTTGCAGGGGTTAAGTGGGAACATTTGAAGTTTTTAGTTCCTATTATTCTTATAACGGTTCTTTTTGCGATAGTGATAGGGCGATCTATTTCACTCATATCAATGGGGGATGACGTCGCTACGAATTTAGGAGTAAAAACGAACCGAACGAGAATACTAGGGATGATTATAGTAGTCATTCTTGCAGGTGTATCTGTTTCAGCTGTTGGTTCTATCGGATTTGTAGGACTCGTTATTCCGCATATTGCTAGAAAATTAGTTGGTGTGAATTATCGACTCATTATTCCTATGTCAGCGTTATTAGGAGCAATGTTATTAGTTTTAGCTGACTTAGGGGCAAGAACAGTAAACCCTCCTAAAGAACTCGCGATAGGAATTATGGTAGCTCTTGTTGGAGTCCCGTTCTTCCTTTATATAGCACGTAAAGTTGGGAGGGAGCTATAAGTGAAGGATCTTTTGAACACAGATAAAAAGAGAGCTATTACTGTAACTACAATTTTTGGTTGTATTAGTATCGCTGTCATTTTAATTAGTTTAAATACAGGGACACTGAGCATAGCGCCACTTAAAGTAATTCAAACACTTTTCGGTTATGGTGATTTTGAGAGCGCAACAGTGCTATACGATTATCGTATGCCAAGAATTATAATCACCATGTTAGCTGGTATTGGCCTTGGGATTTCCGGTGCGATTTTACAAGGATTATCACGTAATGCACTTGCAGACCCTGGTATTTTAGGATTACATGCAGGTGCATCTTTCGGGCTAATTATATTTGTTACTTTCTTTCATTCTATTAATGAGAATGCATCGATTTTAATACCGTTATTTACATTTGGTGGGGGAATACTAGCTGCATTTTTAATTATTATACTTGCGAGTGATCGATCAAAAGGTTTACTTCCTATTAGACTTATTCTCGTTGGTATTGCTGTTTCAGCTGGATTTAGTGCAATTTCGTTATTTTTCTCTCTCAAGTTAAATGATGAGACATATACATTCGCTTCTAGATGGTTAGTTGGTAACGTGTGGGGAAGGGATTGGATTCATGTCCTAGCATTATTACCTTGGATTTTCATACTAACCCCGTATGCATGGCTAAAATCTAAAACGTTAAATGCATTGTCACTAGGTGATAGTGTGGCAGCAGGACTTGGTGTTTCTGTTCAAAAAGAACGGTTACTTCTTTTAGCTACAGCGGTTGGATTATCTTGCGCGAGTGTATCGATGGCAGGAGGGATTGGTTTTATCGGTTTAGTTGCTCCGCATATTGCAAGAAAGTTAGTAGGTACTACGTATCAACATTTCCTTCCACTAGCTGGCATTATCGGAATGATTGTTTTAGTACTAGCAGATACGATAGGTCGTTCTATATTCGAGCCAAATTCTATTCCAGCTGGTGTAGTAGTGGCAGCTTTAGGAGCACCTTATTTTCTTTATTTACTTACAAAAACAAAATAGATACTTCAAAGAGGAGAACATATGAAAAAGAAACTTACTATTTTATTTAGCATGATGTGTATTTTAGTATTAGCAGCATGTGGTCAAACGAAATCTAATGAAGAGGCAACGAAAAAAGCGGAAAAAAGTAATGATCCGAAAATCGCTTCTATGTCCATTCATTTAACGAATAATTTACTGGCATTAGGAATTACACCTGTAGGCTCTGTTATTGGTGGAGATTTAAAAGATTTCTTACCGCATGCAAAAGAGCAGTTGAAAGATACGAAGAAACTTGGTGTTGTAACGGATCCGAATATGGAAGCATTACTTCAATTGAAGCCAACTGACATTTATGTGGATGAAAAATACGCGGGCAAAGATGTAGCGAAATACGAAAAAATTGCAAAAACACATTCTTTCAATTTAGATGAAGGTACGTGGAGAGACCATTTAAAACAAGTTGGTAAACTTGTAAACCGTGAGAAAGAAGCGGATACATATATTCAAGATTACGAAGAGCAATCAAAACGAGTAAAAAGTTTAATAGATAAAGAGTTAGGTAATAACGAAAAAGTAATGGCAATTCGCGTTACTGCAAAAGAATTACGTGTATTTAGTACGAAAAGACCGATGGGACCAATTTTATTCCAAGACTTAGGATTACAACCTGCAAATGGTGTAGAGAAAATTGATGGAAATCGTCCTTTCGAAGTCATTTCACAAGAAGTATTACCTGACTTTGATGCAGATGCGATTTTCGTTGTTGTAAATAGAGACGATAAGGCAAAAGCTGCATTTAAACAACTTCAAGAAACACCAATTTGGAAAGACTTAAAAGCTGTTAAAGGAAAGCACGTATACATTATTAATGACCAACCATGGCTTGACTATTCTGCTTTAGGTAACAAAATGGCAATGGATGAAGCGGAGAAAATGTTTACGAAATAATATTGATTCGATGTTAGGAAGATCCTCTAAATTTTGAGGGTCTTTTTTTATTGTTAGAATAAATAAAAAATTATACAATGAATGTAATTTAATGTAGAGGAGATGTGCCAATGTCAGCGCTTATTGTAAGTATCCCATTAAAAAAACAGTTTATGGAATAAGGGGATAAATAGGCTAAAATAAGTATCCCCGTTATTAAAAAAGGGGGAGTTTGAAATGACAATGAATCTTTTTCAAAATAAAACGATTAAATTATCAGCTATGAGAGAAGCAGACGCTGAAGTAATGGCTATGTGGCAAGAAGATAGTGAGTATTTAAGAAACGTAGATACAGATGTAGCATTCCCACAATCTTTACAGGAAATAGCGAGTGATGGGCTATTAAAGGGACGGAGATCGAATAGTGTCGCTTTCATGTTAAGAACAGTTCAAGATAATCGCTTAATTGGTTTTGTTGCAATTCATGGCATAGAGTGGAATAACAGAATGGGTTTATTAGCCATTGGTATAGGAGATGCAAATGATAGAGGGAAGGGATATGGAAGAGAAGCGATCCATCTTATCTTAAAATATGCTTTCTATGAATTGAATTTGCACCGCGTCGGTCTGGATGTTATTTCTTATAATAAAGCAGCCATTGCACTGTATAAAAAGATGGGTTTTCAGATGGAAGGGTGTATGAGAGAAGCAGTCCAGCGAGATGGAAAGTGTTTTGATCGTATGATTATGGGGATATTGCGGGACGAGTGGATAGAGCTGCAAGATTAAAAATGCATTCTTATATATGTAATATGCAGGAGATATAACGATAATTGGCGAATTTTTACAGTGTACTGATTGAATTTATAAGGAGCTATGCAAAATGAATTTAGAAAAGGCAAAACCAGTAAATGAAGAGGTCGCTGAATTAAAGGAACTAATTAAAGAATTACACGGAAGTGTACATCAACTTCAAAGTGAAGTGCAGCAACTAAGGCACGAAAGACCGGTTGTTGAAGTGCGAAAGGGTGTTCAATTATCACCAACAATCGTCGGACAAATTGGCGGTATGATATTAGGTGGGTTAGCAATTATCGGCATATTTTGGTGAATGAAAAAAGGTATGCAATTTAGAGTTGCATACCTTTTTCGTTGTCGTTATTTGTCGGTAAGTCGATATAATTAGAAAATCGTTGATATATTCGAAGAAACGATCGATATAATTTCACGCACTATAGCTTTTACATTAAATAACGTAAATATATATAAGCATGTGATAGTAATAATGCAATAATAGTTAACGGTAAACCAATTTTTAAGAAGTCCATATACGAGAAAGCATGTCCTTCACGTTTTGCAATACCAGCAACGACTACGTTTGCGGATGCTCCAATTAATGTTCCGTTTCCTCCTAAGCAAGCCCCAAGTGATAACGCCCACCATAGTACTTCGATTTGCGGAGAGTCGACAGATAGTCCGAGTCCTGTAGCTAAATCTTGAATAAGCGGAATCATCGTTGCGACAAAGGGGATATTGTCAATTGTCGCAGATGCGATGCCTGATACCCATAAGATAAGTATCGCAGCGAAACCGATATCGCCATTTGTTACGTCGAGTACTTCTTTTGCGAGTGAAGAAATAAGTCCGATATCAATTAACCCGCCAACGAGAACGAATAATCCAGCGAAGAAGAAAATGGTTACCCATTCAACGTGGGCAAATACATCTTCAATATCATGTTCTTTTACTCCGATTAGCATAAGAAGTGTAGCGCCTGTCATCGCGATAACCGCAGCGTCTACATGAATAATCGAATGAAGTACAAAGCCTAAAATAGTTAGTCCTAAAATTGAAATGGATTTTAAAAGGAGGCTTTGATCTTTAATATAATCTTTTTCGTTCAATGCCATTAATATTTTAATTTGCTCAGTTGTTGTTTTTAGTTTGTTACGATACATGAAGTAAATAATGCCAAGTGTCACGATAGAGATAATGATTACGATTGGAGCTAAGTTTAGTAAAAAGGCATTAAAGTCTAAATGCTTGTTTGCTGATCCAATCATAATGTTCGGTGGGTCACCGATTAATGTTGCTGTTCCACCTATATTTGAAAATAGTACTTCTGAAATCAAATAAGGAACAGGGTTTACTTTTAAAATACGTGTAATGGACAGTGTAACAGGAACGATTAGTAGAACGGTCGTTACGTTGTCCAAAAAGGCAGAACCGACAGCAGTTAATAGGGATAGTAATAATAAAATGCGGATTGGTTTTCCACCAGCTGCCTTCGCTGCTTTAATGGCCACAAATTCAAATACGCCTGATTGACTCGTAATATGTACGAGAATCATCATCCCAATTAAAAGGGTAATCGTTTCCCATTGAATATGTGATGTGAAAGCAGTATGTAAATCTACAACTCCAAAAATAATCATAATAGCAGCGCCGAATAGTGCGATTACAGCACGATTCAATTTCTCAGAAATAATAAATCCGTACGTGATTAAAAATACGGCAATTGCAAAATAATATTGCCAATTTGCTACTTCATGTGCTGATTGTTCCAATCATGTCACCTTCTTTAAAGTATGTATTCAATTGTCAAAATGTATCTCGCTGCATAAATACGGGATAAAATATATTGTAGCAAATTCAAAAAAGAAAGAAAACTATTTAACAAAGTGAAGGAAAAAATATATTTTTTACATATCATATAAAAAATATAAAAAACACAGTGCAAATTATTAGGAAAAGTGGGCGTTGTCCTCTAATATAGAGATAGCAATTTACATTATTTTTGCGTAAAATGGTTTAAAGAGGTGAATTCCGATGGAAATAGTAAAAGATAGTTCTCTTATTCAAAATGAAATTGAACGTTTTGTAAATAAAGATGTATATATTCATTTAGAAACAACGAACGGAGCGTATGCGTCACACTTTAACGAAAAGATGATGACGGTTGGTGCATTCATTCGAAATGCAATTATTCGCTTTGAACGCGGGAAGATTACTGGCACGAATCCATACCGAGTTGGTTTAAAAATGGATCATGGCTGGGTATATGCAGAAGGTATTACGCACTGGGAAGTAGACGATAAAGAGCGTTTATTACTTGCAGGGCATGATAACCAAGGTCGCTTAGCAGTTGCACTTGAGTTAAGCTTAACGCCATTTAAGTAAGAAGGAGGGAAACTTATGGAGAGACATGTACTTGTTGTATTTCCGCATCCAGATGACGAAGCATTTGCTGCGGGAGGAACAATTCGCTTATTAACAGATCAAGGAGTACCTGTAACGTATGCATGTGGTACTTTAGGACAAATGGGACGTAACATGGGGAAGAACGTATTCGCTAACCGTGAAACGATTCCAAATATCCGTGAAAAAGAATTAAAAGATGCATGTGAAGCGATGGGAATTCAAGATTTAAGAATGCTTGGTTTCCATGATAAAACGTTAGAATTTGAAGATGTTGATTTCGTTGCAGATAAAATTGAAGCAATCATTCAAGAAGTAAATCCATCTCGAATTATTACATTTTATCCAGAGCACGGCGTACATCCAGATCATGATGCATTTGGCCGCGCTGTCGTTCGCGCTGTATCGCGTATGCCAAAAGAAGAACGTCCAGCCATTCATGCAGTTGCGATTACGAGAAATCGTGAAGCTGTATTAGGTGAGCCGGATGTTGTAAATAATATTAGTGAAGTGTTCGAGCATAAATTAGCTGCACTAGGTGCGCATCGTTCACAAACAGAAGCGATGTTAGAAGAAACACACGTAAAAATCAAAAACAAAGATGCAGCAACATTAAAATGGCTGCAACTGGAACAATTTTGGACTTATAAATGGGAGTAGGCTAGAAGGGAACCTTCTAGTAGCTCTTACATAGAAAAAGCACCGTCATTTGTGACGGTGCTTTTTTAGTGAACAGTTATCACGTACTCCATTCTTTTACGAATTCATCATGGTATGCTTCGCTCCAATGGTATGGCTGCAATTCTTTTAACGGTTTGAAAATGATATCTTGTTTAGGATTTGTAATGGCGCATAGTACTTCTGGTCCCCAATAAAATAAACGTTCTTGGCATACACCACAAGGTGATAACACTTTTAATTCAGAATGCTCATTTTCCCTTGCAAGACAAATAGAATGTGTAACTTTCTTATGAAATTTATGTGCTTCTAAAATTGCACCTGTTTCCATACAAAGTTCTGTTGAAGCGTTTATTACGTCAGGGGCCACACTTGTATAAATGGATCCATCTTCTACACGAATTGCTGCAGCTCCGCCCCAACCGTGTGGGTATCTTTGGTCAATTAAACTTTTCACTGTATCATATAATTGTTGTTCAATGCTCAATTGTATTTCCTCATTTCTGCTTAAATTTCGATTCAAGGACTGTTATTTTTTTAGTTACACGGCTAAAAAGAATAGACACTCAATTTCAAACTATAAATGCAAGAATTACTCTTCATCTGCATACTTTTCCTCTAAAGAAATTAATACAGCAATGAATCCGAGTACTACAATAATTAAAGTGGCTATAAAAGATTTAGAAAGAGAAAAAGAACCTGCAATGAAAGGTGATAAAAACTTGAATGAAAGTATACTAGCTAGTAAGGACACTACTAAAATGGTAAAAAGAGCTACATTTTTATTACTAATAGATGATTGTAAAAAGTCTTTAATAAAGCCAATAGAGACAAATATAGTTAGTATGATAAGGGAAATAAAATAATGTGTTACATTTGTCATACTAATAGTAGGATCGTCTATTATGTAGGCAAGTAACTTAGATATTAACATACCACCAAATAATAGAATGATAAAAGCGAGTAACTCTGTTGACATATAAGTGCTAAAATTGACTTTCTTTTTAAAGAGCTTATAGCTTAGTGTAGCCTGGATTATTTGCATGATAAAAAGAGCGATAATCCACACATAATAGACAATTGGTAATTCTCCTGAGAATAGAGAAATTAGGAAATTTATTACTGTCCTTAAAATTTCAATCATTACGAAAGGCCTCCTGTTTGCAAGCTTTACGACACTAAAAATGCTAGTCTATCGCTTTATAATTAGAACTGTTAATTCAAACTATTTCTAATTATTCCATAAAAAGGTGGTAGCTTCAAGTTATCTTTTTAACAAAGATTCCAAGGCTCAACACTAGAAAAAGAAACGCAATATGTAATATAATTGAAAAAGTATATATTAAAATTAATGTTAATATTACCCTCCTATAAGTATTAACATACGTAATTGAGGTGTTTTCTTTGTTGTTTTATGATCGAATTTCTATAATGGCCCCTCCTGTTCCGTAGCTAAGGAAAGTCTTTTTATTTCTGAGATTTTCAAAGTTATAGGAGGGTATGAAAAATGAAAAAAGTCTCAGTACCATCACTTTTGTTAATGATCATTCTTGTCGCATTTCCGCAAATTAGTGAAACGATTTACACACCGTCTTTACCTGATATTTCAAAGGCGTTACATGTAAGTAATAATGAGGTACAGTTAACACTTAGTCTGTATTTTGCTGGATTTGCTTTAGGTGTATTTTTTATTGGATGGTTATCAGATATAATTGGCCGTCGCCCGGCAATGTTATTTGGAATTGTCGTATATGGCGTTGGGAGTTTCTTATGCTTTATTGCAAATTCCATTGAAGTTTTATTGCTAAGTCGTTTTATTCAAGCGTTTGGAGCAAGTGCTGGCTCTGTTGTTACACAAACGATTTTACGTGAAAGTGTAGAAGGGCATAAGAGGCATGTTATGTTTGCTCAAATCTCGGCAGTCATTGCTTTTACACCAGCGATAGGGCCGTTAATTGGTGGTTTTCTTGATCAAATGTTTGGATTTAAAATCGTATTTTTAAGTTTAGTAGTTATGAGTGTCGGAATTTTGCTGTATACGTTTGTTTCCCTTCCGGAAACAAAAACGGACTCAGTAACGAATAAAATAAATGTGTTTTCTGTTTTTAAACGTTTAATTACAAATCCGAAAGTAGTAACATATGGGTTATTAATTGGAGGAACGAATGGTGTTTTATTTAGCTATTATGCAGAAGCGCCGTTTATCTTTATTGAATACTTTCAGTTATCGCCTAGTATGTATGGATTTCTAGGAATTGTTGTTGCTTCCGCTTCTATTATTGGAGCGAAAGTTTCAAAACGATTGCTTGCCACGTATAAACCAGAGAAAATTATATATATCGGTTGTCTCGTAATGACAGGAGGAGCTATCCTTTTATCTGTTATTACGTTTGTTGGATCAAATGCAAACATAATATATATGATTGCATTTTTAATAGCGATGTTTATATTGCTATTAGGAATTGGGATAGCGTTACCTAACTGTTTAAGTTTAGCATTAGTAGATTTTCAAGATGTCGTTGGTACAGCCGGAGCTTTGTTTAGCTTAGGGTACTATGTCATTGTAACGATAACAATTTGGGGAATGAGTCAGCTGCATACGGGCTCGTTACTCGTGATGCCACTTTATTTTCTGGCTATTGTAGTTATCATAATGGTGTTTACTAAAGTGTTTATTTTAGGGAAACAAACTTCAAAAATGATTTAAATATGAAATGGTAAAAGGGTCTCATTAAAAATGAGACCCTTTTATATTGTATCCCGCTGTTTTGAGGCAATAAGATTCCTGCCTCAAAATTGTGCTGGACTAAAGAACTTAGTAGTTTATTAATATATTAAATTTCTGGTTGGTATATGAATCGGACGTGTGGGGAATTACGTTAACTATTATAAAGATTGAAGTACATGAGATGTGAAACTGAGGAAGGAATACTCTCCTCGGTTATTTATATTGTAATAATATTCATACCGGAATCATATTGAATAGATGTATTTTATTGTTAATTCAGTTAAAAATTAAACGTAATCATGCATATTAATTTATTGAAAAAATAATTGAATTTTTCAGATTAATGAATTAATATAAGGTAAGTAATTTTAAGATTTATAGAATATTGGAAGATGAAAGGTTTTGAGAATTTTGCAAGAGGCAAAAAACGATTTTAGGATAGCTTTAAAGCTAGTGTAAAATGACGTTTGTTTCATCATTTTCAAAGCCGAAAGGAATTAGGGGAAAGCATCTTGTTTTAAAATGCGGCTATGAATCATCTAAGAGGGGGAAGTGAAGTGGCAAACAAAGAATTGAAAAGGGGTTTAGAAGCACGTCATATTCAAATGATTGCTTTAGGCGGAACGATTGGTGTTGGTTTGTTTATGGGGTCAGCCAGCACAATTAAATGGACAGGTCCGTCAGTAATGCTTGCGTATGCAATTGCAGGTATTTTTATTTTCTTCATTATGCGTGCAATGGGTGAAATGTTGTATATGGAGCCGAGTACAGGTTCATTTGCGACGTTCGGTCATAAGTATATTCATCCGTTAGCTGGTTATATGACAGCGTGGAGTAACTGGTTCCAGTGGGTTATCGTTGGGATGTCAGAAATTATTGCGGTTGGGGCATATATGCAATATTGGTTCCCGGACTTACCAGCTTGGATACCAGGTGTAATCGCAATGGTTATTCTTGGGGCAGCTAACTTAATTTCTGTTAAGTCATTTGGCGAATTTGAATTTTGGTTTGCGATGATTAAAATCGTTACGATTCTATTAATGATTATTGCGGGATTTGGACTTATTTTCTTTGGAATTGGTAACGGCGGAGAAGCAATTGGTATATCAAATCTTTGGTCAAATGGCGGTTTCTTTACAGGTGGTTTTTCAGGGTTCTTCTTTGCATTATCACTTGTAGTTGGTGCATACCAAGGTGTGGAATTAATCGGTATTACTGCTGGTGAAGCGAAGGATCCGAAGAAGACACTTACAAGAGCAATTCAAAGTACAATTTGGCGTATTTTAATTTTCTATATTGGTGCTATTTTCGTTATTGTAACTGTGTATCCGTGGGATCAATTAAGTACAATTGGTAGTCCGTTCGTAGCAACTTTTGCGAAGGTTGGTATTACGGCAGCAGCTGGACTTATTAACTTCGTTGTTATTACAGCGGCGATGTCTGGTTGTAATAGTGGTATTTATAGTGCGGGGCGTATGCTGTATACGTTAGGTGTAAATGGACAAGCACCGAAATATTTTACGAAAATTTCTAGTAACGGTGTTCCATTATTTGGTACAGTTGGTGTGATAATTGGTTTAGCGGTTGGTGTTGTATTAAGTTATATTGCGCCGAAAAACTTATTTGTATATGTATATAGTGCGAGTGTACTTCCTGGTATGGTGCCATGGTTCGTCATTTTAATTAGTCAAATTAATTTTAGAAAAGCAAAAGGGGCAGAGATGAAAGATCATCCGTTCAAAATGCCATTTGCTCCTGTTACAAACTATTTGACGATTGCTTTTTTAATAATGGTATTAATTGGAATGTGGTTTAACGATGATACGCGTATTTCACTAGTTGTAGGTATTGTTTTCTTAGCTATCGTAACAATTAGTTTCTACGCTTTCGGAATAGGGAAACGACCTCCGTTAGATGTTCCACATGATCAAGAGATTTCAAGTAAATAAAGATAGTAAAAAGTCCGATTTCTCATTTGGAAATCGGACTTTTTGTTATTAAAACTTTTCTAAAACGATTTTTCCAATTGTACTTCCGCTTTCAAGCAGAGCATGTGCTTTCTTTACGTTTTCAGCGTTAATTGGTGAAAGTGTTTCATTTAATGTAGTCTTTAAAATACCTTCATCTAATAGTTCGCTTACTTTATTTAATAGTTCGTGCTGCGTGATCATATCGCCAGTTTCGTACATCGCTTTTGTAAACATAAACTCCCAAACGAATGTAGCACTTTTACTTTTTAAAATACCCATCTCAAGAGGGTGTCCATTTTCTACGATAGAGCAAATTTTTCCTTGTGGTTTAATGAGGTCACAAATTGCTTGCCAATGTTCATCTGTATTGTTTAAGCAGAAAATATAATCTACATCTTTTAGCCCAAACTCTAATATTTGATCTTGTAAAGGTTGGTGATGGTTAATGATATAATCGGCACCAAATTTTTCAACCCAGTGTATCGTTTCATTACGGGATGCAGTTGTGATTACATTCAGTCCAGCCCATTTCGCAAGTTGAATTGCGATTGAACCTACACCACCAGCCCCGCCGATAATTAAAATGTTTTTGAATGTATTCTCATCTTTCTTATTATAATCAATGCTTAAACGTTCAAATAAACCTTCCCAAGCCGTAATAGCTGTTAAAGGAAGTGCTGCAGATTCAGCATCACTTAACGTTTTTGGTTTTTTACCAACGATTCTTTCATCAACTAGGTGGTATTCACTATATGTACCTTGTCTCGTAATACTTCCAGCGTAAAATACTTCGTCGCCTTCTTTAAATAACGTACAACCTTCGCCCGTTTGTACGACGACACCACTAGCATCCCAGCCAAGTATTTTCGCTACATCTTCTTTTTTATCTTTCGGAGAGCGAACTTTTGTATCAACTGGATTAACGGAAATAGCGTTAATTTTAACAAGTATATCTCTTCCTGTAGCAACAGGTCTTTCAACTTCAATATCAATTAAACTGTTTTCTTCTTCAATAGGTAAGTATTCATGTAAACCAATTGCTTTCATTTCTATTCCCTCCAATAAAGTAAGAGTTTTTCTCTTTTATTATAGTAGGTAAAGCGTCATTATGTAAAAAAGTTGAGTTCTTTCCATTTTGTAAAAGAGCTGTTTCAACTTCATTTAGAACTTTGTAACTGGCGAGCAACACCCATCACTCTGATTTTATAAGCGTCGGATGAGAGGTATACTTATTTTTCCAGTGTACCTTGCAATGAACAATACCAAGTGTTATATTATACTTGTAGTTATTCGTTATAAAACAGTACTAAATAATAAACAGTAGTGGATATCAATTAGAATAGGGTGAATGAATATTGAATGTACAATTTAAAAAAGGAGTTTTAGAACTTTGTGTTCTTGTCTTACTGGATAAGCAAGACCGTTATGGATATGAATTAGTTCGAAATATTTCCAATCGAATTGAAATATCAGAAGGGTCTGTTTATCCTCTTCTTCGAAGGCTAACTAAGGAAGAATATTTTACAACGTATTTACAGGAGTCTTCAGAAGGCCCTTCAAGAAAGTATTATACACTGACGGATAAAGGTAGAACGTATTTGTATCAACTTTTGGAGGAATGGAATGAGTTTTCACAAGGTGTCAATCAATTAATTAAAGAAGGTGTAGGTAATGACGAAAGATAAATTTTTACAACAATTAAATGTATCTCTAAAAAGGTTATCTGATAAAGAGCGTGCAGATATTTTAAAAGATTATGAAGAACATTTTACTTTCGGATTAGAGGAAGGGAAAAGTGAAGAAGAAATTGCAACTTCATTAGGCTCTCCAGCTCAAATCGCCAAAGAGTTATTAGCAGATTATCATATTGAGAAAGTAACAGCAAGTGCAACAACAGGAAATGTTTTTCGGGCAATTTGGGCAGTAATTGGATTAGGTTTTTTTAATTTGTTAATCGTGCTTGGACCTGCAATTACATTAGCGGCATTAATTTTTTCAGGATGGATTCTAGGTATCTCATTTTTAGGCGCACCATTACTTGTTTTAGTTGATACTATTATACATCCAAATACATTCTTGCTATTTAATCTTTTTGTTTCTTTAGCACTTTGTGGACTTGGATATTTCATTGTTATTGCTATGTTATTTTTAACGAAGCTAGCAAAGAATGGATTTGTTCGTTATTTAAAGTTCAATATAGCATTAGTAAAAGGTGGTTTGAAGCATGATAAATAAAAAGAGTCTTTCAATCATTGCAGGTATTATTTTCATTATTGGTATGATCGGAAGTTTATTCACTTATCGTTCAATTGCTGCAGTACCAATTTCAGAAGAAAAGGTCGTTAATAATAATAATGTGTCAAGCGTCATTATTGATACAAATAACGTTCGTGTTAATATCAATCCTACAAAAGATAGTAACGTGAAAGTAAAATTAGATGGCGAGGTTAATCCAAACGTAAAAAGAACATTAGCTACGGATGAGGAAGATTCAACGCTTCTCATTTCTTATAAAGAAAAACAACAGAGCTGGTTCAACTTTAATATTTCTGAAGTATTGGCTCCATTAACATTAAATGTGTATCTACCCGAAAAACAATATGATTCATTAAAAGTTTCCAATAATAATGGCTACGTTTCTGCTAAAAAACTAAACGCAACACATTTTAATATCAATACAAGCAATGGACATGTTGAATTAAGAGAAATCAATTCGCCAAAAATTATCGCAGAAGCAAACAATGGAATTATGGATTTCAAAGATGTATTGGCACAAAATATTCATGTGAAATCGAACAACGGACGAATAATGCTAGACCATGTTGAAGGTGAAATAGATGGACAAACTAAAAATGGAAGTCTTACTCTTAAAACGAATGAACTGGATCGAAATCTCAATTTTATGACTCATAACGGGAAAATTAATATTGAAACCGAAAAAGAACCAACTAATGTTCAATTTAATGTTTCTGTCGCCAACGGCAGCGCGAATATCCTGAATAAATATAACGGGAATACGGTTATTGGAAAGGGAGAAAATATAATTAAATTAAACACACATAATGGAAATATTACAGTGAAAAACCAATAGCATATTACCTTTTATAATCTCAGCTCGTCGCACATAAAGAGCGATAATAAATAAAAAAGAACCGACTCCTTTTTTTAACATATAGGTAGTCGGTTCTTTTTTATGTAACCTTCGTTTAAGTGTGTATCCTTTTCGTATTTCAAAATACAAACAGTTGATTTATTACCCTGGATTCTTAGAAAAATAACGAATAATAATTAATAGTGTAAGGAGAATTTGTGAATGACTCAAAAATAATAGCTGAAACAATGAAAAGTGAGAAGGAGTTTATTTCTAGCAAGAGGAATTCTTTACTGTATTGTTTTATTCAAAACTAAATTTAAAGGTGGATACATAATGACAGTAAAGAAGCTTTATTTCGTCCCAGCAGGTCGTTGTATGTTGGATCATTCGTCTGTTAATAGTACATTAACACCAGGAGAATTATTAGACTTACCGGTTTGGTGTTATCTTTTGGAGACTGAAAAAGGACCTATTTTAGTAGATACAGGTATGCCAGAAAGTGCAGTTAATAATGAAGGTCTTTTTAACGGTACATTTGTCGAAGGGAGGGTTTTACCGAAAATGACTGAAGAAGATAGAATCGTGAATATTTTAAAACGGGTTGGTTATGAGCCGAAAGACCTTCTTTATATTATTAGTTCTCACTTGCATTTTGATCATGCAGGAGGAAATGGCGCTTTTATAAATACACCAATCATTGTACAGCGTGCTGAATATGAGGCGGCGCAGCATAGCGAAGAATATTTGAAAGAATGTATATTGCCGAATTTAAACTACAAAATCATTGAAGGTGATTATGAAGTCGTACCAGGAGTTCAATTATTGCATACACCAGGCCATACTCCAGGGCATCAATCGCTATTAATTGAGACAGAAAAATCCGGTCCTGTATTATTAACGATTGATGCATCTTATACGAAAGAAAACTTTGAAGATGAAGTGCCGTTTGCGGGGTTTGATTCGGAATTAGCCTTATCTTCAATTAAACGTTTAAAAGAAGTTGTGATGAACAAGAAGCCGATTGTTTTCTTTGGACATGATATAGAACAGGAAAAGGGATGTAAAGTGTTCCCTGAATATATATAGTGCAAAAAGTCATGAGCTCACTTCACATGTGCTCATGACTTTTTCGTTTAAATAATTTTTTTGAATAAGTTATAAACTTTTTTAGAACTATCTTCATTTAATTGATAGTACGTAAGGTTTACATCATCAGGAGTATCTTGCTGAGCAATCATCACTTCGTTACTGTGATGGTCAACTACCCATATAAAATATTTTTTATAAGTTCCATCCTCGAAAGTAATCCACATATCACAGTCTATTAAATCTGATCCTTCTTCATCTAATGTTAATTTCCCTTTTTTGGCGGTATCCATACTGTTAATGAATGTTTTTAATTCATCTGTTTTTGTGAGAAACATATCCTTTTTTGTTTTAATTGACTCGACATGTATATCTTTTATTTCCTGTTTTCCTAAAAAGACAGGGGGCTCATTTGGATCTCTTTGAGTTGAAAGGATAGTAGCTTTCTTCTTTGGTTTATTTGCTGTATAGAAATCTTGAATAGATTTCCCAGAGTTGAAAAACCATGCGATTCCAAAAATAATCAATGCACTACCTAGCAGTAAAATGATTTTTTTAATAGAATATTCTCCTCTCTATCACTTCGTATGAAGAGCTTTTCTATTAATATATGATAGGGAAGCGTAAAGTATTATAATTGAACTTGGTTATTCTGCACAGTTTTAACAGGACGATCCACGAGTAAATTGTAAGTGAGTCCGATTAGTACGAAAATGCCACCGACAACCTTTCCTATAGAGAGTTCGTGTGACAAGATGAAATCAATGATAGTCCCCGCAAATAATTGTCCGATAAAGATGAGTAACGTTAAATAAAATGCTGATATTTTAGGTGTAATATAGTTCGATAACGAGATGACGATAACGCCTACTAATCCGCCTAAGTAAACAGCGATAGGAATAGATTGCAACGTATGACTAGGAATGTACATTGAATCTGAACTGAAAATTAAAAATAACATAGAGAAAAATAATCCAGTAATATAATTAAAAAACGTACCTTCCCAATTACCGATTTTCGCTGCTAAATTTGCGTTAATAATTCTAGCAACAACGATAGAAACACCAGCTAAAATAGCGATAGTAATATATAACATTTTCTTGCCCCCATTAATAAATTGTCATGATTATAATTCCGGAAGAGATGAAACATAATCCAATTAGTTTTTTCTTTTCAAACTTTGCAACTTTCATTCCTAATAAGCCGAAATGATCAATAACGATGGAAGCAATGGATTGACCAAGTAAACTTAATGCGATCGTAATAGAGGCACCAAGGACGGAGAAACTTATATTATTAAAAAGGACAGTGAATACCCCAATCGCTCCAGCGCTATATAAAAAAAGTGGAATGCTTTTATCAAAATAAATTTTATTTTTGTTTATGATTAAAACGAAAATAACTGCAATTAAACCGACAAGGTGAATGACAACGCTTGATGTATACTTGCCAATTAATTCAGATAAAATCCCATTCAATGGAAGCATAACGGCGATGAGCACACCAATAAAGACAGAAAGAAAGTTGTACAATGTAATATCCCCTTTAATTTTCATATTTGTAATGACTGTATCATGCTGAAATTGTGAATTACTATGACATATGTCATAGTGGAAGGGGAAAATTTTGATTACAATGGGGAGTAGTTGTAAAGGCGGGGGAACTATGAAGAAAATATGTAATTCTATTAAATTAACAAATTATATGAAAGAAAATAATATTGACTCCTTTTTTAGTAATGATATGAAACCGTATATGGAACTAATATTTTTTAAAAAGAATGAGTTTATTTGTAGAGAGAATGAAGAGATAGATTATTTATTTTTCTTCGTTGAAGGAAAAGCGAAAGCGTTTAATACATTAAGTAACGGGAAATCTGTATTGTTATGCTTTTATGATAGTTTGCAGCTGTTAGGAGATGTGGAGTTAATTCATTCTCAAAAGACAGCTTCAAACGTACAAGTGATGGCAGATTCATATTGTGTTGGTTTACCTTTAGGGAAAGTGAGAAATCAACTATTTCATGATGCGAAATTTTTACGGTGTATTTGCGGATCATTAGCACATAAGTTAAATCGGCTTTCAAAAAATAGTACAATTAATTTACTATATCCACTTGAAAATAGACTTGCGAGTTACATGTTAGCAGCAGGGGAACGAGCGGTGCAGCATGGAAATAGAATTGTATTTAGTGGGAATTTAACGGAAACAGCGGAATTGTTAGGAACGAGTTATCGTCATCTATTACGTACATTAAATATTTTTTGTGATAAAGAGATTATAAAGAAGAACAATGGTTGCTTTGAAGTAGTAAATGTGGATGTTTTGAGGGAATTGGCGGCAGATGTTTATAAATAGGAGAGAATTATAAATGATTACACCTATATTTAGAGTTTTTGATATTGAAAAGGCTCAGTTATTTTATTTAAATTTTTTAGGATTTAAACTGGATTGGGAACATCGGTATGAGGAAAATATGCCATTATATATGCAAATTTCGTTACACGATGCTGTCATACATTTATCAGAGCATCATGGGGATGCTTCGCCAGGTGGTGCGATTCGCGTGAAAATAGAGGGGTTAAAAAGTTATTATACTAGTTTATCAAGTAAAGATTATGCCTATGCAAAACCTGATATAGAGAGCACACCGTGGGATACAATGGAATTAACTGTGATTGATCCGTTTTTTAATAGAATTATATTTTATGAGGAGAGGGTTTAGAATTAGCACTACTAAGCCTTTATTAGATTGACCTGGTGAGTTAATGGCTTGGCGAATAAAATAATGAACTACTCGTGGAAATATGGAGCAAAAAAATAGATCAGTAGCAGCGACTACTGATCATCCATATGTACATGAATTAGGAGAGGTCAAACATTTATTAACTTTATTATAATAGATTTTTATAAGAATAAAAACTGAAAATTCTAATTTTATGTTGAGAAAGTTTTTTGTATCGAAATATATAAAAGAATAGGGGGTTTTTAGTAAAAGGAAATATGATATTTATCCCGCATTAACGGGCAGTAAGACTCCTACCTCAAAATCCAGCGAAAGCAAAGAAGTTAGGTGGGGATCAACTGCCCGTAAAAGCCCGATTGGTTCAACTAATAATCAGTGGGGGATGAACAAAACCCCCACTGATTAAAGTTTCACTTTATATTTTAATAAATTATGATATAGTTTATAAAGAATAGATTACATAAAATGTTATTTTATTACATATAAAGTAAGGGGGAATGGTTGTGAAGTTTGATGATCAACGCCTACTAGGAGTACGATTAGGTTCTATACTTGTAACAGAGGAGAATCAATATTTAGTAATTAAGAAAAAAGATCATTATGCACTTTTAAATATACATAATTTAGAATGCACACATGTTGAAGTGCAGCTAGAACATATTGAAGAAATGTTGCAGGAAGATTTCCAAGAAAGTATAACGGAGATTATCGCACCAGAACATATAAAAATTGTTGCGAAAAATGTAATATAAGTAAAGAAGCTGGAAGGAACAGCTTCTTTACTTATATTATAAGGATAACGTTTTTAAGACATCACCAATAATCCCTTCCATTTGATGAACGCCTACGTCAGTGTTCGTCATAATAACAGCACCATTACCTCGGTATGGATAGCATATCAGCATGCATTGAAATCCCACGCCCCATCCAAGTGAATGCATTTGTAAGTCTTCGTTAGAATCATTTAGAAAGATACCTAATCCAGTCCATTTTGAGCAACCTTGAGGAGAAAGCATATCTTGTATTAATTTTTGAGAAAGTTTTAGTTTGCCCTTTCCTTGTAAGGAATGAATGATTTCGATAACTAAAGCTGATAAGTCTGTTGGTGTTGTCCAAATACCTGAAGCAGCTGCGAATGGATAAAATGGATATTTTTCATCTGTGACAATCCCATCCTTATTATGTCCACAAGCAAAGGCCTCTATTTTACTTATATCTTCAGGAGGGAATAGCATACTATTTTTCAGTTGCAGTGGCTGAAAGATATATTCTTCAAGTAAAAGGTTAAATGGTTTTCCAGTTATATTTTCAAGTAGTAATTCGATAATACAAAAGTTTGCATCAGAGTAGTGAAATTCACTTTCTGGTTTATAAGTTACTTCAATAGGTACGGAGCAATATGATGTTTTACCAACAAGTAGTTCAGCCATTTTTGGTCGCCCTTGTGCAAGTGTATAATTCTCAAAACTATTAGGAGGATCAATAATTCCAGATTGGTGACTTAATAAATTTCGGAGGGTGACTTTTTTCTGTGAGGTAAATAGGTTGATAGGTATGTTCCAAGAGGTGAGTCTATCATTTACGTCTTCATCTAAATATATCATTTCTTGATCTGATAACGTGAGTACGAGCATTGTAGTCATGAATTTACTAATTGAACAAGAGTTGAATATAGAATTCGTAGTGACCGTTCTAGTTGTTCCAGATTCAAGTGTTCCGAAAGCAGCGACTTTGTCTAGTGTACCATCACGTATAACGGCAAGGCTTAAACCTGCAACGGAATATTGGTTCATTTTTTCGTATATATTGTTACTTTTTAAGTTCATAGTGACTCCTTTCTTAAAAAGACAGAATGTTAGTTCTATTATACAGTAGTAAATAGAGAGAAAAAGAAAAAACTTCATCTTTTATCGATGAAGTTTTTTTAGTTAATTCGAAGTGAATGTTTTAAAAAATTTATCTCGGTACATGTACATAAGCCATGAAGTTGTTAGTAAGGAAATAATAATTTGTTTGTTTTGAATTGGCGCATTGAAAACAAGCCAGCCAACGATATCAAATAATACATGTAGTGCAATTGAAAGGACTACAAATTGTAGTAACGTATTTAAAAATCTTTTCATAAAGTGTCCCCCTAAAATAAAAGGTTTTATCAACATTGTTGTATATTACTATTATACATTAAATGTGTTTCGTGGTAAAATTTACATAAGATAGTGGAATAAAACAAATGAAAGCTAATAGGGGGGATATTCATGGAATTTTGGATGATCATACCGATAGCGGTCTTTGGGTTTATTTATATTGCTGAAAAATTAAATAAAATCGAAAAGAAAACGGATGCACGTTTAAAGAGGATGGAAGATAGATTACAGCTAATTACGAAAGAAATGGGAATTATAGATAGAGAACCTGAAATTAATAAAGAGCTGCGTCAGCTTATGGAAGAAGGAAAAACAGTTACAGCAGTTAAGAGAGTAAGAGAGGCTTTTGGGTTTTCTTTACTAGAAGCGAAGCAATATGTTGATAAATTATAAAAAAGATCATCCATTTGGGTGATCTTTTTTCAATGCACCATGCGTGTATTTACATAAGCAGCGATTATAACGTGGCCAATTATAATGATAGGAAATAAGATTTTGACATTAGGAGTAGTGAAGACACTACCAATTGTGGCAATAGCACCGGCAGTTAAATTATAAAGACCAACTATTTTTGATAACTTACCTTTATCTGGCACACGGCGTTCATTGAATCCTGATAAGAGCCAAGTGTATTGTTTAACTCCGATGAAATAGGCTAGTGCAAATGAAATAATTGCTAGTATGAATAATGATGGGGAAGCGAAGAGGGTCATTGAAAACACCTCCGTTAAAGGGTTATAAATAAATTATAGTATGAATGTTATAATTTAACAAAATATAAGTGTAATAGAAAACAGAGTATTTATCATGAAGGAAGATTAAGTATGAATATTGTGGAATTCCAGAGATATGTATCAAATTTCAGTAAAGAAAAAGGATTTCAAGATACAACAATTGAAGAGCGTACGATGTATGCGATGGCGGAATTAGGTGAATTAGCGGAAGTTATATTAAAGCGTGATAAAATACAAGATTCGAAAAGAGAGATTGGTTTAGAAATGTTTGATGTCATTTGGAATGTATGTGACTTAGCAAATAAGTTAGAAATTGATTTAGAGAAGGCATTTGAAGAAAAAATGAGGATTAATAAAAAACGTGAATGGTAAGTGGAATATTAATGTGTAAAGATGGGGGATACGAATGAAAAAGAAGCTTATTATAGGAGGAGTCTTTACCTTAATTAGTGTAATGAGTGTTGTCGCTTACTTAGTTTTTCACGGCATATTTATTCCGAATCAAATAAGTGCGGATAAGTATGAAATAAAAGGTGTAGATGTTGCGTCATATCAAGGGGATATAGATTGGAGAGAGTTGGAAAAGCAAAATATGAAGTTTGCGTTTATAAAGGCTACTGAAGGAAGCTCGTTTGTGGATAAATACTTTTTGAAAAATTGGGCGAATGCGAATAAGACAAGCATGCGCGTCGGAGCGTATCATTTTTTTAGTTTTGAGAGTAAGGGTGAAACACAAGCAGAGCAATATATACAAACTGTTCCAAAATATAAACAAGCATTGCCACCCGTAATTGATGTTGAATTTTATGCTGATAAAAAAGATAATCCACCTAAGCGTGAAGATGTTGCGAAAGAGTTGTCGGTCATGATTGAAATGCTAGAAAAACATTACGGTAAGAAAGTAATATTGTATGCAACTCAAGAGGCATATGATTTATATATAAAGAATGCGTATCTCCAATGTGATATATGGATTCGTAGTGTCTTTACAAAACCGAGTTTATCTGACGAGAGAAAATGGACGTTTTGGCAATACACGAACCGCGGGAGATTAAATGGTTATAATGGAAAAGAGAAGTATATTGATTTGAATGTATTTTATGGTAACGAGGAAGAGTTTGAGAATTATGGAATAAAAGGTTAAGTTTTAAAGCGTACAAAATTTTGTACGCTTTTTTTTGTTACTTACATAAAATATGCAAGTAAAGATGGAACAAACATATAAGATGAATTGTCTATTATAAGTAATAACTATTTCGTTTGAAAGAAAGGGTGGAGAAAATGAAAAAGAATACATTATTAAAATTAGGGGTATGTGTTAGTTTACTAGGAATAACTCAATTTGTTAGTACAGTTTCTTCTGTACAAGCGGAACAAAAGCTAGAGCAAAAAGTAATAAAAAATGAGGCAGGAACTATTTCAATTTCTCAGTTAAACAAAAATGTATGGGTTCATACGGAGTTAGGTTATTTTAACGGAGAAGCAGTTCCTTCGAACGGGCTAGTTCTTACTACTTCTAAAGGATTAGTACTTGTCGATTCTTCTTGGGATGATAAGTTAACGAAGGAATTAATAGAGATGGTAGAAAAGAAATTTAAGAAGCGCGTAACAGATGTCATTATTACACATGCACACGCTGATCGTATTGGCGGAATTAAAACATTGAAAGAAAGAGGCATTAAAGCGCATAGTACGGCATTGACTGCAGAACTAGCAAAGAAAAGTGGATATGAAGAACCACTTGGAGATTTACAAACGATTACGAATTTGAAGTTTGGAAATATGAAAGTAGAAACATTTTACCCAGGGAAAGGACATACAGAAGATAATATCGTCGTATGGTTACCACAATACAACATTTTAGCTGGAGGCTGTTTAGTGAAATCTGCGGAAGCTAAAGATTTAGGGAACGTTGCTGATGCCTATGTAAATGAATGGTCCGCATCGATTGAGAATGTGCTGAAGCGATATGGAAACATCAATTCAGTAGTGCCTGGTCATGGGGAAGTAGGGGACAAAGGATTGCTTTTACATACATTGGATTTGTTGAAATAAGAAACTGTGGAAATATAAAAGCGAGGAGAAACAATTTTCTCCTCGCTTTCTTCTAGCTATATTTAAATGCGAAGCCATCAATTATGCCTGCATACGTTACTGAGATTTTAATTCCAAGTATACAAATACCAGTACCGTCATAATTGCTATAACAACATAAGTAATATCGAGCATTATAAGTGTTTTTAAAGTTTCAGTCATCCTCATTCACCCCTGGTATGAAAATATAACATAATCTCTTATCAATCAGATCAGAGATTATAAAGATAACAATGTACATGAAATTTCTTAAGTAGTTTCTATATAAATATATCATATAAATAATGTAAGTAATGTTAAGATAGTGTAAATGTATTGTAAATAAAGTGATTTTTCATAAAATATTTAATCAAAAAATTGATAGTTCTTCAAAATGAAAAGAAGCTATTCTTTCTGTTGCATAATAAAAAGAAAGAATAGCGTTTTTATATGTCTATTTCTGTTTGCTTAAGAGATTTATAGTACGAAATTGTTCTTTCGTACTATAAACTAGAAAGTTAACTATGTGATTCAGCAATAGTTTAGATATTTGAAAACCTGAACAATATGATTATGTAATGTTTTTTGGTGTCAATAAAAATATTATGTCAACAATATGAACTGTCACACATTTATACTTAGTATTGTGATTGATATCACATCCTTTTTTCCTAATGGGTATTATGCTTGATTTGTAAGGAATGATTGGGAGAGGGTGGGATGATCATGTTTTGTTATCAATGTGAACAAACGCCAACAGGTGGATGTAAAGTGAAGGGTGTTTGCGGTAAAAATGAAACAATTGCAAGTTTACAAGATACGATTGTGTTTGGGCTAAAAGGAATTGCTGCGTATCGTACGCATGCTGCTCAGCTAGGGTATACTGATGCATTTGTAGATGCTACGACGCAAGAAGCGCTGTATATGACATTAACAAATTCCAACTTTAATGAACAAGAACATATTGATATGGCTATGAAAGTAGGGAAATCGGCTTTACGAGTAATGGAGTTGTTAGATGAGGCGCATACGAATCACTTTGGTGTTCCAGAGCCCGTTCAAATTACACAAAACCATGTAGAAGGTAAAGCAATTGTAGTTACTGGTCATAATTTATTTGCGTTAGAAGAATTATTAAAACAAACAGAAGGAAAAGAAATTAATATTTATACGCATTCTGAAATGTTACCAGCACACGGTTATCCGCAGCTGAAAAAATATAAACATTTAAAAGGAAACATCGGTAAGGCATGGTATGATCAACGACGTCTTTTTGAAAAATTTACAGGTGCTATATTAGCGACAACGAACTGTGTTATGCCAATTAAAGGGGCGTACTCTGATCGATTCTTTTCACATGATATTGCAGGTTTAGAAGGTGTACAAAAAATTGAAAATGATGATTTTGCACCATTGATTCAAAAAGCGCTAGAACTTCCAGAAGTACATATGGAGTCGGATGAACAGTTAGTAACAGGGTTCCATCATAATACAGTATTATCATTAGCTCCTGAAATTATTGAGGCAGTAAAAGAAGGAAAGATTAAGCGTTTCTTTGTCATCGCAGGTTGTGATGCACCAGGAAAAGGCGGAGAATATTATCGTGAATTAGCAACGTCACTTCCACCAGAAACAGTTATTTTAACGACTTCTTGCGGGAAATTCCGCTTTAATGATGTGGATTACGGTGTTGTACCTGGTACAAAGATTCCGCGTTACATTGACTTAGGGCAATGCAATAATTCAATTTCAACAGTGAAAATAGCAGCCGCTTTAGCAGATGCTTTTCAATGCGAAGTGAACGAACTGCCAGTTAGTATTGTCCTATCATGGTTTGAACAAAAAGCGGTTGCCATTTTACTTGGACTATTTAGTCTCGGTATTCAAGATATCCGCATCGGTCCAAAGGCGCCTGAATTTATTTCACCTGGCGTGCTTGATGTATTACAAGAAACATTCGGTTTAAAACTAATTACAACTGCAGCGGAAGATATGGATATAATGTTATCGTAACAAAAGGATGATCTGTCTTATTAAGAAGAAGAGCTAACCTATAGCGCTCCAAAACAAAAATGTAGAATATTTGTTTTGGGGTATTTTCTTTTCTTGGCGGGATAGGTATGTGGTGAAATTTCTTCAAAAAGAAAATTGGCTGTCTCTAATGTGTAGAGATAATAAAGTTGTTTACTTCTTATAGGACTAATGAAGTAGTTTAATGGAAGAAGTATTTATAGTAAGTGTTATAATATAATAATCAATAACTTAAGCAAAGGGGGAAGCATTTTTGCACAAACTCAATGCATTAATACCAGAGCTATCAGTCTCAGATATGGAGCAAAGTTTAAATTTCTATTCGGAAATTCTCCTGTTTAAAATTGAATATCAAAGACCAGAGGATAAGTTTGCTTTACTGTCTTTAAATGAATGCCAGATTATGATTGAAGAAGTAAATGGTCATTGGAGTACTGGAGAGTTATCTTATCCCTACGGAAGAGGAATTAATTTTCAAATTATTATAAATGATATTGATCCACTATATGATAGTTTGAAAAAGAACGAGTATCCAATTAAATTTGATATTCAAGAGAATTGGTATAGAGCTCATACTAAATTAAAGGGACAAAAAGAATTTTTAATTATGGACCCTGATGGTTATCTATTAAGATTTGTTCAAAATTTAGGTGAAAAAGATGTTGAGGCAGATTCAGCTATGTAAGACAGGATGAAAATTTAGTAAATGGAGCAAGCTACTTTTTTCAATAAGGGGCATTAGATGAAGAAGAATTGACCAATTTTATGATTTTTATAAATTACAGGCTATAACAATTAAATTTAGTAGGTGGTTATTACATTTTTTAGACTAAAATTAACCAACTTTATTGTCACTGAACATCTAATAGGTAATAGTTGATTTTAGAAAAATATAAAAATCGAGTTGACATTTACAACTACTAAGTCATACAATGCAGTTGTAATAGGTGATACAGAGTAGTGTTGTTTCTCGAAATATTTTTAGTAAACAATAGGTAATAGCGGATTTTAGAAAAGTTTTGAAAATCTGTTGACATTCATCACTACTAAGTCATACAATGTAGTTGTAATAAGTAATACTGAATAGTATGTTTTTACTCAAAATCTATTCAGTAAAAATTCGCCTTAGTACTCTGTGATACTGAATATAAGTCAGACAGAATAGGGGGTAAAGGAGGATCAGGACATGGAAAATTTAACTGAAATGCTGAAAGGTTCACTGGAAGGGTGTGTGCTGGAAATCATTAGTCGCCGTGAAACGTATGGCTATGAGATTACCCGCCACCTGAATGATCTTGGGTTTACAGAGGTTGTGGAAGGGACGGTTTATACTATCCTTGTACGATTAGAAAAGAAAAAGCTTGTGAATATTGAAAAGAAACCATCAGATATGGGACCGCCTCGTAAGTTTTATTCATTAAATGATGATGGCCGTCAGGAGCTTGAATTATTTTGGGAAAAATGGGATTTCGTTTCTTCAAAAATTAACGTCTTGAAGTCAAAATAGCCTCATAATATAAAATGTTCCGGCTCATATTTGGAGAGTTTCTTGTTCTGCTTTATAAAAAAGGAGGAAAATAAGATGTTGGAAATGTTTAAAAAATTAATCGGTGATAAAAAAGAGTACAAAATGATGATGGCACGTGTTGGAGCACTGCCAGAGGATTATCAGTTTGTGTTTAAGAAAATTCAAAACTACATGTGGAATTTCTCAGCGGGTAATGGGATGGATATGCTGCATATACAGTATGAATTAATCGATTTGTTTGAAGCTGGTGCAGCGGAAGGCAGACAAGTGCTTGACATTACTGGGGAGGACGTAGCATCCTTTGCTGACGAACTAGTGGCAAACGCTAAAACGTATGTCTCTAAGTATCGTGAAGATTTGAATGAAAGTATTATGAAGAAATTGAGAAAAAAATAAATGCAATTAGTAATACCGACTGATTAGCTGGTTACAAATGTGAATTGCCGCCATCGCTATTCAGTTATATTTTTAAACCAGTACTAAGTAATACAGATTATCAGTGATACTAAATAGAGGTTATAGGTAACCTATTTTAATAAGGGGGAAAAAGTATGAGCAATGCAGCAATTTCTATAAAAGGGTTAAAAAAATCTTTTAAAGATAAAGAAGTCCTAAAGGGAGTGGATTTTGAGGTGCAGCGTGGCGAAATTTTCGCGCTGCTAGGCTCAAATGGAGCGGGAAAGACGACAACGGTCAACATCCTTTCAACGCTAATGAATCAAGATGATGGTGAAGTAAGTATTTGCGGTTTTGACGTCCAACGTCAATCAGATCATGTTCGTCAAAGCATCAGTTTGACAGGACAGTTCGCAGCTTTAGACGGCATGCTTACTGGAAGGGAAAACTTGATAATGATTGCTAAGTTACGTGGTGTTTCCAATCCCACTCAAGTTGCTGACAATCTACTTGCAAGATTTAGCCTGACTGATGCGGCCAACCAGAGGGCAGACCAGTATTCAGGCGGGATGAAGCGCCGACTTGATATCGCGATGAGTTTGATTGGGGCGCCAGCAGTTATTTTTCTTGACGAACCAACGACTGGACTTGATCCGGAAGCGCGGATCGAAGTGTGGGATACTGTCAAGGAACTTGCCGGCAGCGGCACAACGATCTTGCTCACGACTCAGTACTTGGAGGAAGCAGAACAACTGGCGGACCGTATCGCTATTTTGCATGGTGGAACAATTATTACGACAGGTACTCTTACTGAACTGAAAGAGATGTTCCCGCCAGCAAAAGTAGAGTATATCGAAAAGCAGCCAACATTGGAAGAAATTTTCCTTGCGATTATCGGTAAAAAGGAGGAGATGTAAATGAAAAGCAAAACAGGGGTATTACTAGGGCGCTTAATGCGTAATATTATGCGAAGCCCAGATACAATTATTACAGTAGCGATTACACCGATTATGATGATGCTATTATTTGTCTACGTGTTTGGCGGCGCAATAAAGACAGGAACGGATAACTACGTTAATTATTTATTGCCAGGAATTTTGCTAATGGCTATCGCATCTGGTGTGGCTTACACTTCTGTACGATTATTTACGGATGTAAAGAGTGGACTGATGGCGCGTTTCATTACGATGCCCATTAAGCGCTCATCGATATTGTGGGCTCACGTTTTAACTTCTCTTGTTGCTAATGTGCTTACTATTGTGGTGGTTATTCTTGTTGCGCTCTTAATGGGCTTTCGTTCTAGTGCAAATATGCTAGATTGGCTTGCGGTAGCGGGAATACTGGGGATGTTTACGTTAGCGCTAACATGGCTAGCTATCATTCCAGGGCTGAAAGCGAAGTCTATGGAAGGAGCGACAGCTTACTCGTACCCACTAATTTTTCTTCCATTTATTAGTTCGGCCTTTGTACCTACTGAAACGATGCCTAAAATTGTTCGTGCGTTTGCTGAGAATCAGCCTGTAACTTCAATCGTGAATGCGATTCGCGCCCTATTATATGAAGGGACTGTTGGCAACGATATTTGGACTGCACTTGCTTGGTGCGTGGGTATCATGATCATCTCTTACTTTTTCGCAAGTAAAGCATTTAAACGTCAGTTAGGGTAAGTGAATTAAGTCATCCGAAATTATATATATTTTTGAAAAAGCACGGGAAGGTTTTCCGTGCTTTTATTATGTATTGTGCTCTCATGGTAAAAAATATGGGCAACTGGTAACGAATTAAACTCAATATTTTTGGGTTTAAGCGATCACTGCTCATGGAGAATATAAACATAACCGCTCTTGTAAATCATTTAATGCTTCTTCAGGCATTTCCTTGATTGTGATATCTTTCCCTAGGAAAAGTAGCCAATTTGTTATCTCTGTCACGTCATCGGAATTGTTAACATCGATAAATGTTTTTAAAATGGCTGTGGATTGGTAAGGGTTTGTATAAGAAATTGAAATTTTTAAAGGATGGTATTTTTTGTACTGGGCAATCGCTTTTGGACCAAGTTCAAGTACAAGGTTAATTGCTTCGTCCTTCTTATTTAGTTTTTCTAAAATCTGTTTCTTATTTAACCTCTTTTTCGTCGTGTACGGTTCGATATTGATGAGGTCATCGACAGGAAACAGCAGTTTCTTTTCCTCTTTTAAGTCAAACCCTTCAATAATCCAATGGCTTTTTTCTTGATAAAGGTGTAATAGATATATTGGATAAGACTTGATTTCTTCTTCTTTGACAGTAATCAATAAATGTCTATCCAAAAGAAGGATTTGGATGAGTTTTTCTAACATAGGGTGGGGTAGGTCAGAAAGCTCCAGTAGATCGGGATTATGTGGGTTAGTCCCTTCAAAAAGCAAGAGTTGATTTAAAAGAACGAGGTCATCTTGCTGGGTTTCTGAGATGAGTCCTAGTAGTTTTTCGGCTAAAGATTGGCGACTCTTTAGATAGGGAAGTTGTTGATTTCTTGTAGCCATAAAGGCAATAAAAAGAGCTTTGACTTCATTGTCAGTAAAGCGAACAACGGGCAGGATAGAATTATGCATGACAAAATATCCACCAGTTCTTCCAACTTCAGCGACAAGCGGCATGCCCATAGCTTCAATTTCTCTTATGTCTCTAATAGCTGTCGATCGTGATATGTTAAATTCTCGTATGATTTCAGTAATTGTAAAGTGGGAGCGATTGTTGATATACCGCATAATTGTATTAATCCGTTCAACTTTTTTCATTGGAGTCTCCTAAACAGTATCATTTTTTGACATGATTTAAAGATATTATAAACTCATCAGATGAAAAGATAAATCATTTGATTCATTTTAAAAAAAGGAAGGTTTTGAATATGAAAAATTATACGATTGAAGAAAAAGATAGCTTTATTGTGTTAGGAATTGGAACTGAAATTAAGAGTGACTATACAGACTTTGTTGGAATAAATAAAGAAAAAGAAGACTTTTGGGAGGCTGTTAAACAAGATGGAAGGCTGGCTACTTTAAAAACTTTGGCTACAAATGAATATATTTTTTCTGTGAGCGAAGCGGTGAATAACAAGATGATGTATTATGCTGGTGTCATGACAGAAGCACAAATAGAAGAATCTAGAGTGATCCAGTTTCCGAAGGGAGAATACTTAGTAGTGAAAGGGGAAGACAAAACGGCTGAAGAGCTAAGTAATAAGCTGACTGGCATCGCCTTTGGTCAAGCTTTACCAGATGCAAAAGATTTTGCTTATGTTGGTGGGCCAAATACAACAGTTGAGATGGGGCAAAGAGACGGCTTAGTATTTGGTGAAATGTGGATTCCAGTTGTTAGGAAGTAAAGTGATAAAAGGTACGAAGATGGAAAGTAGAGGCTAACAATCTTGAATTGTTAGCCTTTTTGACATGAATATAATATTCATATACTGCTACACATTATGTTCTGGTAAAATGGAATAAAAGGGAATTATTGTAAGGTGGTGGCAAGGTGAATAAAAAAAGGATATTTGAGCTATTCATAGTAGCGTTTGTTTTTCTATTCCTTCATGTAAGCACATATACCAATGAAAAATTTAACGATAAATTGGGTTCCTTTACTTTCGTTGTTTTATTTCTTATCGTTTATATCAACGCTATATTTATAGAACGGTATTTTGATGATATACAAAAGTGGGTTCGAAATATCACAATTTGTTTTGCTTTGTTAGTAGTTGCTGTAGTATCAATATGGATAGGTTATTTTTAAATCTCTGTTTAAGAGAAGGAGAAGTATATCATTACCATAAATTCGATCTGATTATATTACTTAGTTACATCGACTGATATTAATCTTTTTTCTCCTTAATCATGATAAAATGTACAATAGGAAATTTTATGTAACATGAAGGGGGAAGAGTTATGGTCAGCTTGAGTGCTTTGTTAGCCTTTGCAATTGTTTCGCTTAGCATGGTTTGTTCACCAGGGCCTAATATGATTTATCTCATTTCTCGTTCCATTACGCAAGGACGTATGGCAGGATTTATTTCTCTCTTGGGCATTATGCTCGGATTTGTCATTTATATAATCGCAACAATGTTCGGACTTACAGTTCTATTCCTTGCAGTACCCGCTGTCTATGAAGCAGTCAAGTGGGCAGGTGCTGCTTACTTGCTTTGGCTCGCCTGGAATTCGATAAAACCGAGTGCTACTTCTATTATGGAACCTCGTACTATTTCTAATGAGCCACTACGGAAATTATTTCTAATGGGACTTATGACTAATCTTCTAAATCCAAAGATTGCTATTTTGTATGTGTCACTGTTACCTCAATTTGAAGATCCTGAGAAGGGATCGTTACTTCTACAAGGTGCAGTTTTAGGCCTTACGCAAATCACTGTTAGTTTTATAGTCAACCTTTTAATTGTGTTTACAGCAAGCAAAATTGCTACATGGTTTGGCACACGCCCAACGTGGCTGCGAGTGCAGCGTTGGCTTATGGCAAGTGTATTAACGGGTCTTGCTGTACGTCTTGCTTTTGAACGCCGACAGTAGGAGTATCTGAAAATTTGAAGATCTTTTTTTAAAAGACAGGAATGCTGTTTTTTTATTTTAGGGGTAGGATAAAAAGGCGAGGTATGTGAAAAACAGGTTGGTTGTATGCCTAATATACAACGTCTAAAAAGCTCCCTTTGCTAAAAATTATTCACCCCTCACATAAATAGAAGATACTTTTTATGTGAGGGGTTTATTCAGTTTAAGCTATAAAAATTGAATGGAAGAAATACAAGTTCTCACTTATTTAGAATAAGAGAAAAGATGATGTTTTATTTGTTCAATAAAATACTGGTGGTGTATATTATCGTTCGATACTCGACTTGCCATAATAGCGCCCTCCATTGAAGATGTAAGAAAAGAAGCGAGCGATATAATGTCCATATCTTCTTTAAGTTCTTGTTTCTCTATTCCTTCTTTTATGAGAGAAGCCATTAACATTACTGTATCATCATAACCCTTTGCTGCTGCTTTTTGTAATTCTGGAAATACTCCTGTACTTTCAATTGCGCTATTAAGCAATGGACAGCCTCCAGCAATAGGGGGATTATTAGCTGCATCTTGATATATAAGGAAAATGGCAAGGATTTTATCGATTGCTGTCTTTTTATTTTCCATTGCTTTATGAAAATGCCCCCACATAATCTCACCACTTTTGTCGTAGGCAGCAAGGACAATTTCTTCTTTATTTTTGAATCTACGATAAATAGCTCCTTTAGATAGTTCAGTAGCTGTCATTATATCCTGGATGGATGTGTAAGTTATCCCATTAGTGTTAAATAAATATAAAGATGTTTCAATAATCTTTTCTTTTACCTTATCGACTTTAGTCATGCTTTGTGGCCCTCCTAATAAAACGAACTTAATATTTAAGATGATTTTTCTTGAATTTTTATTGTAAGTATAAATAAGCTTGAAGTAAAAACATTTTATCAATCCCTAACTTATAGGAACCTAAAACAATACAGTGTGAGGTTAATTAAAATATATTAGCTACATCATTCGTGTGAATTTTCTGTCAATTATAATGTGACCAATTGATTAATTCAGTCATATTATACAACTAATTTCACCTAAAATCATAGACGAAGTAAAAAATATCGTTAATTTTAATGTATAAACATATAACTATTATATCTAATTTTTATTAATAGGATTAGCTAAAGGGGGCGGGCTACTCCCACTTTCACTCCATTCCATAAACGATTAATCATTAACAATTATTGGAATTTGATTGTAAATAAGCAACTGAGAAAAAAATATATTTAGTTTTTAACATATTTTTTTGTTAATACTTTGTAAAAAGGGTTCAAAAAACTAGAAACATATAGTATTATTGAACACTGGAACAGAACGAACCGAACGGTTCGGTTCGTTAACTTGTATGAATATATTTGGAAGGAGAACTTTATGCAGAAAGAAAAATCAAAGATTGTAGCTAATTTAATTAGGGGAATAATAAAGTGAACTTTATAAACAAGAATAAAAAAGAACTTATTATGCTAGTAATTTTAACACTGTTCTTACCATTTCAAATTGGTTTGTTCATATTATTTGGCATATCACTTTTAACTAACTACAATTTAGTTGAATCAGAATTTGCCCTTGGTGCCATCGGTTTTACTGTACCTGCTATTGTTGGAATAATTTTATTTAAGAACGAAATTATTGAGAGTTTTGCATATTTTAAAGAGAAGACAATTTTGAAAGTAGTAAGTGTTCCTCTGTTGGTTCTACTTATGGTAATTATAGAACAGGCTGTTATGCGTTTTCTAGCAACTGATCAGCCAGAGAACCAAGACCAGCTCCTTGAAGCAGGTGCGGGGGCACCTCTTATATTCACATTGCTTGTATTTGGTATTCTGGGTCCAATACTTGAAGAAATTGTGTTTCGTCATATTTTAATAAATCGCTTTTCGCATTATATTGGTACTACTATTGCATCTATCATTTCAATTATAATTTTTACACTTCTTCATACGAACCAGCTTTCGGATATTGCTATCTATTTACCAGGATCGGTAATACTTACTATTGCTTATCTGATTTCTAAAAGATCCCTTGCATATGTTATGGCGATACATGTGTTAAACAATTGCCTTGGTTTCATTCTGTAAGAAATTAAACTTAGCTCTGTTACGAAGTTGAAAACTAGATACAGATATTGATAAATGAGGAGTACAATTTAGACAGTGATTTATGATTCATGTAATTCCTTGTACTTCAAAAAACCACAGTTTTGGTGTGAACTGTGGTTTTTTTATATAAGGGCCCAACATATCGCCATCAAGCTTAAAGAACGATTTATCCCCAAACAATAAATACGAACAACATGCATAAAATTTTCGTTCAGGAGGTGGTATGAGATTTTGATTTGATGGAGATTTGACGCTACCCCTATAAAGGTATAGTTTTCGTACTTTCATATACAATCATGTCACTTAAGTAATGTGAGCGTCGCTGCTATTACATTGTCCACAAATGAACGTTGGGGGCGAGATTTCATCATAACCGTTAGACCGATTAACGATACAATCAGTGCCTGTGCCAAAGACTTTGCATCTGTGTTGACTTCCAGCTCACCTGATTGAATTCCTCGTTCGATCGTCTCCTGAAAAATGACGGCAAGGTACATTTGATGTTCTCTGGTCAAAATTTCAAATCTCTCATCATGAGGTGCTAGTTCAACCATTGTATTGATACAAAAACAACCTTTACTAAGATCCCCTGCGTATTCTTCATTGACGACATCGGCAAAGAAAATAGAAAATGCCTCTTTTACAGAGGAGTGACTTTGAAGCCTATTTCGTATATCAGAGGCCCGAGACATTGTATATCTACGAAGTGCGGCTTCAAACAATTCTTTCTTATCTCCAAAAGCCGAATAAATACTAGGGCGTTGAATGCCCATTCTAGAAGTAAGATCACTTAATGAGGTAGCCTCATATCCCTTCTCCCAAAATAACTGCATTGCTGCATCTAAAACTTGATCCTCATCAAATTCACGAGTTCTTGCCATTAAGAATTCTCCTTCTCAAACTTTGATTTTATTAATTGTTTTAGGATAGGTGTGTAGGTAATTACAATTGTTGTTTTTATTACCAAACAGTATGTAATTATTATATAATTAGCCCTTCTTCCTGTCAAATTAAGCTCCATTCATTTAATGAAACATTAACTTTAGTGAAAAAATCGTTGACATTATGAATGAGACTAAGTTATATTTACCAGTAATCATATTGTACCGAACGGTACGTTATGATTAAAAATCTAATGTGATTGGAGGTTAATGTATGTTTAAAACAGAGAAAAATGTAGACGATGATCCACTCTACACTAAGATAAGTCATAAATCTTCCATAACAAAACCTAATTTGAATCAACAGCCATCCATGTCTCACGCTTTGGCATTATTGTTTGCGACGGCCTGTGGAATGTCTGTTGCCAATATTTACTTTGCACAGCCGTTGCTTGATCAACTATCTAAGGAGTTTAGTATTAACCATTCCATTATTGGTATTGTTATTACCGTTACACAAATTTTTTATGGATTGGGCTTACTGCTACTCGTACCGCTTGGAGATTTGCTAAACCAGCGACGTCTAATTGTCGGTCAGATGCTATTATCTACAACAGCTCTGGTTATAGTTGGTACTGCTTCCTCCAGCATAGTACTTTTCGCAGGTATGGCTTTGGTGGGTCTGCTTGCAGTTGTGACACAGACTCTCGTGGCGTTTGCAGCGACCATCGCTTCCCCTACAGAAAGAGGACGTGTCGTTGGCATTGTAACAAGTGGGATTGTTATTGGCATACTTCTTGCGCGTACTTTTGCGGGTATATTAACAGATGTTGCGGGATGGCGTTCTGTATATCTATTTTCTGCTGCGCTCATGCTTTTGATGGTTTTTATGTTTATAAAGATGTTGCCCAATGTTGAGCGCGAGGTAAAATCGCTATCTTACCCTCAGTTGATTAGATCGGTGCTTGCTTTGTTTATTCAAGAACGAACGTTACGCGTTCGCTCTGTTCTAGCCATGCTGATTTTTGCTGATTTCAGCATTTTGTGGACTTCACTAGTACTGCCACTTAGTACACCGCCAATTGCTCTATCTCATAGTGCAATTGGCGCATTTGGTCTTGTAGGTGTGGCTGGAGCCTTAGCTGCGGCACGGGCAGGAAAATTGGCCGATCAAGGTTACGGACAACGAACGACAGGCATTGCTTTAGCTCTATTATTGATTTCATGGTTGTTCATCAGTTATATAGAGCAGTCGTTAATCGCATTAGTAATAGGGATAGTTCTACTTGATTTGGCCGTACAGGCAATACATGTCACGAATCAAACCATGATCCTTCCATTGCATACAGAAGCACGGAGTCGACTTACTGCTGGATATATGGTGTTTTATTCTATCGGCAGTGCTGGTGGTTCAATTGCGTCGACTCAAATATACGCACACTTTGGCTGGGGAGGGGTTTCCTTACTCGGAGCCTCTGTCAGTGCTTTCGCTCTTCTTTTTTGGGCTATGACCAGACGAGTTAAGATTTTATGAAATAAACGTGTGTTAGCCAATATGAGAAACACGTTACTACCATAAAGGAAATGATTAATTTTTTTGACTTAAAATCTAATTGGACTAGGAGAGATAACAAATGGAAATAGGTATTACGTCTTTTGTAGAAACGAAACCAGATGTACATAGTGGTGAAGTGATAAGTCACGCACAGCGATTGCGTGAAGTTGTTGAAGAAATCGTTCTTGCTGATCAAGTAGGACTTGATGTGTTTGGTGTTGGTGAGCACCATAGGGAGGATTATGCAGCATCCTCTCCAGCGATGGTTCTATCAGCGGCGGCACCACAAACGAAAAAGATACGGCTTGCGAGTGCAGTAACCGTGCTTTCTTCAGCTGATCCTGTGCGTGTTTTTCAGGATTTCTCTACACTGGATGGCATTTCAAATGGACGTGCAGAGATTATGGCGGGGCGTGGTTCCTTTATAGAATCTTTTCCACTGTTTGGTTATGAATTGAAGGACTATGATGAACTGTTTGAAGAACATTTGGACCTACTGCTCAAAATACGTCAGTCCGAAAAAGTGACTTGGGAAGGCAGACATCGACCGGCAATCAATAATTTAGGTGTGTATCCAAGACCTGTTCAACATCCTTTACCGATATGGGTTGGTAGCGGTGGGAATCAGGAATCTGCTATCCGTGCCGGTTTTCTGGGATTACCACTTATGCTGGCGATTATTGGTGGTAGCCCAATGCACTTTGCACGAATTGTACAACTATATAAGAAAGCGGCGGCTCACGCTGGTCATGATGTGTCAAAACTTCAGGTGGGGTCTCATTCGATTGGATTTGTTGGAGAGAATACGGAATTGGCAGCAGATACATTTTTCCCTTCCACTCAGGCAGGCATGAATAAACTTGGTAAAGAGCGGGGGTGGCCTTATTATGATCGTTCCAGCTTTGATACTGCACGAAGTTTTGAAGGGGCGTTGTATGTTGGTGATCCAGATACAGTCGCCGAAAAAATCATCCATCTTCGTAAGCATGTAGGGATTACACGCTTTATGATGTATGTACCATTAAGTACCATGCCACATGATCAAGTCATGCGTGCCATAGAATTGCTTGGAACAGAAGTTGCCCCTCGTGTAAGAGAGGAAATTGCCAAATGGGAAGCTGAAGGAGAACAGGAGACACATCTATTCCGCTAATTATTCGATAAGGATTGCATCAAGTCTCATTATTTAACTGGAGGAATTTATATGAAAATTGACAGTCGAGTATTACCAGAATTAAAACAGGCTTTCTCACAATTTCCAGGCTTTCAATTAGAGGGGGATTTAGAGGCGAGTCGAAGTCTCTTGTCGAATCCACATTTGGAAAAATCAGAGCTTGTAAACATGACCAAGCGAATGATTCCTGGCGCAGCCGGCGAGATGTTAGTTAAAATTTACGAACCCGTTGAGAAGAATCTTGATAAACTTCCAGCTATGCTGTGGATTCACGGTGGTGGATACGTAATGGGCCACCCTGATATGGACGATGTTTTGTGTGAACGCTTTGTTCAGAATGCTGAATGCGTTGTTGTGTCTGTCGATTATCGACTTGCGCCCGAACATCCTTATCCAGCGGCTATTGAAGATTGTTATGCAGGCTTGGTTTGGATGACAAATGAGGCAGACTCGCTTGGAATTGATGTGAATCGAGTTGCGATTGCCGGTGCAAGTGGAGGCGGTGGACTAACAGCAGCGCTTGCATTAATGACTCGTGATAAAGGAGGTCCATCTATTATTTTTCAGATGCCGCTGTATCCGATGCTTGATAGCCACAACATAACACCATCAAGCTATGAGATTATAGAAGACAATGCAACATGGAATAGATCAAACAATTTAACGGCTTGGAATATGTACTTGGGAAAGAAGAACGATACTAACGAACCATCTCCCTATGCCGTACCTTCGAGAGCAGACAACTTAGCAGGACTACCGCCAACTTATACATGTGTAGGTCAACTCGATTTATTCCGAGATGAAATTATTGAATATGTAACACGACTTGCACAAGCAGGAGTAGATGTTGAATTTCATCTCTACCCCGGCTGCTTCCATTGCTTTGAAGTACTTGTGCCTGAAGCCGAAGTGAGTCAGCGTGCCAGTCAGAATTATTTTGATGCGATGGCACGGGCGCTTCATCCATAACTTATCTTAGTTCATTCATCGGGGTGTTCAAATGAAGGCATGAGTGATAGCTCTAAATTTATTCGATGAGTAGAGATTACAGAAAGAAGTACAAATAGTGCCACCATATACTTTAAATTTTGCCCCTTACTCATTGATTAAAAACAGGAAATACTTCAAAGGTGGAATAGTTAACCAAGGTGTCAAAATTGTGTGCTAGCAATTCAACTTTTTTACTGCAGTTACGATGATAAGCACAATCAACACTTTGGAGCGTTTTTTTTCGTAAGTCGAGTTACTTTTTTAATCGCATTCATACTAAACAGTAGCAGGAAAGGGCGCCAATTGAACATTGGCACCGTTTATAAGAAGCGATAGACTGTATCCTTAGCTGGATCTTCATTTCGAGCTCGGAAAAAATAGAATTAAGTTCTTTTGGTAGTTGATGATATTGGTTATTTTGAGCTATTGTAGTTAAGGCACCTCTTCTGTGGTAGTGATTTCTAGGTAATCTCACTATAACAAGGATCGAGGTGTTTTTCATTTTACTCAAGTTGAGTTATTTAATTCCCATCTTAATGAAGAATTATTGAAATATATTTCTCCATATCAATTCGTTTAAACCTGTTGTTAGATACACCATGTAAAATTAAAAATGGAGGTAAGTTCTTTGCCGTCATCGACTTTAAGAGAAGGTCCATAAAATCTTCTAGGTTTAAGTATGTACTCATATCTCTAGCTGTTAGTGGTTTACCGTATGGATTATTATACGAATAGCAAGACTTTGTAACCCTTCTTCATAAGCAAAGTAAGAAGCAACAGCCTATGCGAAACACTTACTTACCCCGTACATATTTTTGGGTCTCGTGGGTGAATAAGCATGTGGTTGATAATCCAAAGGATAGCCTTCAATTGTTTGAGCACTGGAAGCAACTATCACTTTGGATACATTATTATCACTAGCAGCTCTAAAAATATTATAGGTTCCCTTTATATGATTTTCTAATAAGGAGCCATAAAAATCAGCATTTGGCGAAGGATTACCTGCCAAGTCTATAACTATATCTATCCCTTTCGTAAATTCTTGACAAGCAGCTAAATCAGAAATATCTAAATATATGATTTCATGATTTATATCTTTAAAAGTTTCTAAAGCAGATAAGTTAATATCTGCTAGCCGTAACTGGTAATTCCTTTGCTTATCTAGGAATCTTGTAACATCTTGGCCAATCTTACCTGCAGCACCTGTAACTAAAATTTTTTGCATTTCACTTTATCCTTCCATAAAAATACATCCCTTGTCAAAGGTCATATAATAGAGCATGCACTTATTGTATGTTGGTAATGGCATTAAATAAAACGAAGAAATATAATGGAGGCATGAATAAAATTCATGAGGAGGACCATAGTTCAGTTAAATTAACAAGTAATGATTTGGAACGAATGTGCAATCAAAGTTGACACGTCATCTACGCATTTGACGAAAAATAATTAGTGGGTATGGGACGTGTTATTTCAGATGGTGTAATTACTGGAGTAGTTTGGGGAATATGTGTTCTACCAATCTATCTGTCCGAAGGAATCGCCGCATGTACAAATAGCGCTGGGAAATTGAATCATTTTTCCGCTGGATTTAGCTGAATTTGAACGTTTCCGTATTGTTTGGCACAACATCCAATGCGTTGTTCAATCAGTTATTCACAGCTATAATTGCCTATGCTTTGCTGAAATTTCTTCGTGCACAAGGCCAAAAGACAAAATAAACGCTTGTCATTTGCAGGTTTCACACGCCTGTTTTTTGTGAAGCCTTGTCAATTGAGTGGAAAATTAGTTTGAAAGAAACACTTGAATTCTACAGGTCGATAAATCAAGAACCTGTATTACTTTGGTTAATCAACATACGTGTTAATTTATAGTAGAATGATTGCTTGAAATAATGCGGTGGAAAATAGGGAAAAGAGGGAAACGATGCCTACTATACTAGTTGCTGACGACGATGCGAACATTCGCGAACTCGTCTGTTTATTTCTACGCAACGACGGATTCGCAACAGCTGAAGCAGCGGATGGCAAGGAAGCACTGGCTGTCTACATCTCAACGAATGTCGATCTTGTCGTACTTGACATTATGATGCCGATTATGGATGGTTGGACGTTAAGCAAGGAGCTCCGAAGAGCCAATCCTGATCTACCTTTACTTATGCTGACTGCGAGAGGAGAAACATGGGAGAAAGTGAAAGGTTTCGAACTTGGGACGGACGATTATTTAACCAAACCATTCGATCCGTTAGAGTTGACGGTTCGTGTTAGGGCACTACTCAAACGATACAAGATTGGCTCCACGCAGACGATTCATTTAGGGAACGTCATCCTTGATCGACAGACCTATAAGGTGATGAAAGGGACGGAGTCGCTTACGTTGCCGCTAAAGGAGTTCGAATTGCTGTATAAGCTCGCTGGAACACCCGGACAAGTCTATACGCGCGTGCAGTTGATCGATCAGATTTGGGGTATCGATTACGCCGGAGATGATCGAACGATAGACGTACATATTAAACGGCTGCGTGAACGGTTCGCGACAACACCCGATTTTCGGATCGAAACGGTGCGCGGGCTTGGGTATCGGCTTGAGGTTTATGAATGATCAGATCCTTATATATACGTGTTGTCCTGACATTTTTAGTCTCTATCATCGGGGGTACGATCATTTCTTTTTTGGTGTCAACTTGGATATTCGAGGATAAATTGAACGAAAACGCTCAAATCAACTCACGTAACTTTGGCCAAGACATCGTCCGGATTTACAAGACCTTTCCGTTACGTGAAGCGGACTTGTTCGTAAGTGAAATGAAGCAGCTCGATTCTTATTATATTCGAATTTACGAAGCAACGGGTCAGTTCAAGTCTTACGGTAAACTTCACGGGCACAAACCTGCGCCTGTGACGATGGAGCAACTAAAGAAAGTATTAGATGGAGGTGTTGTTCAGGACACTCCTAATGGTATTGCCACGGTCCTCTTAGGGCTGCCGTTGAAAACGGAAATGGGAACGAAAGCGATATTTTTGGAAGCGCTCGCTCCTCCTTCAGCCTCTTTTGTCACAAAGTGGGCATTGGTCTTTGCAACATGTTCGTTGATTGCAGGAAGCTTATTGATTCTAGTTGCCTCTGTATTCCTGGTAAGACCGATAAAAAAGCTGACAAAAGCGACCAGGCGGATAGCATCTGGAGATTTCAACGTCAAGTTGAATATTAAGCAAACGAGTGAGCTGGGTACTTTGGCTCGCAGCTTCGAAGAAATGATGCACGATCTGCAGCAACTTGAGCAGATGCGCAGGGAATTCGTAACGAACGTGTCGCACGAGGTTCAGTCTCCGCTCACTTCGATATCCGGTTATGCTCTAGTGCTTAAGCAAGTTGACCTCTCAGAATACGAACGAAGTCGTTATCTTGATATTATCATCGCTGAAGCGAAAAGGATGTCCAAAATGAGCGATAACCTGCTAAAGCTGAGTTTTCTTGAATCGCAGTCAAAGCAACTGCGGCTCGTCACGCTCAGCCTCGATGAACAAATCCGACGGATAATTGTGGCGCTCCAGCCACAATGGTCTGCTCGCGATATACATTTCGAGCTTGATTTACAGACAGTTAAAGTAACGGCTGATCATGACCTGTTAAATCAGGTATGGACGAATATCCTCGGAAATAGCATCAAATTTTCCGAGGATGCCGGCGTGATTAACGTAAGCATCAAACAAGATATCAAAAACGTGACAATCCTAATATCCGACACTGGTATTGGTATTCACCTTGACGACCAGAAGCGTATATTCGAGCGTTTTTTTAAGGCCGATCGTTCCCACAGTCGTAAGTATGACGGAAGTGGTATGGGACTCGCTATCGTTAAACAGATTGTGTCGCTTCATCAAGGTGACATCCGAGTGAAAAGTGAACTTGGTCAAGGAACGATCTTCATTGTCACCTTGCCAATCACTACACCAACAGATTAGTTAGATTCATTCTCTATGCTACGACTCATATGCAAGCTTACTTGCATATAGAGCCGTAGCATTTTTTTTGCAGTTCATATTCAGTTCATATTGTCGTCATGGTGAGTACATCTTCATTGGTTAAGTTGAAGGAAGGTAAACAGATCAGGACAGGAGAAGATGACAGTGACACAACAAGAGGAAAAGAAAACGCTGAGTGGAATGAAAATAAAGAAAGTGCGAAACATCTTACTTAAAACCATAGGAGCAATCGTTCTAGCCATTGTACTTTTTTTAGGTATTGTTTATATCGTAAATGTGATGAGTAGTCATTCGGAGCAAAAACGAATAGTGCACTACGGGCAGCACGTATCTGTAGACGGGAAAAACATGAATGTGTTAATTCAAGGCGAGGGCGAGGAAACAATCGTGCTCCTGCCTGGCTATGGAACAGCTACTCCAGGGCTTGATTTTAAGCTTCTTATCAATGAATTATCTCTATTTTACAAAGTTGTTGCGGTAGAGCCTTTCGGTTATGGATTAAGTGATGAAACTGTAAAAGAGCGAACCACGGAGAATATGGTAAGTGAAGTTCATGAAGCTCTACAGCAGCTTAATATTAACAGATACATGCTCATGGGCCACTCCATTACAGGTATTTATGGAATTGATTATGTGAACAAATATCCAAACGAGGTGACTGCATTTGTCGGAATCGATAGCAGTGTTGCAACACAACCGGGTATGGATATCAATTTCCCATTAAAAACGTTTGCATATCTCAAAAAATCAGGTCTCTTAAGATTGGCTATGAAAATTAGTGCTGACCCCTATGCTGGACTGGCATTTGATGAAAAAACCGTAGAGCAAATGAAAATGATTTCGAATAAAAACATGTATAATGACACAACCTTGAATGAGATGGACCATATTTCGTCTAATTTTAAAGGGGCTCAAGGTTTAATCTTCCCTAAAAATCTTCCACTACTTCTCTTTGTACAAGCGAATAATGAAGATGTAGCAGGGTGGATACCTCTGCATGAAGGACAGATCAAAGACTCGGTACATGGAAAAGTAGTAACCATGGATGGATCACATTATTTACACCATACCAAATTCAAAGAAATCGCTGAAAACGTTAGACTATTTATAAAAGAAGTAAAGTAAGTGTTCAGAGAAAGGTTCATTCGTTATTTTATGCATTTGTCTACAGTCTGCAAGACCATCATTTCGATGGTCTTTTTTATGTCCAAACAGTTGTATATTTCCAAACCAAGATTATACTTTCGCCTGAAAGATATTGGGTTTCATTTTCATATTAACTAACGAGGCAGGTGTGCGGCCGAGCCTAGGTCGTATCATATAACGGGTGGGATTCCCGTCGAGTAAGAACTAGCCATTCGCTCGTAGCGAGTCTTGGAGGGCTAAAGGTAACTTTAGTCTTTAAGCGTAGACAGTTAGGTGGCGGATTTATTTTACTGATCGTTCTATTCATCCTGTTAATCATTATAGGATGTAGTTGTTGGGGCGGCGGTAGCGGCGGATTCGGTTACTAAAAAAAGGGGCACTCATAAGAGTGTCTTTTTTCTCAATATAAGAACCCTAAGAATATGAAATTATTTTAATGCAAATTCCCTTTTGTGCAATGAGATAGTAATGCCCAATAAAAAACCCACCTATTTCCGTAGGTGGGCCTTATCTTTATTACACAATATCAAAGTATACTCTCTTTTTCTCGTGAATTTTATGTAATTATACATATTTGTAAAAACTACATAAAATAAATATTACATGTAGTAAAATATAAATTGTGGACACGTTCTATAAAGCTGATTCTCCGATTAGAAGGCGTAACACATCTCAACCATATAGGTGTGGCGTTGCTTTAATCTAGCCAAACAAACGATCTTGATTCTCTTGTATTTGTACACTAACAATCTGTTGAAAATAAATGATTCTGTTTTATAGGACGTGTTTACTTAATGTCCAATACATATTATTAAATTAAAGTGGTTCAAGTCGGAGGAAGGCACCTTAGGGTGTCTTTTCTTTATGGGGTCTCACCACATCGGTATCTGATTTATTTTTTATGTTTATCATGCCATTTTTTGTTGTTGCATTTATTTTTATTAGCTTGATAGCGATGTGGCGGTACCCCATCGCTATCAAGCTAAGCTTATGCAAAGTCAATTTTAGGCGAGATTGTTTCTTTTTCTAAAGGGCAAGTGTAGGTGATTGAAAGATTTGCATACGAAATAAACCCTAACGGGTTTCACTTTTTTGAATTAAGCGGCTTGATTATCAGACATGGTACAATTGTAAACGACACCTAATATATCAAAGACCGTTTTTTTCTCATATCGATGAGATTTCCGCCCGTTTTGCTGTAGGAGATTGAACAGGCGGAGTAACACCTTTGATAGCTCTTGGGTGTTTTTTTGTATAGTTTGGAATAGAAGAAGAAAATAGTCTTTAATCATATATATGGCTTTATACTCACTAAGC
>NZ_JBKEZY010000007.1:0-295877 GCF_053345335.1 Bacillus sp. M5A3_1b | reverse complement strand
TCCTGTCCCCGCAACCAAATGGTCCCGTGGTGTAGTGGTTAACATGCCTGCCTGTCACGCAGGAGATCGCCGGTTCGACCCCGGTCGGGACCGCCATTTATGTTGGCTCGGTAGCTCAGTCGGTAGAGCAGAGGACTGAAAATCCTCGTGTCGGCGGTTCGATTCCGTCCCGAGCCACCATTTTTTTATGCCGACTTAGCTCAATTGGTAGAGCAACTGACTTGTAATCAGTAGGTTGGGGGTTCAAGTCCTCTAGTCGGCATCCTTTAGGGGCATAGTTTAAAGGTAGAACTGAGGTCTCCAAAACCTCCAGTGTGGGTTCGATTCCTACTGCCCCTGTAAAAGTGTATGGGCCTATAGCTCAGCTGGTTAGAGCGCACGCCTGATAAGCGTGAGGTCGATGGTTCGAGTCCATTTAGGCCCACCATATATTATTCCGCAGTAGCTCAGTGGTAGAGCTATCGGCTGTTAACCGATCGGTCGTAGGTTCGAGTCCTACCTGCGGAGCCATGGCCCGTTGGTCAAGTGGTTAAGACACCGCCCTTTCACGGCGGTAACACGGGTTCGAATCCCGTACGGGTCATAAAAAAAAGAGTCAGCAATATGCTGACTCTTTTTTATTTTGTGGAATCCTCCTTTATCAACTGATTTTCCTGAAATAAATAAAGGGATTTAGGAAAAGCTATGGTATGTATAAAAAGGAGGAGACAAAAATGACACGAGTGAGAGACTTTATGAGTACTCATGTTGTACATTGTACACCGCTAGACAATGTATATGAGGCTGCTGTAAAGATGAAAGAAGAATCGATTGGATTGATTCCAGTTGTTGAAAATGAGCAAGTTGTTGGGCTTGTTACAGACCGAGATTTAGTTGTTCGTGGGATTGCTGAGAAACATCCTGGATCTAATAAAATTACAAATGTAATGACAACAAACATTGTTTCAGTTTCTCCAGATGATTCTATTGAAAAAGCTACAGAGTTAATGGCACAGTATCAAATTAGACGATTACCAGTAGTTGAGGATGGTCAACTCGTTGGGATGCTAGCACTAGGTGATTTAGCTATAAGAGAATCCGCAGATGATCAAGCTGGATTTGCTTTAAGTGAAATTTCGGAGCATTTGGAATGAAGAGAGTCTTTCATTAGTCGGATAAGTTACGTATAAAAATCAGATGCATTATTCTAGTATATGGATTAAACTAATATGTTAGCATGATGTATCTGAGACATTATATAATATAAGTATACAGTTAGTAATTTCGACAGTTTATTTAAATTTGTCATTCCTAATTTTAAATAAGAGAAAAAATGATATACTGATAGATATAAGTATTATGAAAGATTTCGAATATAACAATATTCATTGTTAATGATGTAATAATGGATTAATATTTCCTATGTAGACAAAAGGGAAGGGGAATTATATGAGGGCTGTACAGCGCGATCCAAATTGGAATTTGGTTACAGATACATATATAGAACCAAATAATTTCGCTGAATTATTTTCTTTGCTTGTACCTTGTCATCCGAAAGGTGAAGGGAAAGAACGAACTATATTAGTGTGGAAAGAAAAAGAATTTTATAAAGAAGAAAATTTAGCGGCATTTATCGTATATGGAATGGATAAAGTAAAAAATTTGCCGCAGTTTCATAAAGATGAAATTCCAACTCTAGTACGTATTCTTCGCTTATGCCAAGAGATTGGTTGGTATGAAGAAGCAAATACTTTTATGATAACTCAAGGACTAGCTGAGTTTGTTCACACTTCATTGGAATATGAAACGTGGGATCTTTTGACGCAAGCAGTTGCTTTAAACTATTTAATTATTAAATATCGTATTGGTGAATTGACTGATGGGGATGTAGAAATTTGGGATAGGGTTAAATTTAATGAGAAATGTATAAAGGATTGTAAACATCTATTATCTCATAAAGAAGTATTGGAATTTACATTCTTTTATATGTGTAAGAGAGCTAAATTACTATCAAAAGAGCAATTAAATAGTGATATGATGAGTCTAGCGATGTATTGTAATACGTTTGTGTATGACTTATACACACATGACCTATTACGAAAATATCGTAAGTGTACAGACTTCCTATCATATTATGGACCTAGTCAAGCGGTGTTAGCTTGTCAAAGAGCTGTACTTTCTCAAATTTCAGATCGATTAGACCCATTGAAAACTACTCATGTAGATGATTATTTATATGTAATGAAAGAAATGATGGAGCATATGACGATAGGAATAATGGATCGATATGATCATTTTATCGGGAAGTTATTATCATATGTACCATTTTTCGAAATGATTCAAGTTCCACAACATGCATATTATTGTGAAGAATTGCTGTATATTTGTAAGGGCATTGAATATAAAGAAGAAATATTACGCAATTATATATTTATACAATTACATGATTGTTTACCATCATTCTTTAAACTATTTCTTAAAAATAAACGTTATGCAACAATTCATGATATTCTGTTCTATTGGTGTGATGATGAACAAAGAATAAGCTTAGAGAAAAAATATAATCTTAGCTTTATTTATGAAAAATATGCTTGCGGATAAAGAGCATTTTCTATATAAATTAAAAAGGATCTCAAGTTTATATGAGATCCTTTTTTTATTAGTAAAGCAAGGAAAATGCAATTAAGACGAGAAATAACATTCCATAAAGGAGAAATTGTGCCGTTTTACTTCCTTGTATACCAAAAAAAGTATTTATTTTTGTGTATAAATTCAATATATATTTTATCGGATTATCTTTGAAAGATCGGTACACAGTGTCTCCTCTTTCTAAGCTTCTTGTTCGTGTTTTTTTGTATTAGGGACATGAATGTATCTAGCTATGAATAATAAAACAGCCATAAAGAATACAGGAAATACGGTAGATAAATAAAAACCATTACTAATAATATTTGTTATTAGGGCACTTAATAGAAAGATGGCGTTATATATATGAGCAATTTTTTGTTTTAGTTGTACTTGAAAGGATTCCATCATAATTTCTAAAGCAACAAAAGTAATGATAATAGATAAAAATACAGTGTTTGTATTGTAAATGATTAAACAACAGATTAAACCTAAAAAGGCGAAGTATTCAATTAAGAGAGGTATATTGATATTGCGTTGCATACAATTTACCTAACTAAATATGGCAGTGGGTTTACTGCATTTGTTTTTTCAAAATTCCATTCTCCATTGTGTAATTCAAAATGAAGATGTTGCCCGTATGAATGACCTGTGTTTCCCATATGACCTACTAATTGTCCAGCTTGTACTTGATCACCAGCTTGTACAGTGCGATCTTTCATGTGTGCATAGACTGTCGTATATAATTTCCCGTTTATTTGATGGGCGATGAACACAACATTGCCATAGCTAGCTGAATAATATGATTTCACAACTTTACCTGCAGCTGCCGCCTGGATTGAGACATTACCTTGAGCTGCAATATCTATACCATAATGCATTTGTTCCCAGCGTATATCAAAGGTTGAGCTAATTCTTCCTTGAGTAGGGAATTTGAAAACTGCTGGAATGGAAGTAGTTTGAGCCGTTTGAGCTTGTGATTGATTTTGCATCACATAATGTTTTGCTACGTATCCGTATCCTGTGCCAAAACGAATTTTATACCAAGTTCCTACAGTTTCCACTACTTGTATTTGTGTACCATTTTGTAATGAACCAAGTAGTGCACTACTTGTACTAGCGTTGCCACGTACATTAAGTTTAGGTGTTGCAACTGTGTATTTCGTATTATTTTGAACTGTGATGCCTTTTACTAAAGGCTGTGAACCATTAGATACGAATGCTTTTTGTACGTAACCTGTTTTGCCATTATGTAAAATTTTATACCACTCGCCTTGTTCTTCTTGAATGGTAACGAATTTCCCATTTGGTAATACATCTAAAATTGAAGATTCTAAATTAGGTTCAGAACGAACGTTTAATGCATTGGCATTAACGATGTACTGATTATTAGATTGAAGTTTGTTTTTTAGTAGAATAGCATCTTTTTGTACGTAACCTACTTTATTATTAACAGATACTTTATACCAGCCATTAGTTGTTTCAAGTATGTTCACTTTCGTATTAAAGCGAATTGTATCAATTGAAGAGCTATTTGCGTTATCTTTTGTATGTAAGGCTACTTGATCGACTTTGACATATCCAGTTTTCACATTAGATAATTGTTCAGCGTTGGCTGTTTGTACATTTGTTTCTCCCATAGAAGGAAGTAAAGAGGCAATTGCGACAGTAGTTGCTGTTAAAGCAGTAGCTTTCATATTCATATAATAGAGACCTCCTCTAGTTGTATAGTTGTAATTTTATTATAGTATAAAGATATAATATAGTGGGTGTATTCACATAAATGTAATATGAAATCAATATAAAAATAAATTTTTCGAGGATAATAATTCCTTTTTATCCAATTAATTAGGATAATAATTTCTAACATAGAATATAAGTATTATATAGTTTTGTTATTTCGTTGACAATTGGGAAAATTAAAACAGTTGATGATGTCTTATTACGATGTTATACTGACAGTGTTAATTTCATAGTTTGCTAGGAGAGCTGGTGTTGCCAGCTGAGAGTAGGCCGTAAGCCTTTGATCCTTTTCATTACCTGATCTAGATTATGCTAGCGTAGGGAAGCAATTCGGACACTAATAATGAGTCCCCGTTTCTTTGCGTATAGAAACGGGGCTTTTTTGTTTGAAAATTTCATATTGAAACCACTAGGGGTGCTTGTTGTGCTGAGAGAGGAATAATCCTTAACCCTTACAGACCTGATCTAGGTAATACTAGCGAAGGGAAGTGGAACAACGAATAAATTATAATTTTATTTGCTGTAACCACTTCTTATTTAGAAGTGGTTTTTTATTTAGATATATAAATTGAAAGGGGATAGCGAAATGAAATTTTGCGATAGATTATTAGAAACTGTACAACCAGTTTGGGAGATGAGTCATAATCATCCGTTTGTAGTAGGTATGGGAGATGGCACATTAGAAAAAGATAAGTTTCAGTATTATATTATTCAAGATTATTTATATTTGTTAGATTATGCAAAGCTATATGCGATTGGTGTTGTAAAAGCAACGAATCCACAAGTAATGGGGAAATTTGCTGAACAAATTGATGGCATATTAAATGGAGAAATGACGATCCATAAACAATATGCAAAAAGACTTGGTATTTCTATAGAGGAGATAGAATCTGCAAAACCATCTGCTAAAAATTTAGCCTATACAAATTACATGATGTCTGTATCTCAAAATGGCACACTTGCGGAATTAATAGCAGCACTTCTTCCATGTATGTGGAGTTACTGGGAAATTGGAAAGCGTTTAAACGATATTCCTGGAGCAAGAGATCATGAGTTCTTTGGTGAGTGGATTCAAGGATATAGTTCAGAAGAATACGGTAGCCTTTGTATTTGGTTAATAGATTTATTAAATGAAATGGCAGTTGGAAAGTCTGACAAAGAGCTAGATCGATTAGAGGAGATATTCCTATATTCCAGTCGATTTGAATATTTATTCTGGGATATGTCCTATCGTAAGGAGATGTGGGGATTTGAGGAGCAAGAACATACTACAGTTTCATAATGTTTCTTTTCATTATGATGAGAAACCAATCATCAATGAATTAAATGCTTCTATACAAGATAAAGAGTTTGTAAGTATTATTGGACCGAGTGGATGCGGCAAAAGTACTCTATTTCGCCTTATTACAGGTTTAGAAGAAGCAAGTACGGGACAGATAGAGCTGACAGAAATAAAGAGCCATCCTGTAGGGTATATGCCCCAAAAAGATATGCTCCTGCCATGGAGAACGATTATTGAGAATGCTGCCCTACCGCTAGAGTGCCAAGGTGTACAGAAGAAAGAAGCACAAATAAAGGCAAAGGAACTGTTACATAAATTTGGCTTACAAGGGTATGAGACAAAATATCCGAAAGATTTATCTGGTGGTATGAGACAACGCGTATCTTTTATTCGAACTTTATTAACAGGCGGGGAGATATTGTTGTTAGATGAACCGTTTAGCGCGTTGGACGCTTTAACGAAGGCATCTTTGCAAGAATGGCTGTTTGAACAATGGAAAGAGTGGGAAAAAACAATTTTATTTATCACTCATGATGTGGAAGAAGCGTTGTTTCTTTCTAATCGAATTTTAGTAGTAGAGCAGCAACCGATAACTACTTTAACCGAGAGGGTTGTACCACTTGATTGTAATCGAATAAGAAAAGATTTATATAAGCCTGAAGTGTTAGCGCTTAAAGATGAGCTTCTTAGTATGTTACAAAGGCAGGTACTCGTATGATGAACCGGTTGAAGGAGCTATTACCTGCCCTTACACTTTCTAGTATTTTACTTGTCATGTGGGAAATTGGCGCAAGAATTGTAGACGAAATGTACATTTTACCGTCACCGTCTGCAATTGTGATGAAGATCTGGAAACTAAAAGATATATTATTTACAGTTCATTTGCCGGCAACCTTATCGGTCGTTTTAATAGGGGTGGCTATTTCTATCGTACTTGGGGTAGGGCTAGCGATGTTAATGAATGCGAGTAATTGGATGGAGAGAGCATTTTATCCACTATTAGTTGCCTCACAAACGATTCCGATTACAGCGCTTGCTCCGCTCTTCGTTTTATGGTTTGGATATACGATCTGGAGTAAGGTTGTTGTTACTGTTTTAATTACGTTTTTCCCAATTGCGATCAATACGTATGATGGACTACGCAGTACGAAAAAAGAATGGGAGGAGCTATTAGTTACGTATGGGGCAACGAAAAAAGATGTTTTTCTTAAATTAAAATTGCCGTCTGCTCTTCCTTATTTTTTCTCAGCTTTAAAAATTGCAGTTCCGCTTAGTGTAATTGGGGCAGCAATCGGTGAATGGCTCGGTGCACAAGCTGGGCTTGGTTATTTCAGTAAAAGAATGATGACGCAGTTAGACGGAGCAGGTGTATTTGCACCCATTGTATTGTTATCATTATTAGCTATTTTCTTCGTCATACTTATCTCAGTATTAGAAAAGAAATTTATTAGTTGGAGGAAGTATTCATGAAATTTTTAAAACGCATCTTTGTGTTGACATTATTCGTTGCAATGATTACTGGATGTTCTAGTAATTCTGTATCAGATAAGAATAAAAAAGAAAAAGAAATAACGGTCATGCTTGATTGGTACCCAAATGCGGTACATAGCTTTATTTATGCGGCGATTGAAAAAGGCTACTTTAAAGAAGAAGGAGTAAAGGTGAATATTAAATTCCCTTCCAATCCGACTGATCCATTAACTTTAGCAGCTGCAGGGAAAGTAACGGTTGGCTTATATTATCAGCCAGACGTTGTCATGGCAAAAGCAAATGAACAAATTCCAGTGAAATCAATTGGAGCTGTCGTACGTTCACCATTAAATCATGTTGTATCGCTGAAATCAGCAGGCATTCAATCGCCAAAAGATTTAGAGGGGAAAACAGTTGGCTATTCTGGAACACCTTTAAGTGAGATGTATTTAAAAACGATGGTAAAAGAAGCTGGTGGTAATCCAGAGACAGTGAAAATAGTCGATGTTGGCTTTGATTTAGTACCGGCACTAATTACGAAAAAAGTGGATGCGGTAACAGGGGCATATATTAACCATGAAGTACCTGTTATGCGTCATGAAGGTCATGAACCAGCATACTTTAATCCAGCTGATTACGGTGTACCAAACTATCATGAGCTTGTATTTGTAACAGGTGATAAAACGTTGAAAAAAGATAAAGAAGCGTTGCAAGCCTTCTTACGTGGTACGAAAAAAGGCTATGATTTCATGAAGAAAAATCCGGATGAAGCATTAAATATTTTATTAAATCATCAAGAAAAAGAAAACTTCCCGCTTGTACCAGAAGTTGAAAAAGAAAGTATGAAAATTTTATTAGAGAAGATGGAAACGAAAGATGAACCATTCTTATCGGATTCAAAAGAGTCATGGGAGAAACAAAATAAATGGCTGAAAGATAAAGGAATGACGAAAGAAATCGTTCCGGCCGATGAGTTATTCGAAAATATTTTAAAGTAGGCGAATGAATATGAAAAATGAGCTTCATGTAATCTCAAATGGTCACATGTCATTCGAAGAGTTAGTGAATGTAGCGATGCAAATTGAAAGTGAGATTGACTATTTGCATATTCGTGAGCGTGAGAAAAGTACGAAGGATTTGTATGAAGGTGTGGAAAGTCTTTTGAAGAAAGGCTTTCCGGCATCAAAAATAGTGATAAATGATCGAATTGATATCGCTATTTTATTAAACATTCCGCGCGTGCAGCTAGGATATCGAAGCGCAAATGTAAGGTCAGTGAAAGAAAAGTTTTCTTATTTGCATGTCGGCTATTCTGTACATTCTTTAGAAGAGGCAATCGATGCATTTAAGAATGGAGCGGATTCACTCGTCTATGGTCATGTATTTCCGACAGATTGTAAAAAAGGTGTGCCAGCGAGAGGGCTTGAAGAAGTTTCAGACATTGCAAAGTGTTTATCCATACCGATTACAGCAATTGGAGGAATCACCACGGAAAACACAGGGGATGTTCTTACTAACGGTGTCAGTGGTATTGCTGTTATGTCTGGGATTATAAGTAGTAGTAACCCGTATAGCAAAGCGAAATCTTATAAGGAATCAATAAGAAAGTGGGCGGAAAAACATGTGTAAGAAGTATGATGTAGCGATAATTGGCGGTGGTGTAATCGGTAGTTCAGTTGCACATTTTCTAGCAGAAAGAGGACATAAAGTAGCGATTATAGAGAAGCAAAGAATTGCATCTGAAGCCTCGAAAGCAGCCGCTGGTTTACTTGGGGTTCAGGCGGAATGGGATGCATATGACCCACTATTTGAACTTGCGAGAGAAAGCCGTGTTATATTTCCACAACTTGCAGCAGTTTTACGTGAAAAAACAGGCATCGATATTGGGTATGAAGAGAAGGGCATTTATCGCATTGCCCAAAATGAAGATGAGAAGGAAAGAATTCTTCACATTATGGATTGGCAGCAGAAAACAGGTGAAGATTCTTACTTTCTAACGGGAGACCTTTTACGAGAGAAAGAGCCGTGTCTATCTGAGTCAATTATAGGTGCTGTATATTATCCAAAAGATGGTCATGTTATTGCACCAGAGCTTACGAAAGCATTCGCACATTCCGCATCAATTTCGGGTGCTGATATATATGAACAGACAGAAGTGTTCGATATTCGTATTGAAAATAATAAAGTGACAGGGATTGTGACGAGCGAAGGTATTATAGCATGCGAGAAAGTTGTGATTGCGGGTGGTTCATGGAGCACGAAGTTACTAGGTTATTTTCACCGCGAATGGGGTACATATCCAGTTAAAGGAGAAGTAGTAGCGGTAAGAAGTAGAAAACCACTTTTAAAGGCGCCTATTTTCCAAGAAAGATTTTACATTGCCCCAAAGCGTGGTGGACGTTACGTAATTGGAGCAACGATGAAGCCTCATACGTTTAATAAAACAGTGCAACCAGAAAGTATTACTTCTATATTAGAGCGTGCTTATACAATATTGCCAGCTTTAAAAGAAGCAGAGTGGGAAAGCACATGGGCAGGATTAAGGCCACAATCAAATCACGAAGCTCCTTATATGGGAGAGCATGAAGAAATAAAAGGTTTATATGCTTGTACTGGACATTATCGAAATGGCATTTTATTAAGCCCGGTTTCTGGTCAGTATATAGCTGATTTAATAGAAGGAAAGCAGGAGAATCACTTGCTAGATTCATTGCTTTCTAAACCGGTTTAGAAAGGGGATGGAAGTTTGAATTTAAAAATTAATGGTAATCAAATGGAAGTGCCAGAGAGTGTAAAAACAGTGGCTGAGCTACTTACACATTTAGAGTTAGATAACAGAATTGTAGTAGTAGAGCGTAATAAAGATATTTTACAAAAAAATGATCATACAGATACATCTGTTTTTGATGGAGACCAAATTGAGATTGTAACTTTCGTAGGAGGCGGTTGATTATGTTAAACATTGGACCATTTTCATTTCATTCTAGACTTTTATTAGGAACAGGAAAATTCCCTGATTTTGATGTACAGCAAAAGGCAATTGATGTATCTGAAGCTGAGGTTTTAACGTTCGCAGTACGTCGTATGGATATATTTGATGCAAAGCAGCCTAATTTATTAGAGAAACTTGATGTGAAAAAATATAAGTTATTGCCGAATACAGCTGGAGCAAAAAATGCTGAAGAAGCTGTCCGTATTGCAAAATTAGCAAAAGCTTCGGGGCTTTGCGATATGATCAAAGTAGAAGTTATTGGTGATGATAGAACGTTATTACCTGATCCAGTAGAAACGTTAAAGGCATCTGAAATGTTACTAGAAGAAGGATTTATCGTACTTCCTTACACATCTGATGATGTTGTATTAGCACGTAAATTACAAGAACTAGGTGTACATGCAATTATGCCAGGAGCATCACCAATCGGTTCAGGACTTGGTATTGTAAATCCGTTAAATTTAAGCTTCATTATTGAACAAGCGACAGTACCAGTTATCGTTGACGCTGGTATCGGTAGTCCAGCTGATGCGGCATTTGCGATGGAATTAGGAGCGGATGGTGTGTTATTAAATACTGCTGTATCGGGAGCAAAAGATCCAATAAAAATGGCACAAGCAATGAAGTTAAGTATTGAAGCAGGACGATTAGGATTTGAAGCGGGGCGTATTGCACGTAAACGTTGTGCAACAGCAAGTAGTCCTTTAGAAGGAATGAGCGTAGTTGAATAATCGATATTCTCGCCAAGAATTATTTTCTCCAATTGGAGAAGAGGGGCAACGAAAGATAAGAGAAAAGCATGTACTCATTATCGGGGCAGGTGCATTAGGTAGTGCAAATGCAGAGATGTTTGTAAGAGCAGGTGTTGGCACAGTAACGATTGTTGACCGAGATTATGTCGATTGGAGTAATTTACACAGGCAACAATTGTATGCAGAGAGCGATGTAGAGAATAATCTACCGAAGGCTGTAGCGGCAAAGAAGCGTCTAGAAGAAATTAATAGTGAAGTAAGAGTAGAAGCTCTCGTTCAAGATGTAACAGCTGAGGAATTAGAAGAACTCGTGACAAAGGTTGATGTAATTATTGACGCAACTGATAATTTCGAAACGCGTTTTATTGTGAATGATATAGCACAAAAGTATTCCATTCCATGGATTTACGGAGCATGTGTAGGGAGTTACGGCCTTTCTTACACAATTCTTCCTAGTAAAACGCCATGTTTATCTTGTTTATTACAATCGATTCCGCTTGGCGGGGCGACATGTGATACAGCGGGCATTATATCTCCTGCTGTATCTCTCGTCGTTTCTCATCAAGTAACGGAAGCTCTTAAACTGTTAGTGGAAGATTACGAATCAATTCGAGATGGACTTGTGTCGTTTGATGTATGGAAGAATGAATACTCATGTATGAATGTGCAAAAGCTTCGTAAGCATAATTGTCCTTCGTGCGGAGAGAATGCAATATACCCGTATTTAAATAAAGAAAATACATCGAAAACAGCGGTTTTATGCGGGAGAAATACAGTTCAAATTAGACCACCTCATAAAGAAGAAATGGATTTTGAACGATATAAAGAGTTGCTGAAAGATCGTGTGAATGATTTGAATGTAAATCCATATTTATTATCATTTTCTGTGGAGGAAAAGAGATTAGTTGCTTTTAAAGATGGCCGGGTACTTGTACATGGAACGAAAGATATAAGCGAAGCAAAAACAATTTATCATCGCTATTTTGGATAGAAAAGGATGAGTGGGATGAAAGTGAATAAAGCTTTAACGATTGCAGGATCTGATAGTGGAGGCGGTGCCGGCATTCAAGCAGATTTAAAAACCTTCCAAGAGCTTGGTGTGTATGGGATGACGGCTATTACGGCAATTACTGCTCAAAATACGCTTGGAGTTCAAGGAGTGTATCCAGTTCCGTTAGAAGGTATTACGGAACAGCTGAATTCAATTGGTACGGATTTAACACCAGATGCTGTGAAACTAGGAATGTTATTTAGCAGTGAAATTATTCAAATTGTAGCAGAACATATTAATACGTTTGGGTGGAATAATATTGTACTAGATCCTGTTATGATTGCCAAGGGCGGTGCATCATTATTACAACAAGAAGCAGTACAAGCATTAAAAGAACATTTATTACCAGTAGCAACAGTTGTAACGCCGAATGTTCCTGAAGCAGAAGTGTTAACTGGGATGGAAATTCATAATGTTGAAGATAGTAAGGAAGCTGCGAAAGTATTGCATGAATTAGGTGCGAAATACGTGCTTATGAAGGGCGGCCATGCAGAGTATCAAGGTAATGAAGTAATTGATTTACTCTTTGATGGGAAAACGTTTATTGAATTTAGAAGTGAACGAATTCCTTCAAAGCAAACGCATGGAAGCGGGTGTACATTTGCTTCAGCGGTTACAGCAGGACTTGCGAAAGGATACTCGATTGAACAGGCAGTTCAAGAAGCTAAACGATTTATTAGTATAGCAATTGAAGAGCCTTTGAATATTGGAAGTGGTCATGGGCCGACGAATCATTTTGCATATAAAGTGAATAAAACGCGTGTATAAGTAAGTGGAAAGTCAGTTTTGTAACTGGCTTTTTTTCTATTTACTTTTTCCAATTACAGGAGTAATATATCAGCCAGAATATATTTTTTGTAATACGCTGAGTCCAATTATGTGGAGCGGAGGAACCAATTTGTGCAGTGTCACTCGGGGTGAATCTTTCAATTTTGAAAGTAGGGCTACTCTCAAAGTCCGAATCCGACAGCTAACTTCGTAAGCGTCTTGAGAGAGGACGGTGCCATGATGGATACATCACTTCATCGATCTGATTAGTATAGGGAGAATATCAATCTATGTTGGATTTCTTTTATGCTAAGGAGGATGAGGTACATGGAACTAACACTTATTTGTGTTGGGGAAGAAAGCAAGGTAAATAGTTTAAGAGATTTAGTAGCATTTCAACATGAGTTAATTATTTTTACAGCAAATGAAGAGATAGCTGCTGAAGTTAGGAATTGTGGGTTTGATTGGACTTATAGCTGTAGTAAGGCGCAAGATTTTACTAGTATTTGTGAGTGTATTAAGAAGGTGATTTTACTAGGGGATGAGCTTCCAATCATTAGTTTCTTCACAGAACACATTCACTTTTCTTTTCAAGCACCTATTACTGTTGTTACAAGGAATAAACGATATCCAGCGAGGCTCTATGAAACAATTGGAGCTACATTTGTCGTGTTTACGAATTGTGATAATATTTCTTTTTTATTTTTTGAATAGGGCGGGGGAAAAAGATGAAGGTGTTGTTACTAGGAGATATAGCAAATCGTTGGGCGGTATCAGTAGAGCGAGTTCAAGAATTGGTGGTGCTTGATCCCATTTTTCCAAGGCCCTATATCATATTGCCATCGAAAGATGCTTTATATTTAAAAACAGATGTTATCGAATATGAGCAGCTACATGCAGAATTGACACAAGTTTATATTCGTGGGAGAAATTTACGTGCTTTTTTACGAGGGGAATAAATAGTGAGTGAAAAAAGAGCGAATGCGAAGTGCAACAAGCTATGCACTTCATGTCATTCGCTCTTTTTATTTCGTATTTAAAAGATCATTTCTGTGAAAAAGAAAGAAAAGACGAGAAAATAGATGAAAGAATATTAATAATACTCAATGTAAGCGTTTAAATAGATGGATATTTTCTTATTTTCAGTAATTTGCCTCTTTACAAGTGAAATATAGAGGAGTATATTTACTCTCATAGATTATTCATAAAATTTCCAAAAAAACCTAAAATCGCTGAGTTCCAGAAATGGAGCGGGGGAACCAATTTTGTGCATCGTCACTTGGGGTGAATCTTTCAGTTTTGAAAGTAGGGCTACTCTTTAGGCCCGAATCCGACAGCTAACCTCGTAAGCGTTTAGAGAGGAGGTTTACTTTGTGTTGTTCATTTCGAACACTAAGTAGAGCTTAGTGTTCTTTTTTTGATAATTAGATGGTAAATTTTTACAGAAAAGAGGAGTGGCTATGTTAGATGTTGTAATGATCGGGATTTTTGTTGTGTTAGTTGCATCGATGGTAAGTCTTGCAAGTTGGTCAGATAAAGTTGTGAAAGAAGGGAAGCAATCATGACGGTTGCCTTATCGGCTATTGTTGCAGCAATTACGGTGTACTTAGTGTATGCATTATTAAATCCAGAAAAGTTTTAATTAGGGGGAATCATTCATTATGATTTGGGTCGCAGTTGTTATTACCATGCTGTTGTTTATTCTTGTGGCAAAGCCAATGGGGATTTATTTAGAGAAAGCCTTTCAAGGTAGTAAAAAGTTAGATAAAGTATTCGGGCCTTTTGAAAAACTTATTTTTAAAATTACGGGTGTAAAAGAATACAATCAAACGTGGAAACAGTACGCATTGTCATTAGTTTTATTAAATGGATTTATGATTGTTGTCGTATATTTCATTTTCAGACTACAAGGAGTATTGCCATTAAATCCAGCACACATTGAAGGGATGGAGCCTACGCTTGCTTTTAATACAGCAATTAGTTTTATGGCTGATACAAACTTACAGCATTATAGCGGTGAAAATGGTTTATCTTATTTATCACAATTAATCGGAATTACATTTTTAATGTTTGCAGCACCAGCAACGACGTTAGCACTTGTAATGGCGTTTATAAGAGGGCTTGCTGGGAAGGAACTCGGTAACTTTTTCGTTGATTTTACGAGAGCACTAACGAGAGTATTTCTTCCTATCGCATTTATTGCGGCACTAGTCTTTGTCGCACTTGGTGTACCACAAACGTTAGACGGGGCCGTTACAGCACAAACAATCGATGGGGCAAAGCAAAGTATATTACGTGGGCCTGTTGCATCATTCGTGTCCATTAAGGAACTCGGAAATAACGGCGGTGGATTTTTCGGAGCAAACTCTACACATCCTTTCGAAAATCCAGGGCAAATGAGTAATATTTTACAAATGATGCTTATGATGTTATTGCCAACAGCACTTCCATTTACGTACGGACGAATGGTAGGAAATAAAAAACAAGGTCGTATCCTTTTCGTATCACTATTCATGGTGTTTTTACTAGGATTTATAACGATTACTACATCTGAATTACATGGGAATCCAGCGTTAAATGGAATGGGCATCGAACATGTACAAGGGAGTACAGAAGGAAAAGAAGTACGATTTGGAACAGTATTTTCTTCCCTATACGCAACAGTGACGACAGCTGCTGAAACAGGAGCCGTTAATACGATGCATGATACGTTAACACCAATTGGCGGGTTAGTACCACTCGTAAATATGATGTTAAATACAGTGTATGGCGGCGTTGGGGCAGGTTTTGTGAACATTATTATGTATGCGATTATCGCAGTCTTTATATCTGGATTGATGGTTGGACGGACACCAGAGTTTTTAGGTAAGAAAATTGAAGGTAAGGAAATGAAATTAATTGCGGTAACGATACTATTTCATCCACTGCTTATTTTAGGGTTTTCAGCATTAGCTCTTTCAACAAGTTTAGGAACGGATGCCATTTCTCATTCTGGTTTCCACGGTTTAACGCAAGTGGTATATGAATACACATCGTCAGCTGCGAATAACGGATCTGGATTTGAAGGGTTAGCGGATAATACACCGTTTTGGAATATTACAACTGGCTTAGTTATGTTTTTAGGGCGCTATTTCAGTTTAATTACGATGCTAGCTGTTGCAGCTTCATTGAAAGAAAAGACGGTAGTACCAGAAACAGTCGGAACGTTCCGTACGGATAATAGTTTATTTGGCGGCATTTTCATCGGAACAATTGTAATTGTCGGTGCATTAACATTCTTCCCGATGTTAGTACTCGGCCCAATTGCAGAATTTCTTACATTGAAGTAATGGAGGGTAAATGATGAGACCGGTAGTAGTAAAAGAAAAGAGAGTAAATGATTCACAAATACATGCTGTAGAAGATGAGGTTAGACAAGCGAAAACGATGGATCGTGATATCGTAACACATGCGATGAAGCAATCCATTGCGAAATTGAATCCGAAAGTCATGATAAAGAATCCGATTATGTTCGTTGTGGAAATTGGGTTTATCATTACGTTCATTTTATCTTTTCTTCCAAGCAGTTCTAGTAGTGTACCAGGATGGTTTAATATAACAGTTTCTCTTATTCTATTATTTACAGTTTTATTTGCGAATTTTGCAGAAGCATTAGCAGAAGGTCGCGGTAAAGCGCAAGCCGATTCTTTAAAACAGTCGAAGAAAGATGTGTTTGCAAATGTTGTAAAAGAAAATGGAGAAATTGTTCAAGTTTCAGCAACTGATCTGAGAAAAGATGACGTTGTTATTGTAAAACAAGGAGAAATGATTCCGAGTGATGGGGAAGTAATTAAAGGATTAGCGTCTGTTGATGAATCTGCGATTACAGGGGAATCAGCTCCTGTAATAAAAGAAGCGGGCGGCGATTTTTGTTCCGTAACAGGCGGGACGATGGTCGTCAGTGATGAGATTACAATTGTCATTACGAGTAATCCTGGTGAATCATTTATTGATAAAATGATTTCGTTAGTAGAAGGAGCTGCTCGTCAAAAAACGCCGAATGAGATTGCTTTAAATACAGTATTAACGAGTTTAACGCTTATTTTCTTAATCGTTGTTGTGACGTTGCCGATTTTTACAAACTATTTAGGGTTTCAAATTGATACAGCTGTACTTGTAGCGTTGTTAGTTTGTTTAATTCCAACGACAATTGGTGGTTTATTATCAGCAATTGGTATTGCCGGGATGGATCGCGTGACAAAGTTCAATGTGTTAGCGATGTCGGGTAAAGCAGTAGAAGCTGCGGGTGATATTAATACAATCATTTTAGATAAAACAGGTACGATTACTTTCGGGAACCGAATGGCTCATACATTGCTTCCTGTAGGAAATGAAACGATTGAGCAAGTAGGAAAATGGGCTGCGATTAGTTCAGTTTTAGATGAAACACCAGAAGGTCGATCAGTTATAGAATATGTAAAAATGAAATCTATATCATATAATCGAGAAATTGCAGAACAAGGTGAGTTTGTTCCGTTTAAAGCAGAAACGAGAATGAGTGGTGTCGATTTACAGGACGGAACGAAAGTGAGAAAAGGTGCTGTAGGTAGCGTGATTGAATGGGTTCAATCCCAAGGTGGAATAATTCCAAAAGATGTAAATCAAAAAGCGGATTTCATTTCCAAAGAGGGCGGGACACCACTTGTAGTTGCAGTGGATAATCGTATTTACGGTTTAATTTATTTAAAGGATACAGTAAAGCCAGGTATGCGTGAGCGTTTTGAGCAATTGCGTCAAATGGGGATTAAAACGGTTATGTGTACAGGTGATAACCCGTTAACAGCAGCAACGATTGCAAAAGAAGCAGGGGTAGATGAGTTTGTTGCTGAGTGTAAGCCAGAAGATAAAATTGCGGTTATTAAAGCAGAGCAAGATAAAGGGAAACTTGTAGCGATGACGGGTGATGGTACAAATGATGCGCCGGCATTAGCGCAGGCTGACGTTGGATTAGCGATGAATAGTGGTACGACAGCTGCGAAAGAAGCAGCGAATATGATTGATTTAGATTCGAACCCGACAAAAATTATTGAGGTTGTAGGGATTGGTAAGCAATTGTTAATGACGCGTGGTGCGTTAACGACGTTTAGTATTGCGAATGATATCGCAAAATATTTTGCAATTATTCCAGCAATGTTTACACTTGCGATTCCGCAAATGGAAGCATTAAACATTATGAAACTAACATCACCGCTGTCAGCGATTTTATCAGCATTAATATTTAATGCAGTTATTATTCCGTTACTTATTCCATTAGCGATGAAAGGTATCGCATATAAACCGATGAGTTCGAATGCACTACTTAGCCGAAACCTACTTATTTATGGACTTGGCGGGGTTATTGTACCGTTCATTGGAATTAAAGTAATTGATATAATTGTCGGTTTGTTCATATAAGGAAGAGGGGAAAAAGATGGAGAAGAAACAAAGTATACTATCACCAATCATCCGTATTACTTTTACATTTTTAGTGTTGTGCGGCCTTGTATACCCGCTTATTGTAACTGGTATTGCACAAGCGGTAATGAAGGATAATGCGGATGGAAGTCTAATATATAATGATAAAAACGAAGTGATTGGTTCTACATTAATCGGTCAAAATTTCACAGACCCACGTTATTTTCATGGGCGTGTTTCAAGTATTGAATATAAGGCAGAAGCATCTGGTTCAAATAACTATGCACCGTCTAATCCAGATTTAGAGAAACGAGTAGAAAAAAGTATGGAAGAGTGGAAGAAACAAAATCCGAGCGTTCCAGTGACAGAAGTACCGATCGATTTAGTGACGAATTCAGGTTCAGGGCTTGATCCTGACATTAGCCCACAGGCAGCTTCGGTACAGGTGGACCGTATCTCGAAAATAACGAATATTCCGAAAGAAACGTTAAATCAGTTGATTAAAGATCAAACGGAAGGTGCGGCACTTGGCTTATTTGGAGAGAACCGCGTGAACGTTTTAAAGTTAAATTTAGAATTACAGAAATTACTGAAATAGTAACAGTGCTACCTCAATCTAACGGATTGAGGTAGTGTTGTTTCAAAAGAAAGGTTGTGAGTATTTTGTATGCGGATGACTATAAACCAACTTTTCAAAGGCGAACACCAGAAGAGTATTTAGAATATATTCGTCAGCAAAATCGTGGGAAGTTAAAGTTATATGTAGGAGCGGCTCCAGGAGTAGGAAAAAGTTATAAAATGCTCTTTGATGCCAGAGAGATGAAAAAAGACGGTATGGATATTGTAATTGGTTTAATTGAAACGCATGGAAGAAAAGAGACAGAAGAAGCAATTGCTGATTTAGAAAAAGTTCCTTTAAAAGAAATAGATTATAAAGGGAAAGTATTTTATGAACTCGATGTAGAAGGAATTATAAAACGTGCACCACAAGTAGTTGTTGTGGATGAACTTGCGCATAGTAATATTCCTGGATCTAAAAATAAGAAACGTTATATGGATGTACAGGAATTGCTAGACGCTGGTATATCCGTATTATCAGCGTTTAATATTCAACATTTAGAAAGCGTACATGACATTGTAGCTCAAATTACGAATGTTAAAGTGCGAGAACGTATTCCAGATTTTATTTTACAAAAAGCAAATGAAATTCAGCTCGTTGATGCAACCCCGGAAGTATTAAGGAAGAGATTAATAGACGGGAAGATATATAAGGAAGAAAAAATAGAGCAAAGCTTACAAAATTTCTTCACGCTTAATAATTTAGGGGCACTAAGAGAATTATCACTTCGGGAAGTTGCCGATGATATGGACGAGAAAATTAGCCAAACCGTTATAGAACCGATTGGTGTGAAAGAAAAAATTCTCGTTTGTGTACAATACAGTTCAACAGCAGAGAAGTTAATACGAAGAGGTTGGCGTATGGCGGATCGGTTAAATGCTGAATTGTATGTATTAAATGTTGAAAGGGAAAATATAGAGTCCCTTTCAGCAGGGAAAAGGCAAACGATTGAAGAGTGGAAGTTGCTAACGAATCAATTCGATGCGAGTTTTGTTTTAGAAGAGGCAAAAGGAAGAAAGCCAGCGGATGTTATTATTGAAGTCGCGAAAAGACTACAAGTAACGCAAATTTTACTCGGACAATCAGCAAGAACAAGATGGGAAGAAATTCGAAAAGGTTCAATTGTAAATGAAATTATGAGAGAAACGAGGTACATTGATATTCATATCGTTGCGGATCAAAGAGTTTAGAATAGAGACCATCTATAGGTCTCTATTTTGCTTTTTGTACAGCCTGAAAACGTAGCATTTTCATTGCGCATAAAATGATAAATAGAAATGTAATTGCACCTAGGAAGAAAATCCAAAAGTAATTTTGATTAAATACAAGAAATCCACCTACAACTGGCCCTGTGCCCATACCGAGATAGCGGATGAAGTTGTACATACCGATAGCAGTTGCGCGTTCTTGTACGAATTCTTCCGTTAATAAAGTAGTGTGAGTTGGCATAGAAAGTCCCATACTAAAACCGTATAAAGATGTAACGATAATGATGAATGAGATATTGATGCTATATGTGAAAGAGAATAAAGTGACACATATAATATTGAAGAAACTAGTGATGAATAAAGCTTGCTTTGTTGTGAGGCGTTTTTGCAAAAGCTTGTAGCAATAACTTCCTAACATAATAGAAAGGGACATCGGTACAAATATAAGACCAATTTTACTTGCAGTTAAGTGAAATGAATTTGTTAAAATGCTTGGTAAAAAAACGAGGAAGCAAAAGTAAATACAAAATTGAATGAAGCCAATAAGAGTAATAGAAAATCCAGTTTTATTTTTTAAGATAAACGAGTACTTCTTTTTTGCTTGCGGTTGCTTAATTACAGTTGGTTTTGTTTCTGGAAGTAGTGAAATGTTTATAATTAATAAGAGAATGCCAAGTGTAGATAGAAACAAAAATACGGATAAATGGCCATTTATACTGCCGAGATAACCACCTATAAGAGGGCCAATTGCAGGTGCGAGAGCAAGTAACATTTGATATAGGCTCATCGCTTCTCCGCGCTCTTTTCCTTCAAATAAATCACCGATAATCGTTGCTGCAACTACAGGGATAGCTGCTATTCCTATAGCTTGAACAGCCCTAAAAAATAGAAATAAATAAACGTTCGCCGAAAAAGCACATCCGATTGAACCAATTGTACTAATGATTAAACTAGGGATAAGGACATATTTTCTCCCTTTTGTATCGATTAAAGGTCCATATATGAGCTGCATAATTGCAAGAACGAATGTGAAAAGTGAAACTGTTACATTTACAAGATAAAGAGAAGTGTGAAAAGAAGCTTGAATCATAGGCAAGATAGGTGTGTAAATATTTTGAGCGAAGGAACCGAGTAAGGCACTCATACAGACAACATATAAAATGAAATTGAGTTTGGATTTTTTCATCATATTAACCTCCTTGTTATTTAGTTTCCTAGGAAACTAAATTTATTTTAACATGTTTTTCTCCCTTGTAAATATGAAAAAATGATTTTAAAATGGTATATAGTTAAATTGTTTCTTTAGAAACTTAGGGGGGGCGAACGGATTGGATCATGCAACGAAACAAATGGAAATACTTTCGGACATTCGTACACTTTTGCATAAAAAAGAAGAACATTTGAAAGGACAAAATGAAAAATTTCTTCGTGAGACAGGTATAAGTGGTATGTCTTTATCTGAATTACATGTTATCGAGTGTATCGGAAAAAATGCTCTGATGAATGTAACTGCTATTACGACAGAAATGGGAATGACGAAGGGTGCAATCTCTAAAATTTGTACAAAGTTGTTTCAAAAGCAATTCGTTGAGAAGATGCAAATGTTAGATAATCAAAAAGAAATTTTCTTCCGCTTAACGGAAAGCGGAAATGAAATATATAAAGCTCATGATAAATTGCATAAACAAGCTGAAGAAAAGTGGCTATTACTTTTAGATGGATATACGAAAGAAGAACAAGATCTTATTCAAAGGTTTATAAAGGATGTCTCCGGTCATTTGGAAATATAATTGGAAGAAAAAACTCCTTTATTTCAAGACTTTTGAATATAATTTCTAAAAAAACTCATATATAATAGAAAAAGATACTTAACATGGTGAATAATTAAAGAGTCAATATATAAAGAGGAGAGAATAACATGCTTGAAAATACGGGGTTAGTATTAGAAGGCGGCGGTATGCGTGGTGTATATACGGGCGGGATATTAGAATACTTTATGGAACAAGATTTATATTTTCCATATGTAATTGGTGTATCAGCTGGTGCTTGTCATGCAGCGTCGTATCTTTCCAGACAAAGAAATAGAAATAAAACGGTCAATATTGATTATGCATCACACCCACAATATTTGTCATATAAAAACTTATGGAAAAAACGTCAGCTATTTGATATGGATTTCATTTTTCATGAAATTCCAGAAAAGCATGTACCGTTTGATTTTGAAACATACTTTAATAGCCCAGAGCGTTTCCTTGTGGGAACAACAGATTGTGAAACAGGACAGTCTGTTTATTTTGAAAAAGAAGGAACGAATGATGATGCACTAAATTTATTACAAGCATCTAGTTCATTACCTTTCATTGCACCGGTAGTAAATTACCGTGGTAAGCAGTTATTAGATGGCGGGATTTCTGATCCAATTCCAGTTCGTAAAGCACAGGAAGATGGGTTTGAAAAATCAGTCGTTATTTTAACGAGAAATCATGGTTACGCGAAGAAAAAGTCAAAGTTTGGATGGGTGGCAGCGAAAGCATATAAAAAATATCCGAACCTTGTGAACACGATGTTGAATCGTTATGAAGTATATAATGAAACACTTCACTACATTGAAAAAGAAGAGCAAGCCGGGAATTTATTTGTTATTCGCCCAGAAGTGCCGCTTCAAGTAGATCGTATGGAAAAAGATACAGCAAAATTACAAAGTTTATATGAGCAAGGCTATGAAGATGCAAAGAGACAATTTGTAGATTTACAGGCGTTCTTGCAACAATAATAATTAGGCTGTGGAGAAGACTTTCGTATGATTGTTGCAAAAGGAAAGTAGAGCATCGAATTCGATGCTCTACTTTTTTATTTATGAAAAAATCCCTCTTTATGAGGGATTTTAATGTGGTAAGAAAACTAATTGATAAGCGAACAAGATTCCGAATACATACACAAGTGGGTGAACAGAACGGAATTTACCTTTTGCGACTTTCATAAGTGGGTATGAAATAAATCCAAGTGCGATACCTGTTGCGATACTTGATGTAAGTGGCATGCTTAATATTACTAAGAATGCTGGGAATGCTTCATCAAATGCATCCCAATCAATGTGGCGAACTGATCCCATCATAAGACTACCAACGATAATTAATGATGGTGCAGTAATAGCTGATACACCAGAAACAGCACTTACTAATGGTCCGAAGAATGCTGCTAGTGCGAATAAAACAGCTACTGTAACAGTTGTTAAACCAGTACGACCACCAGCTGCAACACCAGCAGATGATTCAATGTAAGCTGTTGATGGTGTTGTTCCGAACATAGAACCGATTGTTGCTGAGAATGAGTCAGATAGAAGAGCTCGTCCAGCTTTTGGAAGCTTTCCATCTTTCATAAATCCACCTTGTTGAGCTACGCCAAGTAATGTACCTGTTGTATCGAATAATGTAACAAGGAAGAATGAAAATACAACGCCATACAATCCGTAGTTAATTACATCAGATACAGCAGTTATTGGATTTGAAACGATAATTCCTTCTGGTAATCCAGGCATTGATGTAACACCGTTTGAGAATGTTAATTGTCCTGTGAAGAAAGCGATAATACCAGTTAATAGCATTCCGATAAATAGTGCACCATTTACATTTAAAGACATAAGGACAATTGTAATTCCAAGTCCAGCTAATGCTAGTAGTACTGGAGCAGAGTGAAGATCACCAAGTCCAACTAAGTTTGCTTCGTTTTTTGTAACGATACCTGTTAAACGTAAACCGATAAAGGCGATGAAAAGACCGATACCAGCAGTAATTGCATGTTTTAAGTTTTCAGGAATTGCTTCCATTAATTTTGTACGGAAAGATGTGAATGATAACAAAATTAAAATCATACCTGCTACGAATACAGCAGAGAATGCAATTGCGAAAGTCATGCCTTCATGAGCTTTTACAACAGAGTAAGAGAAGTAAGCATTTAATCCCATACCTGGTGCGATTGCGATTGGTAAGTTTGTAAAGATTGCCATAAATAATGTTCCGACAACAGCAGCGATAATTGTTGCTGTAAATGCTTGTTCAAATGGAACACCTGCATCCCCAAGGATAACAGGGTTTACCACAATGATATATGCCATTGTTAAGAAGGTAATAATACCTGCCATAATTTCAGTTTTAATAGAAGTTTTATGTTTTGAAAGGTTAAACATATAAACATCCTTTCTGTTTACGAATAATTTTCACAACAGTTATATATAATATTCGTTTTTTAACTATTTTGCAATAGTTTTGCATAAAAAGTTTATAACAATTCATATTTTGTGTCTTAAATTCGAATATTAATCGTAAACCGATGTGCGAATTTCAGTTTTTATTGTGCGCATTATAAGGAAAAGGAGTTGAAAGAAGCTATGCCACAGCAAAAAAACTTTGTAACAATGCCTGCGCAACATCAAAATAAACAGCCTGGTATTGAATCATTAATGAATCCACTTCCGCAGTTTGAAGATCCAAATTATAAAGGAAGTGAAAAGTTAAAAGGAAAAAATATATTAATTACAGGAGGAGACAGTGGGATTGGAAGAGCTGTTTCCATCGCTTTTGCAAAAGAGGGAGCAAATATCGCGATTGCTTATTTAGATGAAGATGGAGATGCAAATGAGACGAAACAACATGTAGAACAAGAAGGGGTAAAGTGTGTGTTGTTGCCGGGTGATTTAAGTAATGAACAGCATTGCAAAGATATTGTAGAAGAGACCGTTCGGCAGCTAGGTAGTTTGAATGTCTTAGTAAATAATGTCGCGCAGCAATATCCGCAGCAAGGATTAGAGTATATTACAGCAGAACAGCTAGAAAAGACTTTTCGTATTAATATTTTTTCTTATTTTCACGTTACGAAAGCAGCACTTTCTCATTTAAAGCGAGGCGATGTCATTATAAACACGGCGTCTATCGTTGCATATGAAGGAAATGAAACATTAATTGATTACTCGGCAACGAAAGGAGCAATCGTAGCTTTTACAAGATCACTTTCTCAGTCGTTAGTGCAAAGAGGAATTCGTGTAAATGGTGTTGCACCGGGACCAATTTGGACACCACTTATTCCGTCAAGCTTTGATGAGAAGAAAGTCTCTCAGTTTGGAAGCAATGTCCCGATGCAAAGACCTGGTCAACCATATGAATTAGCGCCAGCATACGTATACTTAGCGTCTGGCGATTCATCCTATGTTACCGGACAAATGATACATGTAAATGGGGGCGTTATTGTAAATGGATAGTTTTCATTTATAAGAGCAAAGTAAAGCTAATTCCACTTATTATATTGAGCGCTAGGGGAGGGATATAGATGAAAAAATTATGTTTCGTCATACTATTATTTTTCATCCTACCGGTTAGTGCTTTTGCTGATACAGATCATCTAATATTAGTGAATCTTACGACAAACCAATTATCTTTTTTTGAAAATGGAAATTATACAAAGACATTCTCCGTAACAACTGGAAGAGACCGTACACCTACGCCTGAAGGTAGTTTTTGTATTATAACTAAATTTAAAAATAAAGAATATCATCGAAAAAAAATAGCTGGGGGTGCACCGAATAATCCTCTCGGTACGCGTTGGTTAGGTTTGGATAAAAAGGAGTACGCGATTCATGGAACAAATCGGGAATGGACGATTGGAAGCCGAGAATCGAATGGCTGTATTCGCATGCATGACAGGGATATACAATGGTTATATGACCGAGTCCAATTGCAAACAAAAGTGATCATTTCTCGCTTTCAGACGAGCCCCGAATATGAAGCGAATAAGCTTGGTTACCGCGTTGTGAGCTGGAATGGTCGTAAAGTAGAAGAAGAGCAAATTGGCATGCTTACGTTAGTAGACCGTGCCGATATATATTGGCAAGAACCAAATGGGCAGTTAACAAAAGTGAAAACGGTATTGCCAAACGAAAGATATCCAGTGTATTCAAAACGAAAAGATGGAATATATTATATAGGAAACAATTTGTATATTGTGGATGAAACAGGAGAAAAAATTCGTTATGAGCAAATTCCTTCTTCGGTTTTAAGTAATATATATAAACGGAAATATAATGTTCCGTTATAGGCTACCGTATTATAGACGGTAGCTTATTTCTACTTCGAGTTTAACTGCAACTATTGTATTTTGCTGAATATAATACAGTACAGATAGGGGGACGGTTACATTATGAAAAGTGAATTTGCTTTTAAAATTTTCTTAGTAACGACCTGTTTATTTATCGTGTATTTGTATGCGTTTCTCGTTTTTTCTTTTTATGTTCCATATGTTGATTTAATATTGTTCTTCGGATTTATTTGGGCATTTGTGAAAGCAAGAGAAGGGGAGAAGAGTATATATCGGCGCATTACCTTATGTGGGACAGTTGTTCTCGTTATTTTGTACTTTTTTATCATGCATGATTTTTGGAGAGGAATGTAAAAAAGCATACGAGTACTCGTATGCTTTTTTTGCTTAATATTTTGGCTTAAATGTATGACAACAAGTCTCTACACTCGTTGTTACAGAACTTTCTAGCGTCTCGTTTGTTAAAACCGCGCTTGTATATGAATCATTTGTATCTGAACCAGTTTCTTGTGCATCTGGTTGAACAATGATTGCACTAGCTTGACAAAAGTTACCTTGTCCCCAAAATGAGCAATTGGAAACAGAGCATTTCACTTCTGGCATAAAACCCCCTCCTTATACATTAGTTTGGGACTTTACGCCCATTTCATGTGTAGAAGGAGTTTCCTTTTCTCGTTATTTCTTCGTTTGCTCAAGCCATTCTTTTAATTTGTCTTCCGGCTGTTCACCACTAATACGGCTTACTTCTTTGCCATCTTTAAAGTGAATGATTGTTGGAGTTCCTTTAATTTTATATTCATCCCAAGGAACATCTAGTTTTTCAATATCCATAACTTTCATATCGACGTTCAAATCTTTAGCCATTGGTACTACGACAGGAGATAGCTTTTGACAATGAACGCAAGATGTTTGATAAAAGTATACTGTTTCTTCTTTTTTCTCTTTTAAATTCTTTTGAAGATCTGAAAGAGAGATTTTATTTGTGTAGTAGTCAGGGCCATTGGTCTTACTATCAGTAGGATTATCAATTTTTTGGCTAGTAGCGTTTTTTTCTTCCATCTGTGTGACAGCGAAAATTGCTACAAACAAGGCGATAATAATACCACCAAATATAAGCATTTTTTTCATTTGTTCATCTCCTTATTTGTTTTTTATTACAATAAAACTACAAACAGCGATTGTAATAAAGCCGATAAGTGCTAAAAACGGGATTGTCATAAAACCAAACCAGTTTATGAATTCTCCGGTGCAAGGTACACGGCCGCAAGCTGCTCCAGCTGCTGAAAATGCAGCGACTTTTTGAATTGCATAGTGATATAAAGAAATACAAGCACCAATACTTGCAATTGGTAAAGAATAACTTGCGATGCGATAATCTTTCTTTGCTACAGCGATACCAAGCCATAAAACGAATGGATACATAATAATACGTTGATACCAACAAAGTACACAAGGCTCAAATTTCATGATTTCGGAAAAATAAAGACTTCCTAGTGTAGCGATAAAAGAAGCTCCCCATGCGGTAAGTAAAGCATATTCTTGCTTTTTTTCTCGTCCCATATTTTATACCTCTCTTATAATAGTTACATACTAAATTATAGTATGAAGTGGCACAGAAAAGAAAGAAAAAATATGTTTATCAATAAAAGTTTTATAAGGAAAAACTTTTATTGATATCGATATTTAAAAAAGCGCCATTCTCCTGAAGAGAATAGCGCTATATTTTACATTTGAATTTGCTCTACTTCTTCTATATGTGACTTTTGGGATGCATGGTCAATATATTGAAATAGGAGCTGCAATTGTTTATCAACTTCTGGCATTTCTTTACTGTATTGATAAGCGTGTAAAAAATGTTCAATACGCTTAGAAAATAGTTGATCGTTCGTTTGAACCATAAGAACGAGTAATTTATCCCAATTACAGCTATACGTGTAATAGAGAGCTTTGTCATAGTCGTTATATGTTTGCACTGTGTACCCTCCTTACTGAGGAGTTATATATAGTGTGTGACAAGTAAGGAGAAATACACTTGAAAGAATTTGTTAAGAAAAAAAGTGAATGAAACGAAAAAACGAGGTGTATCCTCGTTTTTAAGCTTTTGGCATTGGCGTAGGTGTTGGTTTTCCGTATCCTTCTTTATACTTATTGTCAATATAGTTGCGAATTTCGAGCGTTGATTTTCCTTTTTGTTTCATGGAAGCAGATTCAACTGCGATTTCTAGGCAATTGACACAGGTCGTTGCGTGGGAATCCCAAACAACTTCACCATTCTTTTTCATTTCACGAATAAAGCAGTTTTTATTATTTTTATGTCCTACACTCTCACCACAACCGCAGTAACATGGAATCCAATCTAATAGCTCTGCATTTTGTCCAGCGACAGTGTATATATCTTTCATTTGTGGATCAAGCTTGTCTAGGAAGGTAGGAAGTGTGTCGACTCCTTTTGTTTTTTCTTGAATGTCAGCTTGCTGAGTATGCGATGCGTGGTCATGCTCTTCTTTTGATTCAGATGATTTTTTTTCATTTGTACTAGTAGCTCCGCAACCAGCAAGAATTAAACTTAGTACTGCAAGTAAAGAAAATACATATTTCTTCATACGCTTGTCCCCTTTACAAATGTATTACTCAAATTGTATCAGAGATTATGGTGTATCGGTTGAAGATTTTTTCGACGGATTTTTGAAACGCCATCGTACTGAATGGAATAGAAATAAAATTGGGATATAGGCGTATACAATATATAAACCAGCTTGAGATAGTACCGTATTTAATGCATTGATACTTTCGCGGTTTGTGAAAAATAAGGATGAAATAAATATGACTGCGATAAATAATGGTAGTGTGATTTTAAATGGTATGTGAAACGATTTTTTACTAATACAACAAGAAGACCAAATGGTTAAACAAAGATTAGGTAAAATAATAAGATACCATAAGAAAATAATAATGTACTCAAACCTTTGGATGAAAGGAACTTTAATGATTTTTAGCATCGTTAATGTTGGCCAAATGGTATGGTGTAGTTGCCCTTGACTATAGTACATAAGGGAAACGATGGCTAGTATTACGTATAGAATTGTTGTAAAAGCAATACCGCCATGTGCCCATTTATTTAACGATTTTCCTTTTCTAATAAATGGATAAAAGACAAGGATTGCTTCAAATCCAAGAAATTCTAATGCAGATGCTTTCGCTGCAGTTAAAATGTCTAAAGGTGAATGAGTAAGAATTGGAAAAATGTTACGAACATGTGCATATTTCATTGGGAAAACTAAGAAAAGCAGGACGAAAATCGGTATTATGACGCCCCAAAAACACATTCCTGTTACAGAACGAAAGCCACCCCTAATTATGTAATAAGCTACAAGTAAAAATAGTAAGGTTAATTTCCACGGTTTAATTGTAGGAAAGACCCAAACTTGAATCACTTCAATATATGTACGAAGAACAGTAAGGCAAAATAATAAAAGATATGCGGCAAAGCATACGGAAAAAATTTTTCCAATCCACTTTCCGAAACATGTCGTATGAATATTCATTAAATCATTATCTTTTTCTAACATTTTAAGCATGCAAAATAGTACGATATGAGTTGCAATGCCCGCAACGATAAGGGAAATCCAAGAATCATACCCAGCATATTGCGCAATAATCCTTTGGTATCCTAACACACCTACCCCAATTTGAAGGGAGTGTAATAGAAGAAATGTGAAATAAGGGGAAACAGTATGTGTTTTATCTTGTTCAGCCATGATAGCACCTCACTATTCTCCGATACCAGATTGTACGACATTAATCTTTACATTGACAGCAACGTCTACGTTAGGATACATATCTTGAATTTGTTTCATGCTCCATTTTCTTGAGTGACTACGAATTTCTTCACGTATACCGATTGGATCAATTTCTTTTTCTTGGAATTGTTTTATTAATTCGTTTAAATCCTTCTCAAGCGTTTTTTCTACATGTTTTTTTACGTAAGTTACATTTTTACTCTTTGATAAATCAAGCCAGTCAGGGGCATTTTTTATAAGTCCATTTAATTTCAGGCGAATGTGAACTTTCGGAATGTCACCGGGGTCGGAAAGGGAACAAACACTATTTCCAGATAAGTTTTGGGTTGTGATTAAGCCTTTATGTTTACCTTGACGTATTGGGACTTCGTAACGGCCATTTTTCGTTGGATTAATGAGCAATTTAAATAAAAAAGATCCTGCTTTATCTGTATACATAGCCACTTTATCCTTTTTTAAAAAAGCTAGTCCTTTAATGGAAGCAGATTTGTCTTCTGATACTTGAATGTAAGGAAGAAATGGATCGCATCCAGATGAATAGAAGTTATATAAAAAAATATTTAAAGCTGTCCGCGGGATTGTCTCGTTTTTTATATTTTGCTCCAATAAATCAGATAAATAAAGTGATCCATTTATTCTGACATGTTTCAGTAATTCTTCTGCTGAACCATCTACAAGTGCTAGCTGCACATCACGGCCAATGTTAGGATCACGTTGTAAGTTGTTAATAACATCTCCAAGTCCATGTTCACCAAATGCTTGTCCAAATAGGACAACACGCATTTGACCTACAGCGATCGTATGTGGAGATTTGGCGTTTAGAAGGGAAGAGATTGTTTCAATTGTACCTGCATGAGTTGATTGAGTTTCTGGTTTCGATTGTACTCCTTTTGTGTAATCGGGATATAAAATTGTTCCGCGAAATTTTTTATCTTTCATTATATCGAATCCACCTACGTGAATCATTCGCTGTGTATCAACTATATTTGTTTCTGTACAACCAGATTGAAAAATTAAAATGATAATGGAAAAGCATAATAAAATATTTTTCATTTCTCTTCACCGTCATGTTTTTCTTTCGCTTTGTTTGGGTCATAGCGCCATTTCTTTTTTGGTCTTAGAAAAGATGCACGTCCTGCAGTTTGACTAAATGGAAGACGAAAGAGTCCTTCTGCTGTCCCTAAACCGCGAAATGGATATAGAGGTAATAAATAAGGTGATCCAAGTGATTTTAAGCGAATTAAATGAGCTAATATGAGTACGAATCCTACAATAAGACCTAAGCCCCCAAATGCACCAGCTAAAAGAATAAGTGGAAATCGTAGTATCCGGATAGTAGAAGACATTTTTACAGTTGGTGTTGTAAAAGAAGCGAGTGCTGATAAAGCAACTGCAATTAATAAAATGTTACTCGTTAAAGCAGCTTGAACAGATGCTTGGCCAATTACAATACCGCCAACGATGCCGATTGTTTGTCCAACTTTTGTAGGTAATCGTGCTCCAGCTTCACGGAGCAATTCGATTGTGATTTCTAAAAAAAGTGCTTCTAAAATGGGCGGAAAGGGTACATTAGCTCTTGAAAAAATAATCGGACCTAGTAAATCCACAGGAATCATTTGATAATGATACGTTAATACAGCTGTATAAATAGCTGATGAAAATAGCGAGAATGCTGCTCCGAAAAAGCGAACCATTCGAAGAAATGAGCCTGCTATCCATGGTAAATAATAATCTTCTGGCGAGACGAAGAAATCAAGTAACGTCGCTGGTCCAGCTAATGCGTAAGGTGAACCGTCTGTTAAAATAACAACGCCTCCATTCAGTAATGCGTACACAGAGCGGTCTAACCGCTCTGTAGGTAGTAAAACAGGGAAGGGTGAGTTACTATTATCGCTAATAAACTGTTCAATCATAGTTGCATCAAAAGGAACATCAAAGTCAACATCTTGTAAGCGCTGCATTGCAGTATTGATGTGTTGTTCATTTGTAATGCCTTCGATGTAAGCAACTATCACCTTTGTTTTTGATATAGAGCCAACTATAACTTCTTTGAAAACCAATTGCTCTGTTACAATGCTTCGCCGAAGTAAATGTATATTCGTATCAATATTCTCAACGAATCCAATTTTGGGACCGATGACACTATATTCATTTTCTGTGTCGTTATATAATCGTGTACCTAAAGCTAAACTTTCAGCACGAATCAGTGCATATTCGGCTGTTTGGGAATCAACTTTTAGCTGCAAGAGTACATGGCCACCTAATAGTTTTTCACGTATATCATCAATAGAAGGATTGATGATAATCTCCTCAAGTGTGACGATATTTGCTATGTCATTTATATTTTGAATGCGATCTAATTCTTTTTTGATAGGTGTTAAAATGAATCGATTAATAATAAGTGATTCTACTGTGGATTTATAATAAAACAAACATAATGCCCCATCCTCTATGACATTATAAGAGGAAAAATCGCTAGATTCTTTCATGGTTTTTATAAATTCTGGAATAGAACAAATTGTTTTTGTATTAGTCTTTTTGGATTTCTTAGATGATAAACCGAACATTTTCTCACCCCTGACATATATCATTTACTTATGTTAGTTTTTGGGAAAGACGGGAATTTATACTTGAAAATTGAAAGTTCATAAAGAAAAGGAAGAGTATTAAATATCTCTTCCTTTTTGGCATGTTAATTTGTGTTCTTTTCTTTAATAGACTTCACTAATTTAATCATTTCTGCTCGTATATCTTCTTTTTTCACGTTTAGTTTTTCTGCAATTTGCTTAATGTCCATTCCATCTCTTTTCATTTTTAGTACATCATCGAGAGGGGTATTACTTTTTTGAGAGATGATTGTTAATACTGTGAGTTGACGTAATCCGATATTATATTCTTTCATTTTTTGTTTGAGTCCGTCTGGTGTAGCTTTTTGCATATTTGCTAATTCTTGCAGCAGTGCTTTTTTTGTCTCTTTATTCATATGATGCTTTTTCAACTTACTTGGATCTACACCGAAATGCTGGGCTGTTTTCTCCCAAGATTTATTTTGTTTATAGTAAGCTAAAACGTCTTTTATTTCTTTTTTACTCATTTTTGCAATATGAGCAGCTTTCCAAATTTCATGTTTGTTATAGCCGAGCTTTTCGAGCGACTGCATTTCTTCTTCTGAAATAGGCTTATGGTGGTGCAATGTTACTTCTTTTGGCGTGGCAGCGAAAGTAGGGAAGACGGTTGCCCCGAATAATAATGTTGCCATGGTCATACTTACTGCGATCTTTTTGTACATATAAACTCCTCCTAGATGGATAATGTGGAAAACTGTACACATATCATTTCCATAAAATGTGAAATACTTGTGAATAAGTTAAGTTTTTTTATTCACAGTATAAAATGACGTTTTTGGAAGTTTTCCAACATAAAACATTGATTAATAGTAAAAAACTAAGGTATAATCGAAATTGAAAATCAATATCAATAACAAACGTATACATATAGATGAAAATAAGGGAGAGAAAAATATGACTACATATACTTCCATCGCAAATGTGATTAAAGAAAGACGCTCTGTACGTACATTCACAGATAAAGTTGTAGATAAAGAGTTATTAATTGAACTATTAAACGACGCAACGTGGGCACCAAATCATAAACACCGTGAACCATGGAATTGTAAATTATACATTGGAGAAGGTCGCAAAAAATTAGTAGACGCAGTATTAAACTCTTTCACAGAAGAAGAAAGAGCGAAACGCGGTAAAATTTTATCAGATCGTTTCTTAAGCACGCCTGCACAAATTGTTGTTTATATTAATGAAGATCCACGTCAAATTCAACGCGACGAAGATTACGCTGCAACATGTGCATTTATGCAAAACTTCCAACTACTTGCTTGGGAACGTGGCTTAGGTTGCGTTTGGAAATCAGGCGGATTAAACTACAATCCATTATTTATAGAAGGACTTGGTTTAACAAGAGGTCAACGCATCGTTGGAATTCTTCACCTTGGCTATTTCGATAAAGCACCAGAAGGAAAAGCTCGTACATCGATTACGGAGAAGATGGAGATTATTGAAGGTTAATAGATGAGACATTCTCGTTTTTATGAGGATGTCTTTTTATTATGCAATCAATCCTCATGAAAGCTTGTTCCTCATCATACACTTTCTTAAGGGAAAGTGTAAGGAGGGAAAATAATGAGAGCAAGTGAAGATAAAGCGCTGCAATATGCGATTGCGGAAATTACGGAAATTGCGACTGGATTTGGGCTTGATTTTTATCCAATGCGTTATGAAGTATGTCCAGCGGAAATTATTTATACATTTGGTGCATATGGGATGCCGACGAGGTTTTCGCATTGGAGTTTTGGAAAGCAATTTTTCAGAATGAAATTACAATACGATTTAGGACTTAGTAAAATTTATGAACTCGTTATTAACTCTAATCCATGTTACGCCTTTTTATTAGATACGAATTCTTTAATTCAAAATAAATTAATCGTGGCGCACGTTTTAGCGCACTGTGATTTCTTCAAAAATAATATTCGTTTCTCTAATACGAAACGCGATATGGTGGAGAGTATGGCAGCGACAGCAGATCGTGTGAAGGCGTATGAACATAAGTATGGAAGAGAAGAGGTAGAAACGTTCTTGGATGCAGTGCTTGCCATTCAAGAACATATTGATCCATCGCTTATGCGTCCGAAACTTGCTTGGAGTATTGGAGATTTAGAAGAGGATGTAGAAAAGAAAAAGATATCACAGTACGATGATTTATGGAATTTAGATGATCGAAACAAAAAGAGGGAACGACCTAATATGCATAAAAAGAAGAAAATCCCACCGCAGCCAGAAAAAGATTTACTTCTCTTTATTGAAGAATATAGCCGTGAGCTAGAAGAGTGGCAGCGCGATATATTAACGATGATGCGCGAGGAAATGTTATATTTCTGGCCGCAGCTTGAAACGAAGATCATGAACGAAGGTTGGGCTTCGTACTGGCATCAACGCATACTCCGTGAAATGGACTTAACATCTTCTGAAGCGATTGAATTCGCAAAGCTTAATGCAGGTGTAGTTCAGCCATCAAAAACAAGTATTAACCCATACTACCTCGGTATTAAAATGTTCGAAGATATTGAAGAGCGCTACAACAATCCGACAGAAGAAATGAAACGAAGAGGCGTTAAACCAGGATCTGGTCGTGACAAAATCTTTGAAGTACGCGAAATCGAATGGGATGTATCGTTCTTAAGAAACTATTTAAATAAAGATCTCGTAATGAGAGAAGATATGTACTTATTCCAGCGCCAAGGAAAAGAATATAAAGTAATAGATAAAGAGTGGGAACATGTGCGTGATCAGCTCGTAAATATGCGAACAAATGGCGGCTTCCCATACTTAGTAGTAGAAGACGGGGACTACTTAAAGAACGGAGAATTGTACATTAAACATAGTTACGAAGGGATCGAGCTCGATTTAAAATACTTAGAAAAAGTATTGCCATACCTTCATCAATTATGGGGAAGAACGGTGCATATGGAGTCGATTGTGGAGAGTAAGGGCGTTGTGTTTTCTTATGATGGGAAGATGGTGCATCGGAAGTATGTGTGATGGAAAGAACGGACATAGAATGCTATGTTCGTTCTTTTTTATTTGAAACAAGTTTAAATATGCTATTCTTGAAAAAAGGGAGTTATATATAGAAATGGAGCGATTCAAATGAGCAAAATAGGGGTATGTAAGGTGGATATTACGCCGCCTATAGGTATTGATTTTGTCGGATACCATAGAGAGACAGGAATAAATAATATTGAAGAACGTATTTATGGGACGGTTTTTGTATTTGAAAAAGATGAAATGAAAACTGTGTTTATAAGTATTGATAACATTGGAATGTTAGTAGAAGATACGAATATGATTCGTGAGCAAGTAGCTAGTAGGCTTCATGTGCCATTTGAGCGAATAACAGTTGTTTATACACATACACACTCTGGTCCGGAAACGGTTGGTGAGCAACCTTTAGTAAAGTCGTATAAAAAGAGTTTAGTAAATAATGTAGTGCACGGTGCTGTTACTGCAAATAATAATTTGGAGTTATGTGAAGTTGGCTGGGGTGTTACGACAGGTGATATTGGGATAAACCGAAGAGAGAGAACATCTGATGGAAGAGCAAAGATGGGAACAAATATAGAGGGTGTTGTAGATAAACGAATTGGTATGTTAGCCATAAGAAATGCTGAAACGAAGGAGCTATCTGGGATTGTAGTATTTTGTACGGCTCATCCGAATGTGTTAAAAGGTGATAGTGATGTGTTATCAGCGGATTATCCTGGAATGACGAGAGAGGTTCTTGAAAAAATCGTAAACTGTCCTGTTATTATTGTGCAAGGGGCTGCTGGTAATGTAAATGCGAAGTATCGCGGTTCAAGGGAAGCATTAAAGCAAATGGCTTACACGCTTAGTGGACATGTATTAACGATGTTGCCAACAGTTACATACAGCCCAATTGTAAATGTAAGAACAGTTTCGAGTATGATGCAAATGAAGTTGAAAGATATTCCTGAAATGAATGAGATACGAAGCATGGCTCAATTGGCAGAGAAGCAGTGGGGTGTGAATACGGATGAATGGCTTACTATCGTTTTAGAGAAATATAAGCAAGGTATTCGGGAGTTACGTATTGATTTAGAAGTTCAACTGTTTCAAGTTAATGATGGTATGTTCTTTGGTATACCGATGGAACCTTTTTCAGAGACTGCGTTAGAAGTGAAAGAGAGTCTTGAAAATGAACTAGCTTTCTTTTGTGGATATACGAATGGATATATTGGTTATTTACCGACAAAGGAAGAGTTTGCATATGGTGGGTATGAAGTGGAATTAAACCCTATTGTGTATGGAACGGTTACAAACTTGTTGATGCCACCAGAGGAGAATACTGCGGAGCTGATTGTGAAGAAGGTTACGGGTTTATGTAATAAAGGGAACCTTTAATGAGACATATTTTTGAACGCAGAGTAAAGAATATGACTCATTGTTTGATTTTGTTAAGTCAATATAATTAATAATGATAATCATTATTAATTACATTGACTTCTAAAAAAAGAAAAACTAGAATTTATAAAGGGGATCTTCAATTGTTCGCTATCATTTGTATAGGAGGTAAGTTATGTTGGATAGCTTTATTTCTATAAGATGTAGGTTGGCTCTTTATAGTTTTGGTGTTCTTTTTATCTTTTTTTGTACAGTATTTTTGGTGAATCAGAAGGTGTATGCAGAAGATGTACCTTGGACATCAGTTTCAAATGAGAGAGACAGGGTGCTGTTTGAAGAACATTCTTTGCGTATTAAGGATGAAGATAGGAGAGAGCTTATTTCAGATCCTTTTGAAGGTCGTAAACATCGAGGAGAGGATTGGGGATATTTATTAAGAGACACTAACTTTAAATATTCATCTAATATCCTTACACATTCTGTAATAGGAAGAGATGATCGAATTAGAGTTATTGATACAACTTTGTATCCTTATCGGACTATGGTGCATTTAGTAATTCAGTTTAATGGACAAGAGGTTTATGGGTGTACAGGAGCATTGATTAGTAAAGATACAGTGCTTACAGCTGGACACTGTATTTACGATAAAAAGCTTGGTGGATGGGCAACAAATGTTATTGCGACTCCTGGTCGAAATGGAAACCAGGCACCGTATCTACCCTTTAGTTGGAAAAAACTCTATTCAGTAAGTGGATGGACTGATGACGGAGATTCGGAATTTGATTATGGAGCTATTAAGCTAGATGGATCTCCTGGGGATTATACGGGTTGGTTAGGATATAGAACTACTAATGTAGAATCACCAAAAGATTTACTTGCAGTAGTCCCAGGGTATCCATGTGATAAATTAGGAAATGAAGCATATACTATGTGGACAGATTATGGGCCAATTGAAGGCACAAGTCCTAGAATTTTAACGTATAGGATGGACACTTATGGATGTCAAAGTGGAGCACCTGTATATCATGACTATTCTCGTACGGGTGCAACAGTAATAGCTGTCCATACAGCAGGAAGTAATTCTTGGAATTTCGGAAATCGGGTAACAGACAATGTTTTTAATAATCTTAAAAAATGGTCTGAATAAATATAGTAAGCTTATATGGATTTTATGTTGTGTACTGGTCATAACCATAATTTCTGGTTCTATAGCAAATAATGAGGAGAATGATAGTAAGGTTGTTGATTCCGTAACTTTTCATGTTAAAAATAAAGAGAAACAGTCGGTAAAAGATTTTGAAATTATACTTATGAAAGATGCATCACCTGAGCCCAGTAAAGAAATTGGGATTTCCATAGGGAGAACGGATGAAGAAGGAAAAGTTATTTGGAGGAATGTGAGAAAGGGAAATTATATCATATTTTTTCCAAATGGTGAGACGCAAATAGTTAGGGTTAATGATAGAGATGAAACGAGAGTAATAAATATAGTATTGTAGAAAACGAATCCATTTTGAAAAAGAATAATCAAAATGGATTCGTTTTTATATGGAGTTTTTGTTTACCAAACAGGTCGTATATTTGATGATAATTTCCCTGTATTTTCATTAGTAACGAATGTTGTTAAATCCTCTTTCAGCATTTGCATTCGTTCAGCGCCTATATTTTCAATCCATCGTTGCTCTATTTCAGCTACTATTTCTTCTTTCGCTTTCATTACGGCTAAACCACGTTCGGTTAAAATAATGATTTTGCCTCTTTTATCAGTAGGATGCTTTTTGCGCGTGACATAACCACTGTTTTCAAGAGAATCGATCATTTTACTTACAGCTTGCTTAGAAACTCCTAAATACTCAGCTAATTCTATACCTGTTGCTCCATTAGGAAGGATACGCTTGAACATAAAACCGTGTGCTGGCCTAATATCTTCAAATCCCAATTCACTTAATCTGTCATGCAGTTCAGTAATTAATGTACTGAAAGATAATGATAAAAGTGAAGTAAGGTCTAGTTCGTTAAATGTTTGATGATTCATGTATATAACCTCCGAAACTATAGTCAATTAAGTTGACTACATATGAAACCTATTGTACTATACAGGATATAGTCAATCAAATTGACTATATCCTGTATAGTACAAATAATAATTTATATAAATAGAATTAACGGAGGTTTCATATGGTTAATATCGTAAAAATTAGAGGGAGTGTATTTGCACCGTATGCGTTGCTGAAACCTATTAAGGATGCTGCAACAGGAAGAGTTTTTGAATACGCCGGAGATGCACGTGAATTTACACCGTACGCTGTAAATTCAAAGCGTTCAAGATTAGAACAAGAAGTGATTGTTGATTTTTATAAAAGAGAAGTTTTCATATATATAGATGCTTGCATCGTTACTGTGAAAATTACAAATTCAGATGGCTCAATTGAGTATCAAAAAGGAGAAACAAGTACAGAAAACATTGTATGTACTAATATTGCATGGGGCGAGGATGAGTTTTCCTTTGAAATGAGAGCAAGTGCAAGTAATCCGTTAAATGCGGCGGCACCCGCAGCAGATTATTTTTTAGCTGTACGAGTGAATACAAGTGGCATTGTGTATATTGAAGGTTTACATGATGGTTTCCCTTGCTATGAATTTTATAAACAAATAGATTTTGGTTCATTTGAAAAAATATATACTCATGATTTCAGAGAAACGAATGATACCCCAGCAGCACTAGCTGGAGAAATGGAATATAGCTTTAAAACGAAAATCTAGCTATAAATATAGCATCATTTGTAAGAAGGAGTAGCCAACGTAAAAGAGAAAGATTTTAATTATATGGCTGAAATAGTGTTTTTGATTAAATAATGCAGTGTATAAAATTAGAATTATAGAGGTGTTTCTTATGACTAATATCGTAAAAATTAGAGCTAACGTATTTATTCCAATGTCTTGGACAGAACCACAGAAGGATGTACAAACAGGGAAAGTAATACAATTCGAAGGTGATTCACGCGAATTTACACCACATGCGGTAAATACTATGCGCTCTAGAGTGGAGCAAGAGGTAGTAGTTGATTTTTATAAAGAAGAAGTGTTTTCATATGCGAACACAGGTATTACGACAGAGAAGATTACGAATCCAGATGGTTCTGTGAATAAAAGAACAGGAAAAGCGAGTACTGAAAATATTGTGTGCACGAATATCGTATGGAACCCTGATAGTGTGCAATTTAAAATGAGTGCGAGTGCAAGTAATCCGTTAAATATATATGCACCTCCTGTAGATTATTTATTACATGTATGTGTGAAAAAGGATGGTAGTATTGATATGCAAGGAGAGCATGATGGATTCCCTTGTTTCGAATTTTATAAGCAAGTAGATTTCGGTTCATTTGAAAAAATATATACACATGATTTTAGAGAAACTGGTGATACAGCTGCAGCACTAGGTGGAGAAATGGATTATAGTTTTACAAAGAGTTTATAAGAAGTAAGATAATAATGCAGTGTAGGTGAGAAATGAAAAAGTCAATAAAATCAGTGGCTTTTGTATTTTTAATATACCTTAGAGGGTTTCAAAAAACAAAACCCTTTACAATGTACCCTATAGGGTATATTGTATTATACAAAGTTACAAAGTAATGTATAATATAGTTATAAATACGGAGGTGGTCTACAGTGGAATATAATCAAGATATGAAAAATAGATTGAAACGTATTGAAGGTCAGGTTCGTGGTGTGCTTCGTATGATGGAAGAAGGAAAAGATTGCCGAGAGGTTATTACACAGTTAACGGCATCTCGTTCTGCACTTGATCGTACAATTGGACTTGTTGTGGGAACGAATTTAGAGCAATGTTTGCGTGAGCAGTTTGAAAGCGGTAATGGTTCAAATGAAGAGTTAATTAAAGAAGCTGTTCAATTACTTGTAAAAAGCCGATAATCTGTCAAACATAAGTGTTGACAGATTTTCAAAAACATTTTAATATACCCCTACAGGTATAAGTGTATAAAGTGAAACTTTAATCAGTGGGGTTTTTGTTCATCCCCCACTGATTATCAGCCCTCACCAATCGGGCTTTTACGGGCAGCCCCACTCCCACCTAATTTCTTTGCTTTCGCTGAATTTTGAGGTGGGGGTCTTACTGCCCGTTAATGCGGGATAAATTATGGAGGAATCGACTATGAGTATAAAAGTGGATATGAGTTTAGATTGTAAAGGTTTGGCCTGTCCGATGCCGATTGTGAAGACGAAGAAGGCGATGGAAGGTTTGACATCAGGGCAAGTGATTGAAGTTCAGGCAACAGATAAAGGGTATTTAAATGTGACAAATGTCATTCCAGGTATGTTAGAGTGGCAAGGAAATGTGGGGAAATAAAATTTTTTAACTGAAAATATACCTATGGGGGTAGTTAAATGAACGTTAAACCGTTACAAGCAAAAGATGTTGCAGAGAAAGTTTTATTCGGAGAGTTATTTATTTTAGATGTTCGTAATGAGACGGATTATGAAGATTGGAAAATTGAAGGGAAACAAATTTCTTCTATAAATAAACCGTATTTTGATTTGTTAGATGGTGTAGATCATATTGTAAGTGAATTACCTAAAGATAAAGATGTTTTAGTAGTGTGTGCAAAAGAAGGGTCTTCTATATTTGTGGCAGAGCAATTAACAGAGGCTGGATTAGAAAATATTTATTATTTAGCTGGTGGTATGAAGGCATGGAGTGAATATGTAAAGCCTATAAAAGTTGGAGATTTAAAAAATGGCGGGAGTATATATCAATTTAACCGCCTTGGAAAAGGCTGTTTATCTTATATGGTCGTTTCCAACGGTGAAGCAGCAGTTATTGATGCAGTAAGAACAATTGAAGCATACGAAGAGTTTGCGAAAGAGCATGGCGTTACGATTACGAGTGTAATGGATACACATTTACATGCAGACCATATTTCTGGCGGACGTAAGTTAGCGGAAAAAGTAGATGGTACGTATTGGTTACCGCCAAAAGATGCGGAGGAAGTTGTTTTCTCATATAAACCGCTCGTTGAAGGATCTGTCATTACGGTGGGGGGTACTAAAATTGAAATTGATGCATTATACTCACCCGGGCATACGATTGGAAGTACATCATTTATTGTAGATGATTCCTATTTATTATCAGGCGATATTTTATTTGTAGATTCAATCGGGCGTCCAGATCTTGCTGGAAAGGCTGAAGATTGGGTGAGTGATTTGCGAGAAACTTTATATAACCGGTATAAAGTATTATCTCAACAATTGATTGTGTTACCAGCTCATTATTCAAAAATAAGTGAAATGGATGAGAGTGGCATTGTTAGTGCTAAATTAAAAGATTTATTTGCGTATAATGCAGGATTAAATATTGAGGATGAGGGAGAGTTTCGTAAAGTTGTAACAGAGAATTTACCACCTCAACCGAATGCATATCAAGAAATTCGTCAAACAAATATGGGGCGATTAAATCCAAGTCAAGACGAAGAGCGTGAAATGGAGATTGGTCCAAACCGTTGTGCTGTTCACGAATAAGAAATAAATAAAAAATGGAGGAATAGATGATGGATGTAAAACAAGTATTAGATGCGACAGGTTTAGCATGTCCGATGCCGATTGTAAGAACGAAGAAGGCGATGGATACTTTACAAACTGGAGAAGTGTTAGAAGTACATGTAACGGATAAAGGGTCAGTTAAGGATATTCCAGCGTGGGCAAATAAAGGTGGTCATGACATCGTAAAGCATGTAGAAGAAGCTGATATGCTGAAGTTTTGGATTAAGAAGGCGTAGTAGTTTCATAAATGTAGAGAGGTTGGTTATATGAATACAATATTAAGTACGCTCTTCATTGTACTGGCTGGAGGATTTGTTATTTCACGTTTTTTACCGGTAAAAGGTGTTCAAAATATAAGTGGAAAAGAATTAAAGAGTATAGCGGGAAAAAAGGGGAAGCAATTTATCGATGTTCGTACAGTAGGTGAATATAGAGGAAATCATATGAAAGGGTTTAAGAATATCCCGTTAAATGAGTTAGTTAGTAAAGCAAATCAGTTAGATAAAAATAAGGAAGTAATCGTTATTTGTCAGAGCGGGATGAGAAGTAAGCAAGCAGCAAAAGTATTAAAGAAATTAAGGTTTCAGCAAGTTATCAATGTTTCAGGTGGTATGAATGGTTTGTGAGGAGGGAATTTAAAATGAAAGAAATGACAGTAAAAGAATTAGAAGAAAAATTGTTACGTAAAGAAGAAGTAAATATCGTAGACGTACGTGAAGTAGAAGAAGTAGCCGAGGGGAAAATTCCAGAAGCAAGTAACATTCCACTAGGACTATTAGAGTTTCGAATGCATGAGTTGGATAAAAACAAAGAATATATTATCGTTTGTCGTTCTGGCGGAAGAAGTGCACGAGCAGTTCAGTTTTTAGAGAGCTACGGTTTTCAAGCAATCAATATGGTAGGTGGTATGTTAGCGTGGGAAGGTAAAATCGTATAGTACAGAGATAAATGATTTGAGCCTTTTTACAAATGGCAAAATACCCCTATAGGTAATCGGAGGGAGAACAACATGGAACAACAGAAGAAAACAACAATCGTTTTATTTAGCGGAGATTATGATAAAGCGATGGCTGCTTATATTATTGCAAATGGTGCAGCGGCGTATGATCAAGAGGTAACTATTTTTCATACTTTTTGGGGATTAAATGCTTTAAGGAAAGATGAGCATGTGAAGGTGAAGAAAACTTTCATAGAAAAAGTATTTGGAAAAATGATGCCGCGTGGTGCAGACAAGATGGGATTATCGAAAATGAATTTTGCGGGTATGGGACCAAAGATGATTAAAGGTATTATGAAAAAACATAATGCTATGTCTTTACCAGATTTAATCGATTTGGCGAAAGAACAGGGGATTCAACTTGTAGCTTGTCAAATGACAGTAGATTTATTAGGGTTAAAAGAGGAAGAGATTATGGAAGGGGTAGAGTTTGCAGGAGTAGGAGCTTATTTAGCAGATGCTTCGGATGGGAATGTAAACTTATTCATTTAGTTCACCTTCTTTTTAGAAGGGAGGGGATGTAAGATGAGCTTAGTCGTATTACTTTTTATAATTGGGTTTATAGGATCGTTTATATCAGGAATGGTTGGAATTGGCGGTGCGATTATTAATTATCCAATGATCCTATATATTCCGGTATTGTTAGGATTTACTAGTTATACGTCACATGAAGTAAGTGGTATTACAGCGGTTCAAGTATTCTTTGCAACTTTTGCAGGGGCATGGGCCTATCGGAAAAGTAATGATATGGATAAAACGCTAGTTGTGTATATGGGAGCAAGTATATTAATAGGAAGTTTCATAGGGAGTTTTGGTGCTAACGTATTAGCGGAACAGACGGTCAATGTTGTTTATGCAGCGTTAGCAACAATAGCTGCTATTATGATGTTCGTACCGAAACGAAATAATAGTGGTGAAGTGACATATAATAAATGGTTAGCAAGCTTGTTAGCGTTTATTGTAGGAGGCGCATCAGGCATTATAGGTGCTGGAGGTTCTTTCTTATTAGTTCCTATTATGCTAGTTATTTTAAAATTGCCGATACGTACAACAATAGCAACATCTATCGCTATTACGTTTATTTCCTCAATAGGGATTACGACTGGAAAAGTGATAACTGGGCAAGTAGTTGTAATTCCAGCTCTTATTATTGCGATTGCAAGTATCTTTGCTGCGCCGCTTGGAGCTCGAGTTGGGAAGAGGATCAATCAAAAAGCATTGCAATATATGTTATCGATTTTGATTGTAGGCACTGCTGTTAAGATGTGGATTGATATGTTATCGAAATAAAAGGATGGCGCTGCTTGCAGCCCATCCTTTTATTTATGCCCAAATAACTTTCATTAAGTTTTTATATTCGTCATTTGCTAATTTATATAGCATTCTCGTATGTTCAAAGACAAGTGCTGGATTGAAATTTGGTTCTGAGAATGCAAGTGATGCTGAAATATCAATTGCATTTTGCTTATTTAACGTGAATTTTGCAAATCGGTAAGATGTGTTTAATTCATTGATGACATGCAAAATATCATTTGTTGATGTTGCATCAGGTACGTGAGCAACATTGAAGCAGTATATATCCACAGTAGGATGTTCGTTTTGGAATGCAGCGATAAGTTGAATTTTTGCGCCAGCTTCGGTCTCTAATCCTACCGAAAAATGAACAGAACCGTCATTTTCATCTATATTTTCTTCCATGTATATATCGTTGGATTTTAAGTAGTCTTTAAAATCTGAGATGTTATGTTTTACTGCAGCTTTCATATGTATGAGCCCCCTGATAATTGGAATAGATTGCTACTATTTATTATAATTTAAAAATATTAAAAAAGATAGTTAGAAAGTTCTGATTTTTAATTCCGAAGAAATAAAAAGAAGCAGTACTCTACCTCCATAGAGAACTGCTTCTTTTTTATTCATTGTCGTTAGATGATGTTTCTGTATCTTCACTGCTATTTTTATTCTTATTTTTAGATTCATTGTTACTTGATTCACGTTCACTTGAATTTTCCGACTTAGATTCTTTTGTTTTCTCTGTGCTTGTTTTCTTTGAATCAGAGTCTGTTTTTGTATATGCAGGTAATCCAAGGTGAGTACGAAGTTCGTTTGTAACAGTTGCTAATTCTTTTTTATCTGGATTGTAGTAATATGTTCGGCCGCCACCAGCAGATTTGCTACATGTATCGTCACCTTTTTCCATATAGCAGTCTTCACCTTGAATTTGTAATTTCTCAATTTCCGAATCCGATCCGTACTTATAGAATGAAAGCATATCATCGAATGTTAAGTTCGTAACGAATTGGCCGTTAATATCATCAATGATGTTACCAACTTTTGTTACAGATCCAACGCTTGTTAGTTTCTTTAAAATAGCTTCAATAACGAGCTGTTGGCGTTGGCCACGCATTGCATCACTATCGATGTGGCGCGTTCTAGCAAGGGCAAGAGCTTCTTCACTATTTAGCTTTTGAACACCTTTCTTCAGGTGAATCGCATCAGCAGTATCATTACTATCTTGTTCAGTAAATTCAACTGGTACATCGACTTCAATACCACCTAAATCGTCGACAATTTTCATAAATGACTTGAAGTTAAACTTTACAAAGTAATCAACGGGAACATTCATTAATTTTTCAACTGCATCAATGCTTGCTTGGGGTCCACCATCTTTTCCGTTTTTAGTAGAACCGTATGCATGAGCGTGTGTAATTTTATCTTTTTTCTTTTCCACTGGGATATAAGTATATGTATCTCGTGGAATACTTAATAGTTTTACAGTTTTGCTATCTTTATTAAACGTTGCAAGTAGTAGTGCATCCGTTCTTATAGCTTCTCCATATTCTTTCCCGCGGACATCGCTTTCATCAACACCCATGATTAAGACGGAGACGTTATTTGTGATAGGTTTTACAGCTTTATCACGTAAATCAGATTTATCACCGCGCGCTAAATCGTGTGCGGCATTTCGAACAGCAGAAGATGCTTTATTTACTAAAAACCAAGTATAACCGCCACCTATTATTAAAAAGAATAGAATAACGCTTATAATAATTTTTGTTTTTTTCCTACTTTTTTTCGGTTTACTGCGTGTATTTTCTTGCAAAGATGGGTTTTGCTCCATTTCCTGTACTCCTTCATTTGGATTGAAATACGACACTCATATCCACTTATTATAATGAAATTTGACGAAAAAAGACATTACAAATCATTTACATTTCGTAAAAATTCAATATATTTATAAAAAGTCAGATTTTCTATATTTTATTTTTCAGATGTAGAATAAGTATAAGTTGTTTTAGTGGAAATGAAAACATGTATTGTGAGAAAGTGATAGAGAAGTAAGATTTGTTGAAATATAGCCAAGAAGAAATGAGTAGGTTTACTTGTTTCTTCTATATAATAAAGAAGAATTTTACGGATAAAGGAGCGGGCATAGTGAATCATACATCATTCCGAGCAATCGTTGTGAACGAAACAGAAAGTAAGCAGTTTGTAAGAAACGTTGTAGAGAGAGAAGTAAGTAGTTTACCTGAGGGGGACGTATTAATACAGGTTCACTATTCTTCATTAAATTATAAAGATGCGCTTTCAGCCACAGGTAATAAAGGTGTTACGAGAACATATCCTCATACGCCAGGGATTGATGCAGCAGGAGTGGTTGTGAGTAGTGAAGATGCAACCATTAAAGTAGGAGATCAAGTCATTGTAACGGGATATGATTTAGGGATGAATACTTCGGGTGGTTTCGGAGAATATATTCGCGTGCCGGCGTCTTGGATTGTTCCTTTACCAGAAGGAATGTCATTAAAGGAAAGTATGATGTACGGGACAGCAGGTTTTACAGCTGCTTTATCAGTATATAAGCTTATTGGAGCAGGCATAACGCCTAGTATGGGAGATGTTTTAGTAACGGGTGCCACAGGCGGCGTAGGGAGTGTAGCTGTTAGTATTTTAAGTAAGCTAGGATTTAACGTAGTAGGAGCGACAGGGAAAATGGAAGAGGAAGAGATGCTACTACGTCTAGGAGCGAAACAAGTGATTCATCGTACGGAGTTGAATGATGAATCAGGAAGACCAATGTTAAAAGGAATATACGCAGGGGTTATCGATACTGTAGGTGGACATATGTTAGAAACCGCTTTAAAAACGGTAAAGTATGGCGGGTGTGTAACGACATGCGGTAATGTGGCAGGCCAGGAATTACAAACAACGGTATATCCGTTTATTTTGCGAGGCATAAGTCTTTTAGGAATAGATTCTGTGCAATGCCCAGTGGATGTGAGAAGAGATGTGTGGACGCTCTTAGCAAGTGAATGGGAAAATAATGAGTTACTATCTTATACAGAAGAATGTACATTGGAAGAGTTAGATGAAAAGTTTACACTTATATTGCAAGGAAAGTTAAAAGGAAGAACGGTTGTAAATATGAAATAAAAAAGAGACGCTAACTTAAGCGTCTCTTTTTTATTATAATGATTGTTTTAAATTGATTTTACCTTGTTCACCTAAAACACCATCAGCGATATTTACAGCGTGATCACCGATACGCTCTAAGTTACTTACCATATCAACGTAGATGATACTTGCATCACCTGAACAGCTACGTTCGTTCAGACGTAATACGTGACGTTTACGAAGAACACGTTCCATTTGGTCAATTTTACGTTCTTTTGCAATAACCGTTTGAGCTAGTTCAGTGTCGAAGTTAGTTAAAGCATTGATTGCATCTTGTAATGTTGAAATTGTTAACTCAAGCATTTCATTTAATTCAGCTAGTGCTTCGTCTGATAGTGAAACACGGTGTGAAATTTGGAAATCTACAAGTTCTACAAGGTTTTCTACATGATCACCGACACGTTCAATATCTCCAACGACACCTGCTAGCACCGAATGCTTTTCAGAGTCTGTAGGTGAAAGTGGTTTTTCTGATAGTAAAACTAAATACTCGATAATTTTTTTATCTAAATTGTTAATAGCTCCTTCTAATTGAGTAGCCATATCAGCGTGTTTTTTGTCTTGTGTATTTAAAAATTGATTCGCTTCTTTTAATCCGTGTAATGAAAACTCAGCCATACGGATGATTTCTTTTTGAGCTTCTGTTAAAGCAATAGCTGGAGATTGCTCAATAAAGATTGGGTTTAAATGTTGCGGTTTGAAGTTAATAGATGAATCTTCACCACGAATGATTTTTGTTACGATCCATGCTAATACTGCAATGAATGGGAACTGAATAATTGTATTCGTTACGTTAAATGTTCCGTGTGCAAATGCAATTGTCATTTCTGGATTTAAATTTAATGACGTTTGGAAATATTGAATTAAACTTGTAAATGGTATTAATATAATCGTAAAGATAAGGGTACCGATAATATTAAAGATAACGTGAACTAATGCTGCACGTCTTGCAGCAATTGAAGTACCGATTGCTGCTAATACTGCTGTAATTGTCGTACCGATATTATCACCGAATAATACAGGAAGAGCAGCTTGTAAATCAATAGCACCTTGACCGAATAGTTCTTGTAAAATACCGATTGTTGCGCTTGAGCTTTGTACAATTAAAGTGAACACTGTACCGACAATAATTCCTAAAATTGGATTGTCACTCATGCTAACCATTAACTCTTGGAATGCCTCTAAAGAACGAAGAGGTTTCATACCTGCGCTCATTAATTCTAAACCGAAGAATAACATACCAAAACCGAATACAACTTGACCTACAGAATGTACTTTTTTATTTTTAAAGAAGAATAGTAAAATTGCTCCAACTGCCATAACTGGGAGAGCGTATTCTCCGATTTTAATTCCGATAATAAATGCAGTAACTGTCGTACCGATGTTCGCACCCATAATAACACCGATTGCTTGTCTTAATGTCATAAATCCGGCACTTACAAGTCCGACTGTTAAAGCGGTTGTTCCTGAACTTGATTGGATTAATACAGTAACTAACATACCTGCTAGTACACCCATAAGTGGGTTTGTTGTAAAGCGATCTAAAATATCGCGAAGACGATCTCCAGCTGCTTGTTGCAGTCCATCGCCCATGTATTTAATACCGAATAAGAAAATACCTAATCCACCAATGAACTGGAAGATCATATCTTGAATATTGTATTCCACGCATTCCACTCCTTAAATTTCATGTACGATGTAATTATTAACTAAACCTTGAGGCACTGTAAACGGTTTATCAGTAAAATTTACACTAAATTTACAAAGTGATAAAAAGTTTACAAACCTTTAAAGAAACACCTGGATTTAATTGGCTTTTTAGATGATATATCTAATTGGTTTGTAAAGAAGTCACATTTGTCACACTATTTATTGATAGTAAAAATAGGTGAAGGGAAACTACCCAACTGGGTATGCGGATTGGAATTTTATTTTGTTATGATGATGGTTCTTTGCATATTTTTTGATTAAAGTTAGAAAAATATGTAGGGAAACGGGGGAGGTTTGAAATGGATTTATTTAATGAAAGTAAAAAACGATTAAATTGTTTTAAACTGTTTTCTTTTGAGGTGCTCGCAACAATAAAAAAGAGCAATTCGCATATGAATTTGCTCTGCTTTTTTATGTTAAAAACTTTCGGTTCCTTGCATTTTAACAATTATGCAAAGTGTTTTTTCTTTATTTAGAATCGTCATTATGCTCCATAGTTATGACGACATTTCCCCTCTTATGTCCTTTTTCAACATATATGTGAGCTTCAATAATTTCCTCAAAAGTGTATTGCCTATCAATGACCACTTTTATTTTACCGTCCTCAACAAGTTCTTTAAGGAAATTTAATGCTTCGGAAGTTTCAGGTGCGTTTTGACTTAATATGAGTTTCACGCGACTTGTCAATTTAGTCCAGAACATTTGAGCACTTGGTAACGGTTCAACAATATTTATATAGGTACCATCTTCCTTTAGCATTTTAATACACTCTGAAAAGGAGCTCCTGTTTACCGCTTCAAAGATAACATCATAAGTTTCGTCTGTAGTAGAAAAATTTTTTGTGGTGTAATCAATTACTTCGTCAGCTCCTAGAGATTTGACCAATTCTAAATTGGAGCTACTGCACACACCTGTAACTGTTGCGCCGAAATACTTGGAAATTTGTACTGCATAACTTCCGACACTTCCAGAAGCTCCGTAAATAAGAATGTTTTGACCGCTTTGAACGTTAGCTTTCCTAAGGAAAAACAAAGCTGTACGTGCTCCAATTGGGATGGCTGCGGCTTCTTCATAGGATATATTGGAGGGCTTCATGCACACTGCTCCAACTTCAGGTAGACAAATATACTCAGCATAAGAACCAAAATTTACTTGGGTAGCCGCAAAAACTTGGTCTCCTTTTTTAAATCGAGTAACGTCTTTTCCTACTGATTCAACTTCACCAGCCAATTCCATTCCAAGTATTTGTTTTTTCGGTTGTTTAATACCAAGTGCGATTCGAGCGGGTAGCCAAACAGAAGAGGGAACCGTAAAACTTCGTGAGCGAATATCTCCTGCTGTTACGGTTGTCGCTTTTATTTTTACTAGTATTTCATTGTCCTTAGGAGCAGGTTTTTCTATCTCTTTCAATTGAAGAACGTCGGGGGGACCATATTTTGTGTACACTATTGCTTTCATCAACATTTCCTCCAATTCGTTGTATATATTAATAGCATACGAACAACATGAATAAATAGAACGGTGGTTCACCTTCCAATACAATGCAAAAAGCAGTGTGATTTTTGGAGAATCCACTGCCTTTTGCATTTTTTTATATATGATGTTTTAGTTTAATTACTTTGAAATAGAACGATTTAACACTATCCAACGGCTTTTTCGTTTGTTTTATCGTTCTGCTTTTGTTTTCGTAAGCTTGTAATGTAAATGAACAGAAAAGCAATAAGTAATAGAGAAGAATAACGGTATACAGTCGCATAGTTTGTAAAATGTGCAATGAATCCGAAAATAATCGCTCCCGCACCAATTCCAAGGTCAAATGCTGAGAAGAATGTAGCTGTTGCGACTCCCCGTCGGTGTGGTGCTACTCGGTCGATCATCCATGCTTGTAGTGCAGGTTGAATCGCTCCAAAACCACTTCCGTAGCATGCTGCTGCAATAATTAAACTCGGAATTGTAGTTGTATACGACAATAAAATAATACCTGTAAATGTAATGATAACCCCTGGAATAATAACGAATGCATGACCTTTCGCATCGTATAACTTTCCAGAAAACGGACGAGTGACAGCGATTGCAAGTGCATTAAATAAGAAGAAGAGGCTTATATCAGCAATTCCGACTTCCGTAGCAAATAATGTAATAAAGCTCCCGATTCCGCCGTACATTAATGTAATACATAATATTAATAATGAAGGAAGTAAAGCTTTGCGCTCAATAAATCCATCGAGAAAAGTACCAGATGTTTGCTGTGGTGGTTGCGGCGATTTTTTGATTTGAAGTAGTTTCGTTAATATTAATGAAACAATTGTACATGAAAGTGCACATAAAAAAAGAATCGTGAAGTTATATGTTTGCATGAGCCAAAGTCCAATAAGTGGACCGAGCGCCATTGCAATCGTTCCAGAAAGACCGAAATATCCCATGCCTTCGCCGCGACGAGCTTGCGGAATTAAATCTGAAACGACAGTTCCATATGTAGTCGTTGTAATACCAAAGCCAGCTCCGTGTAAAATTCGCACGGCAAGCAATAGGAAGACGGTTGAAGCGAAAAGATAACTACCCATAGCGAGTAAACAAATAGCAGTACCGATCATTAAAATGATTTTTTTATTGAATTTTTGCAAGGCGTTTCCAGTCAGTGGTCGAACAAAAAGTGCCGCCACGGTAAACATGCCTACAACAAATCCGATATTAGAACTTGTGCCGCCAATTTCTTTCACATAAACAGGTAAAGTAGGAATTAACATTTGAAACCCTAAAAACATACATAAGTTTGCAAAAATTAAAGCGACAAACTCTTTCGTCCATAACGATTCTCGTTTTACGAGTATTGCTTCTCCCATATATTCATCCCCTATATAAAATTTTCCCGCTATTAACGGGCAGTAAAACTCTCACCTCAAAATCCGGCTGGAGCAAAGAAGTTAGGTGGGAGTGGGGCTGCCCGTAAACGCCCGATTGGTGAGGGCTGATAATCAGTGGGGGATGAACACCCCCCTCACTGATTAAAGTTTCACTTTATCTCTTTTCTTTCGAGTATATGTATTGGTCAATGTAACAGTCAAGGAAGGTGCCTTGAAAACGTATAACAATTTTCGAGGTGGAAAAACTGACAAATTTGTGTAAAAGCTACACAACTATGAAAAAAAGTTGTAAAGTATAGATGTATAGACTTGTAGTTGTTATGAATGATAGAAATTGTTTTTTCTTTAAAGAAAGCGGATTCAAAAAGTAGTGAATGAGAAGGGGATACATACTTTTTCACTACATATATTTGAAAAGGTTTACAAAACAATGAAGAAAGAGGCGTGTACATATGAGACGATTAGGTATTTCTATTTATCCAGAACATTCAACAGTAGAGAAAGATAAGGAATATTTAACATTAGCAAGTAAATACGGATTTACACGTGTATTCACATGCTTATTGTCTGTAGATGGAGAAAAAGAGAAAATTATAGAAGAGTTTAAAGAAACGATCTCTCATGCAAATGCATTAGGGTTCCAAGTATTAGTTGATATTAGTCCGTCTGTTTTTACACAATTAGGTATTTCATATAATGATTTATCTTTCTTCCATGAGTTAGGAGCGTACGGTATTCGTTTAGATGTTGGATTCTCTGGTTTAGAAGAATCGATTATGACTTACAATCCATACGGCTTAAAAATTGAAATTAATATGAGTAACGGTACGAAATATGTAGATAACATTATGAGCCATAGACCAAATCGTGAAAATTTAATTGGTTGCCATAATTTTTATCCGCATCGTTATTCAGGATTATCATACGATCATTTCATTAAATGCTCGAAACAATTTAAAGATTACGGTATGAGAACGGCTGCGTTTATATCATCATTTGATGCAACGTACGGACCTTGGCCAGTAACAGAAGGGTTATGTACGTTAGAGCAGCATCGTGAATTACCGATGACAACACAAGCGAAGCATTTATTTGCGACAGAATTAATTGATGATGTTATTATTGCGAACGCGTATGCGTCAGCAGAAGAATTACAAGCACTAGGTGCATTAAATAAAGAGAAACAAACATTTGATATAGGATTATATGATACAACAACAGAACTAGAAAAAATTATCGTATTAGACGAGCCTCATTTTTACCGCGGAGATGTATCTGAATATATGATTCGCTCGACACAAAGTCGTGTGAAATATAAGAAAGAAGAGTTCAAACCGCATAATACACGCGAAATTAAACGCGGTGATCTTTTAATTGATAATGAACAGTATGGTCAATATAAAGGTGAATTACAAATTGCGTTAAAAGATATGGTGAATACAGGAAAAACAAATGTAGTTGGCCGAATTGTGGAAGAAGAAATTTTCTTATTAGATTATTTACAAGCATGGGATAAATTCGGATTTACATTAAAGAAATAGATAAAATGAAAAAGGAAAAAACTACTGACCTCAGCAGCTTTTTCCTTTTTATATATAAATTGTGAGAGGAAGAGCTATGACAAAAGTGCATCAGCGATTAATTTCTATTTTAGAGGAGTTTTTAGAAGAGAAATCGATGTTAAATCGAGCTTTTTTAGCAAGCCGTTTACATGTATCAACGAAGACGATTCAAAAAGATATAAAATTATTAAATGATATATTGGAAGAAAACGGGGCGGAAATTGAATCGCAAAGAGGAACTGGATACGAACTAGAAATTATACAGGCGAAGAAATTTGAAGAGTTTTGCTTGAGTCTATTTCAAAAACAGACGGAAAAGATCCCGACTTCTTATGAAGAAAGGATAGCGTACATTCTGCAACGTATTGTAACGACAGAGGGGTATGTGAAGCTTTCACAGTTAGCTGAGGAGATTTATGTGAGTAAATCGACTGTAAATTTAATTATGAAAGATGTGACAGATATATGTGGTCGCTATCGATTACAAATTGAAAAGAGACCGTATTATGGTATACGTATTGTGGGAGAGGAGTTTCATATTCGGTCTTGTTTATCACAATATGGTTTACCGCGCTATGATCATACTCCGTTTCATGAGCAATTTGAGCAGAGGGATACATATTTATCGTTACCTCATATACCGCTTATCCGTTCGGTTATCTTAAAGTATATCGAGGGAGGAACGATATATTTATCAGATATAGAAATTGATAATTTAGTTATTCATATTGCAATTGCAATAAGGCGTTGTGAAGATCAACATTATATGAAAGGACTGAATGCGGAGCAATCAGAACTTATCATAAAAAAAGAATATACAATTGCGAAACAGATTGTAGGAGATTTAGAGAAAGAGTTGCATCTTTCATTTCCAGAAGAAGAAGTTTTATATGTGACGATGCATTTATTAAGTACTGCTGTTATAGCGAGAGAGCGTTATGAAAATGTGGAAGAACTATTAGGGAAAGATCTATATGCATTTATGCAACATATTCTTTTTAAAGTATCGGAAGAACGGAATCTTATTTTTTATTATGATGAAGAATTATTATTTGGATTTGGTGTTCATTTAAAAACGTTATTAAACCGTTTGAAGTATAAGTTAAATACGAGAAATCCTCTTTTGGCAGAAGTGAAAAAGAATTATCCGTATGCTTTTGAAATTGCGGTTCTCGTTGGAGATATAATTGGTGAATATACGGGAGAATCGATTCCGGAAAGTGAAATTGGTTATATTGCGATTCACTTCGGCGGAGCGATGAGTCGTTTACAGGAAAAGAATCAAAAGAAAAGATGTTTATTAGTTTGTGCGACTGGTCAAGGAAGCGCCCAGCTATTGAAATATAAAATTTTATCACAGTTCCGAGATAAATTAGAGATTGTAGGGATTACAGGTTATTATCAATTGAAAGTGGAAGACCTTTATAAAGATAAAATAGATTGTATTATTAGTACGATTCATATACCGAGTGGTTTGCCTGTTCCAGTTATAAAAGTGAACTCAATATTTGATGATAAAGAAATTAAGTCCATCGGTCAGCAGTTGTTTACGCATGTGAATACTAGTGTACAGCAGTATATAAAGGAAGAGTTGATCTTTTTAAATCATAGCGCTTCTACGAAAGATGAGGTTATCCAATTTTTATGTGAGAAAGCTGCTGAGAAAAACTATGTACCAGAAAACTTTTATGATTCTGTTATGGAAAGAGAGAATACATCTCCTACAGCTGTTGGGAATTTAGTTGCAATTCCACATCCGATGCAGCTATTAAGTGAGAAAACATTTTTGATGTTTTGTACACTTAATAAAGCGGTTGACTGGGGAGATAAGAAAGTACAAGTTATTATTTTATTTAGTGTAAAGCGCAATAATAATGAAGATTTACAAAAGCTTTATGATTTTTTATATGATATTATGTCTAGTCAGCATACGATAGAGAAATTAACTCAGGCTGGAATGATTGAAGAATTTCAAGAGATTTTACTATCGTTTTGAAAAAGTATATAAAAACTTCCGTTACACAACGGAAGTTTTTTATGTTTAATTGTATGCGTTTTCATAATAAGATAAAAATATAGAAAAAAGATAGCTTGGGGGAATTTAAAATGAATGATATGCAAACTCCATTTGCGTTAATTTTACATGGTGGCAATGCGAGAAGCGCGGCGCTTGAAGCAATCGCTTTTGCAAGACAAGGAGATTTTGAGAATGCGAGTGAAAAGATGATGCTTGCTAGTGAAGAGATTTCAGCAGCTCATCGCATTCAAACAGACTTAATTCAAGAAGAAGCAAGAGGAAATCATGCAGAAATCAGTTTATTGTTGGTGCATGCACAAGATCATTTAATGAATGCAATTACAGTGAAAGAACTTGCTGAAGAATTTATTACTCTTCATAAACGAGTGGAAGAGAAAGTGACAGTATAACATGTACATTTTATTATGTTGTGCAGCAGGCATGTCAACGAGTATGGTTGTAAGAAAAATGCAAGAAGAGGCAATGAAACAAGGGAAGGATTATAAAATTAAAGCAGTTGATTCAGAACTTGTGAAACTGGAAATAAAAAATGCTGATGTTGTTTTAATCGGGCCACAGGTGAAGTATTTGTTTCCAGCGGTACAGTTTCTTGCGAAATCATACGATATACCGGTTGCAATAATAGAACAACGAGATTATGGCATGTGTGACGGTTTAAAAGTACTGAAACAAGCAGAACAATTAGTTTTAGCATAATTATATTTTTTTAAATATAAACATTATAATGTTATAACTTTATTTTGTTCTTTCGTAGTGAAGAGAAAGAGGAGGGGTATTGATGAATGGTTTTATGAGTTTTATGGAACAAAAAATTATGCCAACAACGCAAAAGATTGCAGGACAACGACATTTATTAGCAATTCGAAACGGAGTTATTTCTACATTGCCGTTAACGATTGTCGGATCATTTTTCGTTATCTTTTTAAATTTACCAATTGATGCGTATATGGAGTGGATTGCACCATTTCGCCATATTTTAGATATTCCATTCCGATTCACAGTAGGTTTAATGGCGTTATACGCAGCATTTGGGGTAGGAGCTTCACTCGCAAACTTTTATCAGCTCAATCAGTTAAGTGCAGGGTTGTTATCTGTACTCGCCTTTTTACTAGCATCAGTTGAACCAATTCAAATTACGAAAGCTGTACCAGGTGTTATTGATGCGGGAAGATATATTTCAGTAGGAACATTAAGTGCAACGTCTTTATTTGGCGCAATTGTTACAGCTTTAATTGCAGTAGAAATTTATCATTTTATGATTAAGCATAATATCTCGATTAAATTACCAGATAGTGTACCACCAGCAGTTGCAAACTCGTTTGCAGCATTAATTCCAACTTTAGTCGTTATTCTTTTATTCTGGGGTATTCGTTACGGTTTAAAATTCGATGTGAATACAACAATCACGTATTTAATCGCACCACTAAAATCAGTATTAGTAGGAAATAATTTATTCGGCGGTTTATTAACAGTATTCTTAATCGTGTTCTTCTGGTCATTCGGTATACATGGCCCAGCCATTTTAGGACCAATTATTCGTCCGATGTGGGATTCAGCAATTCTTGAAAATATGGAAGTATTCACAGCTACAGGAAATGCACATCAATTACCAAACTTATTTACAGAGCAATTTATTCAATGGTTCGTATGGATCGGTGGATCAGGCTCAACGTTAGCTTTAGTTATTATGTTTATGTTCTCTAAATCTAAGTTCCTAAAAGAGTTAGGTAGATTATCATTCGTACCAGGTTTATTCAATATTAACGAACCGATTATTTTCGGGGCACCAATTGTAATGAACCCAATCTTAATTATTCCATTCGTTATTACACCGTTAGTGACAACGACAGTATCATATTTCGCAGTTGTTTCAGGTATGATTCCGCTGATGATGGCGAAATTGCCATTTACGATGTTAGCTCCAATTGCAGCGATTATTAGTACAGACTGGACAATTATGGCTGGTGTACTTGTACTTATTAACTTTGTTATCTCATTTGTTATTTACTATCCATTCTTCAAAATGTATGAAAAACAACAATTAGCAGGAGAGGAGAAAACAGAATGCTCGGAGCAATTATCATCTTAATTACATTTGTAGCGGGGCAGTGTATTGCACATTATTCAAAATGGGTACAAAGTAAATCTTTATTAGTTTTACTACTCGTATCAATTTTATTTATCGGTTGTTCAATGGGTGCTTATGTAATGTTGGGATTACAATCACCATACGTAATTATTGTACCAACGATTTTATGTGCAACATGTTTATCTGCAAAATATAGATTTACGAGCATGGCATTAATACAACGTGTGAAGGAGATGCAAAAGCATGGAGCGTAAATTAGGAATTTCACTTTATCCAGAGCATTCAACGAAAGAACAAGATATGGCATACATTTCGGCAGCGGCACGCCACGGTTTTTCAAGAATATTCACATGTCTATTATCTGTGAATCGTCCAAAAGAAGAAATTGTAGCTGAATTTAAAGAAATTATTAATCATGCAAAAGATAACAATATGGAAGTTATTTTAGATGTAGCTCCGGCAGTATTCGATCAACTTGGTATTAGCTATAGTGATCTATCATTCTTTGCAGAGTTAGGTGCAGACGGTATTCGTTTAGATTTAGGTTTTGACGGATTAACAGAAGCAAAAATGACGAATAATCCGTACGGCTTAAAAATTGAACTAAACGTAAGTAATGATATTGCATACTTAGAAAATATTCTTTCGCATCAGGCGAATAAGCCAGCTTTAATTGGTTGTCATAACTTCTATCCGCAAAAGTTCACTGGTCTTCCGTATGATTATTTCATTCGCTGTAGTGAACGCTTTAAAAAGCATGGTATTCGCACGGCAGCATTTATTACGTCACATGCAGCTAATATCGGTCCATGGGATATTAATGACGGATTATGTACGCTAGAAGAGCATCGTAATTTACCGATTGAAGTACAAGCGAAACATTTATGGGCGACAGGGCTTATTGATGATGTGATTATCGGAAATGCTTATGCGAGTGAAGAAGAGTTAGAGAAACTAGGAAACTTAAATCGTTACATGTTACAGCTGAAAGTACACTTTGTAGAAGAAGCGACTGAAGTAGAAAAGAAAGCGACACTGCAAGAATTACACGTAAGACGCGGCGATATAACAGAATATATGGTACGTTCTACAGAAGTGCGTAAAAAGTATAAAGACTATGATTTCCCAGTGCGCGAAAGTGTATTACAGGAAAGAGGGCAAGTTGTAATTGGAAACAACTTATTTGGTAAGTATAAAGGCGAATTGCAAATCATTCTAAAAGAAATGCCGATAGATGAACGGAAAAATATTGTCGGTACAATTGCAGAAGAAGAGTTATTCTTACTAGATTATGTAGGAGCTTGGACGCAGTTTACTTGTGTGGAATAGGAAAGGGCAGGAGAGGATGCTATGGCATCCTCTTTTTTTGTTGAAATAGTAATCTACCGTATATAGAATGCAAAGAGATAGATTTAATTTGGACGGGAGAGAAGGAGATTGTCATCGCTCTTCGTTTTTTACATAAGTTTGTTAATCATGAAGAAGTTTTAAAGGCGTTTGATAAAGTATATAAAAACCGAGGGAACTTATTTATGTCAGAGTGAAAGTTGCTTCGGGATCATATTAGTTACTTTCAAGAGAAAGTTAGAATGCGAGAATCAAAAAAAGAGTCAGCCTCAATGAGACTGACTCTTTTTATACGAACTAGTTTAATACTTTCACTGTAACTGTTTTACGTCCCCAGTTACTAGATGTACCTTTATCAGGCATTAAAACGTCGATTTTATTTCCTTTAATAGCTCCACCAGTATCACCAGCGATTGCTACTCCGTAACCTTCAACCCATACTTTTGAACCTAATGGAATTACACTTGGGTCAACTGCAATAAGTTTCATATTTGGATTAGCTGTTAAGTTGTGACCTAAAGCTGATTTTACTTGGTCGCCTGCTTTATAACCATTTTCAAGTGGATCTGCTGTGTAAGCTGTTGCTACAACACGTAACTCACGAGAAGATGATGGTGCACTTGTTTCAGTTTCTTTTGCAACAGGTTGTTGTGTAGCAGGTTTTTGAGCTTTAGCCGCTTCACGAGCTTCAGCTGCTTCACGAGCTTTAGCTGCCTCTTGAGCTTTAGCCGCTGCTTGAGCTTCAGCTGCTGCCTCGGCTTTAGCTGCTTCACGAGCTTTAGCTGCTTCTTGAGCTTTAGCCGCTGCTTGAGCTTCAGCTGCTGCCTCGGCTTTAGCTGCTTCACGAGCTTTAGCTGCTGCCTCGGCCTTAGCTTCTGCTTGAGCCTCAGCTTCTGCCTGAGCTTTAGCTTCTGCCTGAGCTTTAGCTGCTTCACGAGCTTTAGCCGCTTCTTGTGCTTTAGCTTCTGCTTGAGCCTCAGCTGCTTCACGAGCTTTAGTTGCTTCTTGTGCTTTAGCTTTTGCTTGAGTTTCAGCTACCTCACCGGCTTTAACTGCTTCACGAACTTTAGCTGTATCTTGAACTTTAGTTGTTTTTTCAACTTTAACTGCTGGCTGAACTTTAACTGGAGCTTTACCTGTCAAGTAAGGAACGTGAACATAAGCTGTTTTTCCGTTATATTCAAATTGAATCCAGTCATTTTGTACTTGGTGTGTTGTTTCAATTACATCATCTTGTTTCAATTTACCAAGAATTTCTGAGTCTGTGTTTGCACCAGCACGTACGTTTAATACGTTTGCTGTTACGTAGTAAGTGTCTTTTGTATAGTCAGCGCTAATGAAAGCTTCTTTACCGCTATTCAATTTCACTTTTGACCATCCGTTTTCTGTATGTAAAACATTTACTTTATATCCATCTAATAATTTTCCTACAACTTTTGATTCAGTAGTTGGGTTTTCTCGTACATTTAGTACATCAGTCGTTACGATTGTTTCTGCTTTAGCAGATGTTGTGAAAATCCCAAGACCAAAAACCGCTGCTGTTGCTATACCCATAAATTTTTTCATAATAGCCTCCATTGCATTTGTTTTCGTTGACCTCATTATAGCAACCGTTATTTTCTTATTTGCGAAAAACATAAAATTACAAAGCTTTCGTAACGGGGCATTAATATTCTGTAACAATTCCATAAATATCCTGATAACGCTTCCTTGTTGTTTTTTGGCGTATTAGGGCATATGGAACACAAAATGAGTAGTATTTCAATTGCTGTAACATTAATAATATTACAGCAATGTTTCTTGTGGATATCTATATTGTTACAAAAGTAGTGCGTTTTACTGTTTAAATGAAAAAATAGTTATGAAATAATAATCTTTTTAGACGTAAAAAGATATAAATGAGGTGAAATTTAATGAAATATCGATATAATTGTTACAAAATCAGTCGAAGTATGGAAAAAATTACGCCTTGATTTTCATCTATTACATGGTATTTTTGCAATAATAGAATTTGATAATAGCCTTAGTACCTATAAATAATGAAGCGCATTAGAATGATAGTTGTAACGTGAAACATATATAATAGAAGAAACACGATTTAATAGGTAAATAAAAAACGCAGGAGTGTAAACTCCTACGTTTTTGTTTATTCATATCGTAAACATTCAATTGGATCAAGTTTTGCAGCTTTGTTAGCTGGTAGTAGTCCGAATGCAATACCGATTAGCATTGAAATACCTACTGCAAGAAGTCCAAGTTCTTTTGAGACAACGAGTGGCCATCCAGCAAAGATTGAGACGATCCAAGCGAAGAAAATACCGAGCATGAATCCGATGAAACCACCAAGTCCTGTTAAAATACAAGATTCGATTAAGAATTGTGTTAATACTTTACCACGTGTTGCACCAAGAGCTTTACGAATACCAATCTCTCGTGTACGTTCTGTTACAGATACGAGCATGATGTTCATTACACCGATACCACCAACAAGTAAGGAGATAGCAGCAATACCACCGAATACCATTTTCATCATACCGATTGATTCGTCTAGTTGTTTCGTAAATTCACCTAAGTCTTGTGCTTCGAATTTGTGCTCAAATTTAGGAGCTTTCATTTCGTTTAAAACAGAAACAGCTTGTTTTTCTACACTCTTACGTTCAGTCGGAGAGGTCATTGTTAATCTTACAGAGTCATACTCATTTACTCCGGAAATGACAGGCGCGTTTTCAAGTGATGTATAACCTTCAGGCATAGGCATTCCAAAGTCGTTTTTCGTTTCGTATACACCGACTATTTTATACGGCTTTCCTTTTATATCTGTGTATTGATTTGATTCCCAACCACTACTAAATAATTTGTTGAAAGCTTCTTCATTTAATATAACAGCAGGGATTGCTTGGTTTAGTTCACTGTCATTTAATTCACGACCGTGAACTAATTTTATTTTCGAATCTGTCATAAAGGCGCCTGTTCCACCTTTTAAATCAAGATTTACATCTTTTGAACCAGCAGATGCTTTTACTTTCATACTTACGTCTGGATACACATCTTTTACGCCTGGTATAGTTTGCAGACGTTTTAGCATATCAGGTGTGATTTTGGCACTATCTGTTCCGTAATCAGGATTGTTGTAGTAAATCGTTACTTCGTTATCTTTTCCTTGGCCTAATTCTTTTTTAAACTTTGCGTTTGTACCATCACCCATTGAAATGATAGTAATAATGGCACTAATACCGATAATAATACCTAACATCGTTAAGATGGAACGCATTTTATGAGCAAAGATAGAGGAAAGGGCCATGCGTATATTTTCACTCGTATTCAAAATCAACCTCTCCAATCTTGGACGATATTTCCGTCACGAATTACAATTTGACGTGCTGCAGCTTCTCCGATTTCACGGTCATGGGTAATCATAATGATTGTTGAGCCTTGTTTATTTAATTCGTAAAAGAGATCCATAATTTGTGTACTTGTTTTCGTATCAAGTGCTCCCGTCGGTTCATCGGCTAAAATGAATTTTGGGTTATTTACGATTGCACGTGCAACAGCGACACGCTGCTTTTGTCCACCTGATAATTCATTCGGTAAGTGAGTAGCGCGATCAGCTAAACCGACTTTTGTTAAAGCAGCTAATGAGCGCTCACGTCTTTCCTTTTTATCGACTCCAGCGTAAATAAGAGGTAGCTCTACATTTTGAAGTGCTGTAAGTCTCGGTAATAACATGAAGTTTTGGAATACGAATCCGATTTCTTTATTACGAACATGTGCAAGTTCTGTTTCAGACATGTTTGAAATGTTTTGTCCAGCGAGTTCGTACGTACCTGTCGTCGGTTTATCTAAGCAACCGATAATGTTCATTAATGTTGATTTACCAGAACCAGAAGGTCCCATAATAGAAGTGAATTCTCCTTGGTTCAGTGTTACGTCAATTCCGTGTAATATTTGAACGGATTCTGCACCATTTTGGAAGGATTTCGTGATGCCTTTTAAGTTAATCACTGGGCGACAACCTCCATACCATCTTTTAAGTCTTTTTCAGGTTTAGAGATAATTTCCTCTCCTTTTTTCACTCCAGAAACTTTTGCTTCGCTATCAGTCTCGAATTCAACAGTAACTGCTTGTTCTTTCGCTTTACCGTCTTTTACAACGAAGACAACATTTTTGTCACCTTTTTTCACGATACTGCTTTTCGGAACAATTGTACCAGTTGCTTCGCCAGATTTACTTGTTACGTAAACGTGGAAGCCGTTTTGTAGCTCGTCACTATTATCTAAAGTGACAGTGAATTGATAGTTAGAAACAGTTTTATTTTCATCCATGCTCTTTAATGGTGTAGAACCGATTTCTGTTACTTTTCCTGTCCAAGTCTTACCAGCGACAGTTTTTGATGAAACAGTTACTTCTTGCCCAACTTTCATACTAGCAAGCTCATATTCAGAAAGTTGACCTTTTACCTTAAATTGACCAGCGTGACGAAGAGTAATTCCGCTCATACCTGTTTTTTCGTCAGCAGTTTTCACGATATCATCAATTACGCCATCAGCAGGACTTGTTACAGAAAGTGTGTTTACTTTCTCTTTTGCTGCTTTAATCATTTCATCAGCTTTTTCAACTTCAAACTTTTTCATTTCAATTTGTGATTCTAATTGCCCAACTTCAACTTCTGATGCTTTTAATGCTTCAGCAGGAAGACCTGAATTTTTATCTTTTTGTAATTTTTGTTTCGCCGCATCAATTTGTTTTTGGAACAATGTTACTTCTTTTTGTGCGATTTTCTTTTGCATTTCTGCTTCTGTTATGCCTTGTTTCGCAGTAGGGTCATTATATTTAAAAAGGAGCTGGCCTTTTTTTACTTCATCCCCTTTTTTTACAGCTAATTCATACGTACCTTTTGTTGGATCAAATGAAATTGTTTCGATGCCGTTTGGAATGACTTCACCGCCAAATTTTTGCGCGTTTTCAATTTGTTTTTCTGTTACTTTATATCCGCTATATGCCATTGCTACTTCTGAACTACCGCCAGCAAATGCAAAGTATGATCCAGCTGCAATACCGATTGCTACTACACTAGTAATTAACACTTTATTTTTCTTCTTCATCTATTTATCACCTTTTCGTTCGTTTTAGTATCTACATTCAGTATAGAAGAGGTGAAGAATCTGACAAATCGTTTTAGCTTACAATAACCTTACAGTTTTGTAAGGTATGAATATGTAAATGTAAGGTAGAGCTTGTCCTAGTGTAAGCAAATGAATTGACTCGTCGTTTCTTTCTTACAATAATATTGTATGAAAGAGAGGAGGAGGTAAGATGGAAGCTTATTTTAGTGCGCATCCATTAAAACCATTTATTCCATACTCAAGGCAACACGTCCTTATATTATTTATTATGTTGGTGGGGATATTTTTTCTGTATCAATACCAAGGTATATTACGGCAAAGTGAGTGGAATATAACGGTTCGATATGCGATTGCATTTTTATTTGTTGGGAGTGAAATTGGGCTCCATATGTGGGAATGGAAAGCGGGGATTTTTGAACTTGGCACTTCATTACCATTTGAGCTATGTACGATTAGTTTATTGTTAGCATCGATTATGATTGTAACGAAAAGTTACCGCATATATGAGATTGTATTTTTTACAGGGATTATCGGTGCATCACAAGCTATTTTAACGCCGAACGTGCAATATGCTTTTCCGCATTTTCGCTTTATAGAATTCTTCGGTGCACATGTATTACTCATTTGGGCACCACTCTTTATGACGTGGGTAGAAGGATATAGACCGACCTTGCAATCAATTAAGCGTACGATGATATTTTTAAACATAATAATTCCAATCGTTTCTTTTGTGAACTACAAAACAGGTGGCAATTATATGTTTTTAGCTCGTAAGCCAGAAACTGCTTCATTACTCGATATGTTAGGGCCACACCCTTACTATATTATTTCATTAGAAATAGCTGCGCTTATTGGATGTTTTATTTTGTATATGCCGTTTGCGAAAAGAGAAGGGCATGCGCATAAAGAATCACTAGGATCATAACCTAGTGATTTTTTCATATAAATATTTACAATTCAGAAAATTGAGAATAAAATTAAGGGGTAAATTATATAAAGAGAGAAGGGAAAACGTGGTCAAAAAAGTTTTTCTGAATGGGATGGAAGTGACGGTTCAATTTATTATTTCAATTTTTGGTATTATTTGTTTAGGGGCACTGCCAAAGTTATTTTACGGATTTGAGCTGCATGCATCACAGTACATAAAGAGTTTACAAGAAGTGTTTGTGAATTTAATGGATATCTCCAATTTTAAATATGTGGGAGATAAATTTTTATTTCCGCAGTTGTTTGTCCACTATAAAGAAACAATTGTTATATTTTTAGCTGCTTTTTTCATTTCATTATTTGTAGCATTTTGTATTGTTTATGTCATTATGAGTAGTTCACCGCGTATACAACATCGAATTAAATCATTTCTTATCTTCCTAGAATCTATTCCAGACATTTTACTTATTTTAGTATCGCAAATTTTAGTTGTATGGGTTTTTAAACAAACAGGCTTTTTACCTTTTCAAATTGCTTCAATTGGAGGCGAGTCGATTAGGGGGTTGCCAATATTGTGTTTGAGCATCCCGACTACGATTATGTTTGTAAAAATGGTCGTGCTTCGTTTTGAAAATGAACTAGAAAAAGATTATGTACTATTTGCTAAGGCGAAAGGGCTGGGGCGCTTTCATATTTTAAATCGTCATATTTTACGAAATGTGTTGCTTAGTACATTATTCTTTGCGAAAACGAATATCTTTTTTATGTTATCTAATTTATATATTATAGAATGGATTTTTAATACGGGTGGTATTTTTATGTTTTTGAAATCGTATTTCGGTATTAGAGTTGAGGTTTTCATCGTTAGTGTGCTTCTTATATATATTCCGATTTTTATTTTATTTAAATTGTTTCATTATCTCATTCCGGCTGCGATGAAGGAGAGATTATAATATGTGGACGTATATAAAACGCGATAAAAGATTTTGGATAAGCATTGGGTTTCTTCTCCTATTAGTTCTTTTGAGCATCGGAAATACGATATGGAATGATGGACATATTAGACAAGTTACATTGCAATATGATGCGGATGAAAATCCACAAGTGCCACCGTTTCCACCTTCATTACAATTTTTACTCGGGACAGACCGGAAAGGGTATGACCTGTTACATTTAGTCATTGAGGGCGCGAAGTGGACGATTGGTATATCTATTTTAATTGCGGCACTTAGAATGGTAATAGGTGTGTTTTTCGGTGTCGTACTCGGAACGTATATAAAAAGAGGATTTTCAAAAATTGAGGCTTTCTTTGATAGTTTTACAGTTATTCCGACAGTTATGATTGCGTATTTTTTTCTTCAATCTGCAAATGCATTTGGAAGCGGAGAGGAGACAACAACCTTTTTTGAAAGGGCTTCGTTTCAAGTGGTATTACTTGTACTGCTTGTAATGCCAGTTATTGCACTGTATGTTGCGAAGGAAGTTCGTAAATTGCGAACGGAAGAATTTGTTGATGCCGCGCGCATATTAGGTGGATCGAGAAGACATATTGTTATAAAACATATTTTTCCGCATCTCTATATGCCGTTTATACTCGTATTTCTTCAGCAGTTTACGCAAACTCTTACTATTTTACTCCACTTAGGATTACTTGAAGTGTTCTTTGGTGGGACTGTAATGTTTGGTGGACAAATAAAAGAGGTGGAATCTTATACGCATGAATGGTCAGGTTTAATTGGAGTATACTTTAGGTCATTAACAGTGAATCCGTGGATCCCTCTCGTTCCGATTACATTTTTTGGACTTACTATTTTTTCAGGAAATATGATTGTAAAAAGTATCGAAGAGGCGATGATGAAAGTAAGATTAGGGGGAGAGATAAAGAAGGACGCTATAGAAGAGGAACAATCTGCTGTGCAGTCAAAAGAAGAGTTATTTACTTTTAAACATACGATGTGAAAAGAAGCAAGCATGGATTTCATGCTTGCTTCTTTTCTTTATTTTGTAGAAACTTCACCTTCAGCTTCTGTTTGAGGAATATAGTATCCGATTATACCACCAATGATTGCTGGAATAATCCAACCGATTCCTAAGTTATAAAAAGGAATGGTGTGTACGATATTAGCGATAAAACTTGGTATCAATTCCACATTATCAAGTGCATGAATACAGCTAATAATGAATGCTGCGAGCATTGATCCGATGTAGACAGAAGGTTTACGTTTCGTATATTTATCAATAAATGATACGAAAATTAAAATGATTGTAATTGGATACAAAATGATTAATACAGGTAATGTAATTTTGATTAATAAGCTTAATCCTAAGTTTGAAATAACGAAGCTAAAGATACAAACGTATAGTACGAGTTTCTTATATGAAACATTTGTTAATACTGTTGCGAAATAGTTGGCGAATGCACTTACAACGCCAATTGCTGTCGTTAAACAAGCGGAGATAATGGCAATACTTAATAAAACATTACCGCTTGTCCCAAAGAATTGGTACATAACAGTAGCTAATAGTTGACCACCGTTCTCGAATTGTCCTAAGTTTCCGTTTGAAGCGCCGATATAACCGAGTAAGAAATAAACAATTGTTAAGAATAGGGCTGCAATGCTCCCACAAATAATTGTATATTTCGCAATCGATTTTTTCTCTTGTATACCGTTTTGGCGAATTGCATTTACAACAATTGTTGATAATACGAGAGCACCAATTGCATCTAACGTTAAAAATCCTTCAAGAAATCCTTTGAAAAATGGAATTTCTTTATAGTCACCAACAGGTTCTGCAAACGTTCCTGGTGAAAGAATCGCTTTTGTTGCCATAATTGCAATAATTCCAAGTAAAATGGGTGTTAATATTTTTCCGATATGATCTACTAATTTTGATGGATTTAATGATAAGAAGTAGACGACTGTAAAGAAAATCGCACTAAAGATTAACATAGAGTACCATTGGTCCGGGAAAAGTGGTGCAATCCCAATTTCGTAAGATACAGATCCAGTTCGTGGAATAACAAATAGTGGGCCGATTGAAAGATAAATAATGATAGCGAATATTGCTGCGAATTTTGGATGAACGCGGCTTGCTAAAGTGTTAAAACTACCACCGGCAAGGGCAACAGCGACGATAGCTAGTAAAGATAAACCGACGTCTGTAATAATAAATCCTGTAATGGAAATCCACATGTTTTCTCCGGATGAAAGACCGAGAAGGGGCGGGAAAATCATATTACCAGCACCGAAGAAAACTGCGAATAGTAATAAACTAATCGAAAGTATTTGCGCTGGTTTTAAAGTTGTACGCATATAAAGAAAATCCTCCTAATGAGTGTTTTTGTCGAAAATTCAAATAATTTGTCGAGTAACTGTTACTATTTTAAAGGTCTGATGACTAGAAAGCAATAGGGAATTTTGAAAATATTAAAAAATAATACATTAAATCGAATAAATATACTATTTATATCTTTAATAGGAAGGATTTAACTTTAAACGTAAAAAAAACACATATCGCTAGGATACGTGTCTTAAAAAAATATTTTTTTATCACGTTCTTCTTTTAAAATTTCAACTGCTTCTCGGAAACGTTGTGAATGGACAATTTCTCGTTCGCGTAAAAAGCGTAAGCTGTCATTTATGTCAGGATCGTCAGATAAATCAATGAGCCATTGATAAGTTGCTCTTGCCTTTTCTTCAGCAGCAATATCTTCATATAAATCTGCAATAGGGTCTCCTTTTGCTTGAATATAAGTAGCAGTAAAAGGAACGCCACCAGCATTATGATAAAACAAAGCACTATCATGATTAGCGTACTGTGCGTCTAATCCAGCAGCTTTCATTTGCTCTGGTGTTGCATCTTTTGTTAATTTATAAATCATTGTCGCAATCATTTCTAGATGCGCGAATTCTTCGGTACCAATGTCGGTTAGTAAGCCAACTACTTTGTCAGGAATGGTATAACGTTGATTTAAGTAGCGAAGAGCAGCAGCGAGTTCGCCGTCCGCACCGCCATATTGTTCAACTAATAATTTGGCGAGTGCTGGATTACAAGTACTCACTTTAACTGGATATTGTAATTTCTTTTCATAAATCCACATAGTCTCTCTCCTTTATATTTGCCATGGCCACGGTCCTTTGCTCCATTCCCATGGAGCGTTAGAATAACTATTTCCGAACTGCTGGAGTGGCCCGTATTTTTCTTCGATTTTTTGTTGTAATACTCTTCGTTTATAGGAGAAATCGTTGAATTGATTTATAGCTGCAGTATCGTTTGGGTGCGTATCTAAATAGAGGGTAAGTTCAACTAATACAAAGTCTAGTTCTTGTAGTTCTTGAATCCATTTGTAATATTCATCAGGCAATGTCTGTGTCACGTTTTTATTCACCGTCCTTTTTTGTAAGGATTTTCATAAAAATCATAAAAAGCAGGCCACAGAGTTCCTTTTTGTAAAGCTTCTTTTGGTGGGAATTGTGGTAGGTTAGGTGGTTGAAAGCCCATAAATAGGTGTGGGGGAGTTGAGTAATATTTTTTTCCAATTGGAGGGCAAGGGTCGTTTGGGCCATGGAAAGGTATGTAGGATTTCATAAATTCATCCATGTTACACGCCTCCTTTATAAATGAAATATTCATCACTACGTATTGTATTCGTACATAATTGCAAATTATGACTCATATAGAAAACTAAAAGAGGCAGGGGGAGTGCGGATGGAAAGTGTTACAACATGTATTGTATTAGAATCTAAAAACTTAAAGGAAACATTATATTTTTACGAAGGAATTCTAGGGTTTAAACCGAGCAAGGAGAGGCCACAAATACGTGTAACAGGTGTGTGGTATGATATCGGTTCAACGAGAATTTGTTTTGTTGTAAATAGGGGACTAGGAGAACATAGAGAGACCGTTATATCATCAGTGAAAGAACTATTGTTAAAAACTACAAATATCGAGCGGTTAAAGAAAAAGTTAGTGTTTTATCAAATATCATTTGTAGAAGAGCACCATGGTGAAGAAGTTAGAATAATATTTCATGATCCAGATGGTTATACACTCCAATTTACTTCAATATAAAATATGGAATAGAGCTTTTTATAATGGAATAATCTGAATGGTGAATGAAAAAAATATTGACAAGCTTAGGCAAATATTTTAATGTGAGTGTATAAAATTGTGTATAAAGGGGAGTAACTTATTACAGTAAAGTCGTCATTACAGGGAGAAACCCTCGGCTTTATTGGCAACGTTTCGTTGTTAGTGAGACCTTTACCAGCAATGGTAAAGGCCCCTTATTGTCTTTTTTAGGACCCTTACCATATTTGGTAGGGTCCTTTTTGTATACAAAGAGAGGAGAAATAAAAATGAAAAAACTTATTAGTAGATTAAGAGTTGTATTTCATGTCCGTCGTTTCGTTCCATTTCTATTTGACTTTTTTACTTCAAAAGAGGTTTCAATAAAGAAGAAAATTTTATCTGTTGCTTTTTTAGTTGGGTATGTTGCGATGCCGCTTGATTTAATTCCAGACTTCCTGCCGTTTATCGGTATTTTAGATGATATTGGAATTGTGTTATTCATTTTGAACCGAATTGTAAAAATGGCGCCAGTTCAATTACAAGAAAAGCATAACGTAAACGTAGGATAGGAGTTAAAAATATGGAGCAAATTATTTTAGATATAATTGAGTTTTTAAAGCAGTTTTCTTATTTTGGAGTTGTGTTAGCATTAACGTTTGAATTTATTCCAGCAGAAGTAGTGTTGCCCATGGTTGGATATTGGGTGTACGAGGGGGATATGAATTTTTGGCTAGCTGTATTAGCTGGAACACTGGGGGGAACGACAGGACCATTAACGCTATACGCACTCGGTTATTACGGTGGTCGTCCTCTATTAATAAAGTACGGGAAATACTTCTTTATTAAAGAAGAACAAATTCAAAAAGCAGATGATTTCTTTGAGAAATATGGACCAGTTGTAGCATTTGTTGGACGCTTTGTACCGGGAGTTCGAACGCTTATTTCTGTTCCATGTGGTATGGCAAAAATGAACATATGGAAATTTAGTATATATACATTTGTAGCAATGTTCCCGTTAACGACTTTGTATATTTATTTTGGGATGAAATTAGGTCCGCATTGGGCAAAAGCGGCGGATGTTGTTGGACAATATATGCTACCGATATTACTAGTCGTAGTTATTGTTGTAGGTGGTATTTTAATCTATAAATTTATGAAAAAAAGAAACAGAACGGAATCTATCTAGTCATTAGTACAGGAGTTGTCTTATTTTTGAAAATAGATGAATAGTACAGGCAAAAGACTCTGAAGGACATACACATATAAGGAATAAAAAAGAAAGAAGGGAAAGACTATGGCTTGTGAGTGCTCAGGAACAGTTTTAACGTGTTGTTCGGATAATAGTAGTAACTTCGTCCAAGATAAAGTATGTAATTCATGGTCTAGTGCCGCTGCTAGTACATTTACTGTGTATGCGAATAATGTGAATCAAAATATCGTTGGAACAGGTTATTTAACTTATGATGTCGGGCCGGGTGTGAGCCCTGCAAACCAAATTACAGTGGCAGTGCTCGATTCAGGCGGAGGAACGATTCAATCATTTACCGTTTCTGAAGGTACAAGTATTGCGTTTACGTTCCGCCGTTTTAATATTATTCAAATTACGACACCGGCTACTCCGTTAGGAACCTACCAAGGAGAGTTTTGTATTACTACACGTTATTTAATTTCATAGAGAGGGGAAAAATAAGATGGGGAATTGTAGTACTAATCTTTCATGTTGTGCAAATTCGCAAAAAACGATTGTTCAAGATAAAGTTTGTATTGACTGGACTGCATCAGCAACAGCTGAAGTAATTTATGCAGATAATATCTCTCAAGATATTTATGCATCGGGGTATTTGAAAGTAGATACTGGGACGGGACCTGTTACACTTGTGTTTTATAGTGGGGGTATAGCAGGAACAGCATTGGAAACGATTGTTGTAGCAACTGGAAGTAGCGCATCTTTTACAGTTCGTCGTTTTGATACTGTTACGATTCTTGGAACAGCAGCAGCTGAAACTGGGGAATTTTGTATGACAATTCGATACTCTTTATCTTAGTGTATATAGATTTTTTAATTTTAAAAAAACGTGCAAACGATTTATTAGTTTGCACGTTTTTTGTAGTCTTTTGATTAGATTCAAAAGAATAGTTTTTGTAGTTATAGGCAATCTAGCTTTGATTTACAATAAGTTAATTGGAAACAATAGCGCCCTTCAATGTAAATAGAAGGATCTGATGGAATATCGATAATAGAAACAGATAGTAAATCAAACCCTGTGTATGAAATGGTGTTTCCGGGTAAAACTGTAAAAATATTTGTGGTAGAACCGATTATTTGGACTGATAATGCAGAAGTACTATTCCTATTGTTATATATGGAGATAGTACCAGATAATGAAACAATTCCACCGTTTTTCCAAATGGTTACTGTGGAGTAAGTTTGTTTTAGTTGTTTTTGAGAAATTGGAATAAAATCATTGGAGATAAGAATATCCCCAGCAAATTCATTAGTAATGAGTTCAGCATCACATCTTTCAGGTGGCGGAATAGGAGGAGGACAGGGACAAATAGGTTGACAAATGATAGATAAAGGAGCAAAACAACCGATGTTTTTATGGGGTTTCAATGGAATCCCTCCTTTTAAAAAGGTATTTATTATTATTAAATGTAACAGCATGGCCGATGTGTTAAGAATGAACAAAAAAAATAAAATCGTGATAGTTTCATAGGCTCATATCTCTTAATAATTTTTATAGGAAAAAATTAGTTATCTATTAGACAAAAAGTACTTGTTTTATGTAAATGTGGCACTTAATATGAAATTGACTTTATATTTACAAAATTTAAACAAAATACATTTTTAGTTTAAATGAAGTTAATATATGTTCGATACAATAACCAGTGTAATTAATTTATTATATGAGGAGGATTCATGTGGAAAGAACAGCTTTACGAAAAGTAAAAGGTCTCATTGGATTATTAATGGTTTTTGTATTAGCATTCGTATCATTTCCGTGGAGTACATCAGTCAAAGCGGAAGAGAAAAAGCAAGAAAAGGCACCAAGTGAAAAGAAGATCGTTTTTCCAGTTGTAAGTGATGTACATATTAAAAATAGTGGAACGGATGATACGTTTCGCTGGAAACGAGCGATTGAACAGTTCAATACGCTTGCACCAAAGCAAGATGCCTTTGTTATCGTAGGTGATTTCACAGATACAGGATCAGTGCAGCAATATGATCGTTTCATGCAAGTATATAATGAAAATGCAAATAAAGATGCAGTACGAATGAATTCTCTAGGAAACCATGATTATTGGAACGGTTTATCTGTAGAGGGAGCACAGAAGCGTTTCTTAGAAAAAACAGGAATGGAATCGATTTACTACCATAAAGTGGTGAAAGGGTATCACTTCCTTGTTATGTCTCCAGAGGATGGAACAACTCATGGATATTATTCGGACAAGCAAATTAATTGGCTAAAAGAAGAGATGGCAAAAGCGCAAAAAGATGATCCAGAAAAACCAATTTTCGTATTTTTACACCAACATATTAAAGATACAGTATACGGTAGCCAAGAATGGGGAACGCAAGATAGTGCAAAAATTAATGAGGTATTAAAACAATACCCACAAGTTATTACGTTTTCTGGCCATTCACACTATCCGTTAGATGATCCGAGATCGATTCATCAAAAAGACTTTACATCAGTTGGTACATCTTCTGTAAGTTATATGGAAGTTGAAGGTGGTAAAGTACAAGGGACTATCCCGCCAGGAGCTAGCACGTTAAGTCAAGGTTTATTAGTAGAAGTGGATGATAAAGAGGTAACAATTAATCGCCGCGACTTCCATACGAATTCTTGGACAGGTGAACCGTGGAAAATTCAGTTGCCATCAAAGAAGGAAACTTTTACACATGTAGAAGATCGTGATAAAGAAAAGCCTTATTTTGCAAAAGATGCAAAGTTATCAGTATCAAATGTAACAGAAAATGCAGCAACAGTAACATTCATGCAAGCGTTGGACAACCTTCTTGTTCATTCTTATCGTGTACAAGCTAGAGATAAGCAAACTGGAGAAATAAAAAATAAATTGTTAGCATTCTCAGAGTTTTATCGTGACCCAGTGCCGAAAGAACTAACATTTACACTGGCAGGACTAGATGGCGGGAAAACATATACACTTGAAGTCGTTGCGATTGATTCATTCGGCAATGAAAGTGTACAGCCGTTAACAGCAGAAATCACTACGAAAAAAGATAATATTGACCCGAATGTGAAAGTACCAAAAGCGGATGTTTTTGATGTAAACTTTGCAGATGGTACATTTAAAGACAATTCATCATTTGGTACAAAAGGTGATGTTAAGGGCAATGTGACTATTGAATATGATAAAGCATTGAAAAAGAATGTTATGAAGCTAAACGGAAAAGCAAATACATTTGGATATCTTCCGTTTTCAGCAGCACAAAAAGAGAAAGTAGCAAATACATTTACATTAGAAACTGTGTTTTCAATGAATGAAATTCGCGGACAAGGTATTTTACAAAATACAGAGAGCGGCGGAATTGGTTTTGAATCTACAGGAAGTGGTTATGTAGAATTATGGGCTCATATTGGTGGAAGTTATAAACGTGTTGGCGTTCAATTAGAGGCAAATAAAACGTATCATTTAACAGGAACGTATAACGGAAGTGAAGTAGCAATTTACGTAGATGGTAAAAAAGTAAATAGCCAACCAGCTACAGGGAAAGTATATCACCCGAACGTACCATTTGCGCTTGGGGCAGACCCTGATAGTAATGGGAATGGTGGTATCCCGCTAAATGGACAAATTGCGCTTGCAAAATTATATAGTAAAGCATTAAGTTCTTCAGAAGTATTAGCAGCGTATAATGAGTTTTCTAATCGTACAAAATTAGAGCAAGTAAACGCGTTATATGAAGAGCTTGGGAAAGTGAAAGAAGTGTTAGCTGGTACGTATGAGTTTGGTGACAAACCAGGTCAATATTCAAAGGAAGCATTTCAAGCACTAGAGAAAAGCTATAACACTGCAAAGCAAGCATTTGAAAATGTAGGAAGTACGGGAGAGCAGATCGTTCAAGCGTATAACGAATTAAAAGCAGCTAATGTAACATTTGTACAATCTAAAGTAGCAGAAGAAAAACCGAAAACACTGAAAGAAAAATTACAAATCAATATTGAATCTGCAAAAGCAGTGGTGAAAAAAGCACAAGCTGCAAATGTAACGGACGGTTCAGTGAAATCATTGAGTCAAAAAATTACAGTGGCAGAATCTGTGTTAAAAGATGCGAAAGTAAAAGATACACAAGTAGAAACGATGAATCGTACGATGGAATATGCGATTTCACTCGTTGAAAAAAGCATAAACAAATAAGAGAGGAGAAAAAGAAGCTTATCATGATAGGCTTCTTTTTTGTTATACTAAAAGTAGCATAGAATGAAGGAGCGAATAATTTGGAAGAGAAAAAGCTAAAAAGAATTCTTGAATATGTATGGATCGCGGTTGTGCTCCTTGTAGGATATTATTTCTTAAAAGAGAAAAGTATATGGATTTTATTTTTAATGACGTTTTTATTAGCGGGTTTAGGCACGTTATTTATTAATTTCTTCTTTGATAGTTTAAATGCATGGAAGAAGAAAAAGAAGGGAACGAAGTAAAGGAGGGAATATATGCAAAAGTGGAAGCTTATATATCAGGTGATTATTTTCCTATTGCTTGTAGGTATTGGCGTTTTTAAATACGCTACACCGATAGGAAATTGGGCATCGTTTACAGCTTGCATCGGCATATTTTTCATTTTACAATCGTTAACGAAAAAATATAATAATACAGAAAGATAGCTCACCGTTTTATCGGTGAGCTATTTTGTTATGCTTTTTTCTCTTCATCATTTGTTTTTTCAGTAGCTAAATGGCTATGTTTTCTAGAGTAGAAGAAATAGAAGCATAAGCCGACTAGAAGCCAAACTGCAAAGCTTATCCATGTCGTTTTAGACAAATTGATCATTAAATATAAACAGCAAAGAATTGCAACAACTGGTAGTACAGGTACGAAAGGTGCGCGGAATCCACGTTTTAAATCAGGATGTGTTTTTCGTAAAATAAGTACAGCGCAGCAAACGAATGTGAATGCTGTTAACGTACCGATGTTTACTAAATTCGCTAGTAAATGTAAGTCTAACAGTCCTGCTAATAAAGCGGCAACAACGCCAGTGATCCACGTGTTTAATAAAGGGATTTTTACTCTTTTATTCACACGTGCTAACGCTTTTGGAAGTAAACCGTCGCGGCTCATCGCATACGAAACGCGAACTTGTCCATACATAACGACTAAGAGAACGGTTGTCATTCCAGTCATCGCTCCAACAGCGAGTAGTCCTGCAATTGTATCTTCGCCAACGAAATGTAAGGCAAACGCAACTGGATCAGAAACATCTAATTGTGTATACGGAACCATACCTGTTAAAACGAAAGATACAATCATGTATAAAACAGTACAAATAAGAAGGGAACCGATAATGCCAATTGGTAAATCGCGCTGTGGTTTTTTCGTTTCTTCTGCAGCGGTTGCGATTGCATCAAAGCCTAAGAAGGCGAAGAATACAGTGGCAGCCCCAGTAATGATACCGTCGTATCCGAATGGAATGAACGGCGTCCAATTTTCAGGTTTTACATATTTTGCCCCTGCTACGATAAAGGCGATAATAACAGCTAACTTAATAAGAACCATAATATTATTAATGCGTGCGCTTTCGCGTATACCAAAACTTAAAAGACCTGTAATGAGTAGTAAAATACAAACAGCCGGTAAATCGATAAGACCACCTTTTCCTACGCCAGGGGCCGAGGCGATTATGGCGGGCAGATGAACGTTAAACCCTTGTAGTAAAGATTGTAAATAACCAGACCAACCGACAGCTACTGCCGCGACTGCAAGTAAATATTCTAGCATTAAACACCAGCCGACGATGAAGGCGACGACTTCTCCGACTGTCATATATGCGTAAGTGTACACACTTCCTGAGACAGGAATAGAAGAAGCAAATTCAGCATAACAAAAGGCTACACAAGCACAAGTAAATGCAGCAATAAGGAATGATAACATAATACCAGGACCAGAATGTTTCGCTGCGACAATACCTGTTAATACAAAAATCCCTGTCCCAATTACGGCGCCAATTCCTAAAAACGTTAAATCAAGTGCAGTTAATGTTCTATCTAACTGCCGTGGTGATTCAGTACTAAGCGGTTTTTTTCGTAATAATGACTTCACTTTGGACTCTCCCCCCGTTTTTTCATTTTCATAACTGCGAATATAGTATGAGCCCACTAGAAAAGAGTATGTAAGTAAATGGAGGTACAGTTATGGTAGGTTGTTTTTTAAAATTGCTGGATTAATTTTATTATAATTCAGAATATTTTGTCAAATAAAAATGTGACAAATAAAATGCGAATGAATAGGGGAAACTACTGGCAGGAATGGACGAGGGTTAACAGAGTGACAAAACCACTCATAAAAGTTTTACTTTATAAAGTAGGAGAAGATGTTATGTTATTTTATTTTGAACTTGTCGTCATTTTACTTTGTACGAAATTAGCTGGTGATATTAGCGTTAGGCTTGGCCAGCCTTCTGTACTTGGTAAATTAATCGTTGGTATTATTATCGGTCCGGCTGTGCTTGGTATTATTAATAGTTCTGAATTGATCGATGAACTGAGTGAAATTGGTGTTTTACTACTTATGTTTATGGCAGGACTTGAAACAGATTTAGAAGAGTTAAATCGAAATTTGAAATCTGCATTCGCAGTAGCGATGGGAGGAATTATTTTCCCATTCCTTGGTGGGTATTTAGCGGGACTTGCATTTGGAATGTTACAGTCGCATGCGATCTTTTTAGGGTTATTACTTTGTGCCACTTCGGTTAGTATTTCTGTTCAAACACTAAGAGATTTAGGGAAAATGAATACGAGAGAAAGTACGACGATTTTAGGGGCAGCTGTATTTGATGATGTAATTGTTGTTATTTTATTAGCATTTGTGATGAGTTTTTTAGGCACACAAGATGTAAATGTAACGCTTGTCATTGCAAAGAAAATTATCTTTTTTGTCAGTATCGTTTTCATCTCTTGGAAAGTTGTTCCATGGATTATGAAAATGCTCGTACCACTTCGCGTAACAGAAGCGTTAATTAGTGCAGCTCTTATTATTTGTTTCTCATTTTCGTATTACAGTGAAATGATGGGGATCGCAGGTATTATTGGGGCATTTGCAGCCGGAATTGCCATTTCGCAAACAGAGTATAAGCACGAAGTAGAACATAAAATTGAACCGATTGCTTATGCAATATTTGTACCGGTGTTCTTCGTAAGTATTGGAATGGAAATTACATTTCAAGGTATCGGAAGCCAGCTTTGGTTCATTATCATCATGACGCTTATTGCAATTTTTACAAAGTTAATCGGATCAGGTTTAGGAGCAAGACTGACAGGGTTCAACCTTCAATCTTCTATTAGTATTGGTGCGGGGATGGTTTCGCGCGGAGAAGTGGCGCTTATTATCGCAGCGAATGGACTTGCGGCGAATTTATTAGCGAAAGAAAATTTCACAGCGATTGTTATTGTTGTTATATTAACGACGATTATTACGCCGCCGCTTTTGAAAAAATATTTTGTATAGAGAGGAAGAGCTTATCTGATGTAGGTAAGCTCTTTTTTTATTGGAAAAAGCAATAGTCATATAGCATGAATAGGTTGTAATTATGGTAAAATCTACGTATATGATAAGTCGAGGAGAGAAAATGTTTGAGGATTACGAAGGGGAAGGTTATCGGTGTAATCATACTTATTGCGCTATGTATACCATTTACTGCATGGAAAGAGTCAAAAGTGAAAGACTTTCCTGTTTCTATTTTTTCTTCCTATGTAGAAGACGAAAACCCGAAAGACTATAATTACACTGCTTTTGTACCTGACTTTGCAATTTGGATACATGGATGGGAAAAACAGCGATCTGAAGGTGAAATAACGTCATATAAAAAAGGGGATCGAACTGTAATTGTTCACCATCCTCCTGGCGATGATGGTTTTTATCTTTTTGAAGCAAGAGAAAATAAGTGAAAGCAACCGTAAGAAGTGGAGGTTAAATAGTGAAAGCTTCAACATTACTATTTAAAATTGAAAGTAATATGGATCAATTTTCACCAGCTGAAAAGAAGGTTGCCATGTACATAATGGGGAATGCAGAAATTGTTCCGAACTTAACGACGAAAGAAGTGTCAACGAATGCGGGCGCAAGTGAGGCGAGTGTTGTTCGCTTTTGTAAGTCGATTGGGATTGGAAGCTTTAAAGCATTTAAAATCGCGCTCGTTCGTGAATTGACGATTGCTGATTATAATATTAATGATTTTTCAGTTATGAATACGGAAGATGGACCGTATGACTTGTTTAATAAAGTTACGTATGTGAATAAAGCTGCAATTGAGGCGAGCGTTACTGCGATAGATAAAAAGGAACTTGAGAAAGCTGCAGATCGTATTGTAAATGCAGATAAAATTATATTTTATGGAGTAGGCGGATCAGCTACTCCTGCGATGGACGGGGCTTATAAATTTACAAGGCTCGGATTTACAGCGATGATGCTATCAGATTTTCATATGATGTTGCCGCTTGTGACGAATTTAAAAGAGGGCGATATATTTGTTGCCATTTCAACATCTGGTCGTACGAAAGATGTACTTGAAATGGCGCAATATGCGAAGAGACAAGGTGCAACAGTTATTGCGATTACAAAGCTTGACCAATCATCACCTTTATATAAAGAAGCGGATATTCGTCTTTGTATGCCAGATGTAGAGCAAGATCATCGTATTGCAAGTATTGCTTCGAGAATGACACAACTGAATATGATAGATGCTTTATATGTGATTACTTTCAACCGAATTGGTAATAACGTATTGGATCAATTTATGGAGACGCGAGAAGAAGCGTTGCGGTTACGGAAGTTAAAGTAGAAGAAAAGATGAGGAGACTCATCTTTTTTTATTATCTTTGACAAAAATATGTCATGTCGTGAAATTTCATTTCATAAAATAAGAAAGAGTTATTGATTTTTAGTTTCTTAAAGTTATAATAAAAGTGTGAAATATAATTTCAAAGAGGGTGGCAATATGTTAGAAAATTTATCGACAGAACATCGTAATGAGAAAACAATGAATCTGGATGAAATGAGCATAAAAGAAGTGTTGCAAAGTATGAATGAAGAAGATCGAACTGTTGCGTTAGCAGTTGAAAAAGAGATAGAACAAATTGAAAAGGTTGTACAGACTGTTATTAAATCTTTTGAAGAAGAGGGACGTTTAATTTACATTGGTGCTGGTACGAGTGGCCGTTTAGGTATTTTGGATGCAGTGGAATGTCCGCCGACATTTGGCACAGATGATAAAATGGTGCAAGGATTTATAGCAGGTGGATTGAAAGCGTTTACTAAGGCAGTGGAAGGTGCAGAAGACCGCGAAGAGTTAGCAGAAGAAGATTTAAAAAGTATTGGATTAAACGAGAAAGATACAGTGATTGGAATTGCGGCAAGTGGTCGAACTCCTTATGTAATTGGCGGTTTGAAGTACGCAGCTAGCGTGGGAGCGAGCACGGCGAGTATTTCTTGTAATAAAAATGCTGAAATAAGTAAATATGCAAAACTAAATGTGGAAGTAGAAACAGGCGCAGAAATTTTAACAGGCTCAACGCGTTTGAAAGCTGGTACAGCGCAAAAATTAGTACTTAATATGATTTCAACAGCTTCTATGATTGGTGTGGGGAAAGTATATAAAAACTTAATGGTAGATGTTCAATCTACAAATGAAAAGTTAGTAGAACGATCAAAACGCATTATTGTGGAAGCAACAGGTGTGAGCTATGAAATAGCAGCAGAGTGTTATGAAAAAGCAGAACGTAATGTGAAAGCCGCGATTGTTATGGTGTTACTACAGTGTGAGTATGTGGAAGCACTGGAGAAATTAAAAGAAGCGAAAGGGTTTGTGAAGAAGGCACTATAAAATAATAGGGAGGGGGATTCTATTATGAAGAAAGAAGAGAAAATGGCCAAAGAAATATCAGAGCAACTTGGGGGAGTAAAAAATATTCGTGGCATTGCTCATTGTATGACGAGGCTACGATTAACGCTTCATGATGAAAGTAAAGTGAATATGGACCTTTTGAAAAAGGTTGAAGGGGTTATGGGCGTTATTGAAGATGAGACGCTTCAAGTTGTTGTTGGCCCAGGGACAGTAAATAAAGTAGCAGCTGAAATGGAAGGATTAACGGGACTGCGAATCGGTGAGGTGGCAGATCATCACCTTGAAGACCTTGGGCAAGAAATGAAGTCAGAGATTAAGAAGAAAAATAATACACCAGTGAAAAACTTTTTACGAAAAATAGGAAGTATTTTCATTCCGTTAATTCCAGGTCTTGTTGCCTCAGGAATTATAAACGGGGTCGCTAACTTTGCGAAAAACGCAGGTGCCGATCCGAATGCAACGTGGCTACAAATGCTACTACTCATTGGTGGCGGTATCTTTACATTCTTAGGCATTTTAGTCGGCTGGAATACAGCGAAAGAATTTGGCGGGACACCAGTTCTTGGGGCGATTGCGGGAATTTTAATTTTTAACCCAGCGATGGCGAATGTAAAATTATTCGGTGAAGCGCTCGTACCCGGACGGGGCGGATTGTTTGCAGTTATTTTTGCAGCATGGCTTATGGTTGTAGTAGAAAGACAAGTTCGAAAAGCAGTGCCAAATGCAGTTGATATTATCGTGACACCGCTCATTACTGTGTTAGTCGTAAGTATCGTAACGATGTTAGCCATTCAGCCGGTAGCAGGTTTCTTATCTGAAGGAATTACAAGCGGAATTAATGGTATTTTAAGTATTGGCGGCGCATTTGCGGGAGCAGTGCTTGCGGGAACTTTTTTACCACTCGTTATGGTCGGATTACATCACGGTTTGACACCGATTCATATGGAGTTTATTAATCAAACGCACGTAACGCCTTTATTACCAGTACTAGCAATGGCTGGAGCTGGGCAAGTAGGAGCAGCGATTGCGATTTTTGTAAAAACAAAAAACAAACGACTTCGTAACGTAATTAAAGGTGCATTACCAGTTGGATTTTTAGGAATTGGCGAACCGTTATTATACGGGGTTACATTACCACTTGGGAAACCGTTTCTTACAGCTTGTTTAGGTGCAGCTGTTGGCGGTGCATTCCAAGCAGTTATGAAAACAGCTGCACTTGGAATCGGTGTATCAGGATTATCATTAATTCCGTTAATTGCTGATAATAAATATTTATTATATTTCCTTGGATTAGTAGTGGCATATACGTTCGGATTCATTTTTACGTACTTCTTCGGATTCAAAGAAGAAATGGCAGAAAGCATATAGAGAAAGGGATTCCTTTCTCTTTTTCTATTCATAGAAAGGGAGATTCATATGATAGGAGTTTCAATTTATCTTTCAAAAGAACGAGTAAAGAAGCAAGAAGAGTGGCTAAAAGTAGCGAAGGAAAACGGGTTTTCATCTATTTTTACATCACTTCACATTCCTGAAGATGATCCTGGTACGTATAAAGAGTTAATTCAAATACTTGGGAAACAAACTCTTGAAAATGACATGGAATTAATGGTCGATGTTTCTCCAAAATCGTTACATCATTTAGGGATGACGTATGAAAATGTGGAGGAGCTATTAGACTGGGGCATTACTGGTTTACGAATGGACTATGGCATCACGCCGAAAGAAATTGCACGTGTATCCCATAAAATGAAAGTAGCTTTAAACGCGAGTACGATTACAGAATCATTTTGGAAAGAGTTAATCACTGAAAAGATACGGGTAGAGAATGTAGAAGCGTGGCATAATTTTTATCCGCGTCCAGAAACAGGACTAGCAAAGTCCTTCTTGCAAAAGCAAAATCAATATTTACATGAGTGCGGAATAAAAACGATGGCATTTATTTCAGGGGATGGGGAGAGACGGGGCCCGTTATATGAAGGCTTACCAACGTTAGAAAAGCAACGCAATATGCGCCCGCTTGAAGCGTACTTAGAACTTGTACAACATTGTGGTGTCGATAAGGTGTTAATCGGGGATATAAGCGGAAGTGTAGAAAGTGTACAAGAGATAGCGAGTGCGAGTAGAGGAATTATTTCACTGCGGTATAAATCGTTTATATGCGATAAAGAAGCATTAAAAGTGGTGGAGCGAGTGCATACAAATAGACTAGATCCAGCTCGTGATGTCATTCGTTCAGTTGAATCAAGAGAAGGAAATAGAGTGATTTTAAAGCCGATGCATACAATTGCAAGAAAGAAAGGCAGCATTACAATTGATAATGAATTGTACGGTAGATATGCAGGAGAGATGCAAGTTGCCACACATGATTTGCCTAAAGATGAGAAAGTGAATGTTGTTGGCATGGTTGTAGAAGAGGACTTGTCTTTATTGCCGTATGTTGGCGCTGGAAAAATGTTTCAACTTTTTTATGCGATAGAGTAAAAGCTTGAATTAGCACTATTTTGTAGGAAAACATTATCCGTAAAAGGGATAATGTTTTTTGTTTTCTTAAAAAAAGTATTTGACGAATGAAATGAAATACCGTATTGTTTTGACTTGTAAATAAAAGTTCACCATAACGAAACAAAAAGGAGAGTTCAAAATGAACCAATATATTGGGAATTTAATTATTCGTATCGTGTTAGGAGTGACATTCTTTGCGCACGGTTTAGCGAAGTTTCAATCAGGTATCGATAACGTAGCAGGATGGTTTACAAGCATCGGCTTACCAGGTGGTCTTGCATACGGCGTAGCAACAGTTGAATTAGTTGGTGGTATATTATTAATTATCGGTTTAGGCGTAAGATATGTAGGACTATTATTCGCTCTTATTTTAGCTGGAGCTATCGTAAAGGTAAATGGAGCAGCAGGTTTATTAGGAGATGGAAAGAATCCAGGGTATGAATTAGATCTTGCATTATTAGCAATGGGTGCGTATTTATTCGTTGTAAAAGCAGAAGGATATGTAGATCGCTTCGTAAAAGAGAAAGTAATGAAAGCGAAGTAAACTTATTTATAAATTGTTGACTTGAATCATAATTGTAACTATAATGATTACAACTAGTGGATTAAGAATAAAACAATTTAAATATTTTTTTACACAAGATGTAACGTTATTGGTTACATCTTGTGTAAAAAATAAATAAAACGGGAGGAAGTAATATGCCTAAATCAAATTTAGAAATTATTCGAAGCACGTATGAAGGGTCAGCTTCTTCAAATGCAAAACATTTAGTAGAAGCCCTCTCTGAAAAAGTAGAATGGACAGAGGCAAAAGGATTCCCTTATGGGGGAACTTATATAGGTGTAGAAGCAATAATGGAAAATGTATTTAGCCGATTAGGATCAGAATGGCATGATTATAAAGCGAGTGTAAATATGTACCATGAAGTAAACGGAAAAGATGTAATTATTGCTGAAGGTGTTTATTCAGGAGTTTATAAAGAAACGGGAAAATCATTTGAAGCAGAGTTTGTTCATGTATGGCAACTAGAGAATGGAAAAATCGTGAAGTTTAAGCAGTATGTAGATAGTCATATTGTTAAGGAAGCGATGAAGAGCTAATGCTTTTTAAATGGATTGTAGGAATATGTATTACAATTATAGTAATCATCTCGTCTATAGTTGGCGGAAAGAAATTGCTTGCATATGTGGAAAAAGAGAATAAAAATATTCAAACCCAGCAAGCGGAAAACGAAAAAGAGAAGAAAGTTGTAGAAGAATCTCCACAAGCTAGTGAAGGTGAAATTATTTCTACTATGCATAAAATGGTGCACCAAAAAGTAAAATCCTCTGAAAAATGGGGATTTTTAGAAATGACAAAAAAGGAAATTTTTAATGTAAAAAGAGATATTGAAAATAGTACAGGTTTTCAATATAAAATGAAGTTATTCTCTATTATAAATAGATGGGAAAAAGGAGATTTTTCTCAAACTGTTGAGGAGCACAACTTTTTATGGAGCCTTCAAGGTGGAGATACTGGCAAGGCGACGGAACGTTTATCACTAGAAGAGGAAAAGCAGTATATAAAAGAAATGAAGAGTAAATAAAAACATCGCCACTCGGATGACGATGTTTTTTCATTAATAATGTTTTCGCATTAAAGGTCTAACAGGCTGAACGGTAACCGTTTTGAAATGAGAAAATAAATAACATCCCATCACAACGATCATTGTCCCGAAAATTTGTATCCACGTTAGTTCTTCTCCGAGGAAAAGAAATGCTAAAATAGCTGTGAAAATTGGATTGAAGTTTAGAAAAATACCGGATGTCGTAGCCCCTAATTTTTGCACGCCAATATTCCAGAACACCATACAAAGAACTGTGGAAATAAGCCCAGTATATAAAAGGGATGTTAGGAAAGAAGTATTTATGTTTGTAACAGTGAAGCTCCCTATGTTAAATGGTAGTAATAAAATAACGCCGAAAATTCCTGAGTATAATGTTGCCATGAGCGGTGTCGTTGTTTTTGTTGCCCATTTACTACAAACAGAATAGATTCCCCAAATACAAACAGCCGCAATCATCCATAAATCGCCGCTATTAAAATGTAGTGAAAATAAAAGTGCAAAGTTACCTTTTAATAGGACAAGAATAACCCCAAAGAATGAAAGAACCATGGATAGGATTTGAAGTGTATTTACTTTTTCTTTTAGAAATAAAACAGAAAATAATGCAATTGAAATCGCATTTAATGTAGAAATAAGCCCTACATTCGTTGCGGATGTTTTTTCTAGTGCTAAAAATTGAAAGATGTTAAAAAGAGCGACCCCTGAGATTCCCATTAGTATTAACGGAAGTATTGCCGCGCGAGGTGGAATGATTTTCTTTTCTTTAAACCATACCATCGGTAATAAACAAACGATCGCAATCATCCATCTTAAACTTGTTAGTGTCATCGGAGACGCGTGATCAACGAGTGACTTTCCAACGACGAAATTTCCCCCCCATAATAAGCTCGTTAGTAATAGTAAAAAGACATAAAAATAAGGCATATTAAAATCCCCTTTGTTGTAATCAATATGAATTGTAAATAATTTTAGCATTTTTCTTTGTTGTGTAATATATTCTTTTGTATAATGGATAAAAGTTGATAAAATGTTTTGTTTTGAATAATATTTACGGAATGATATTCAGTTTTATGTAAGGTGTAAGGTGTTTTTTCGAATAATCATCGGTAAGAAAAAAGGGGGCATTGTAATGGAGTCGTCTGTTATTAAAGTGTTAGATGATTTAGATGTACAAATTTTAGATATATTGCAGAAGGAGTCACAAGTAAGTAATGCAGAGCTAGCACGCCGCGTTAATTTATCACCAGCTGCGATGCATGCGAGAATAAAAAGATTAGATGGAGAAGGGTTCATTGATAAGCAAGTAGCCATTTTAAATCAAGAAAAGCTTGGTTTTGATTTGTTATGCTTCATTTTTATGAGTACAAATATTCATCAATCGGATAAACTTGACGTGTTGGAGAAAGAATTAGAGTCGATGCCAGAAGTGTTAGAATGTCACTGTTTAACAGGAGAATATGATTATTTATTAAAAGTTGCAAATCGTGATCGTAAAGAGCTGGAGCAGTTTATTCGAAAGCTGAATAAGCTTGGTATTACAAGGATACAGACGAGTTTAGCACTTCGTGAAATTAAATATTCGACGGTATTGCCGATACGAAATGAGGAACCGAGCATCGATTAGATTGCTTGGTTTTTTGTTTGTATAAAGTGATTGACGGGGAGAAAAGAGAGATGTATTATTATATAAAAATATGTATTAAAATTCAATTTAGGTTATAAATATTAATATCGGGGACAAGGGGATATAATATGAAAATCTTTAATGCGGTTACGAGTGATGTGAAAGAAATTTATAGTCTTATTGAAGCTTATGCAAAAGAAGGAGTAGTTTTACCACGTTCTCTTTTATCTCTCTATCAATATTTACAGTGTTTATATGTTGTGAAAGAAAGCGATGAGATTGTTGGGGTTGCTGGTTTACATGTGTTAGGGGAGGACCTTGCAGAAGTCCGGTCGTTAGTCGTCTCGCATACATATGCAGGGAAAGGAATCGGGCGTATGTTAGTGAACCATGTAATAAATGAGGCAGCGAAAATAAAAGTGAATAGAGTCATTTCTTTAACATATGAAACGGAATTTTTTCAAAAGTGCGGGTTTGATTTTGTGAATAGAGATGCGTTACCAGAGAAAGTATGGATCGATTGTAGACATTGTCCAAAGGTGGATTATTGTGATGAGATGGCGATGATTCGATATGTTGGGTGAAGTTTTCAGAGAAAAAAGGCCCACTATTATTTACGTAATAGTGGGCCTCTATATTTTAGGGGAATTTAAGAACTTGAATTCGTTTTTCTTACCGCAAAATTAAAAATGGGATTTTTAAGCTCATAGTTATAAGTAGAACCATCGACAAGCCCTACAACTTTATCGCTTTCGTAAAGATCAAGCATAAATTGTGCCATTTGTTTTGCGGTGTGGAATTTCGGTACAACATTATCGTATTGGAATTCATCAATATCAAATGAACGTTTTGCAAACTCTGTTTCAGTTGCACCAGGCGCTAAAACCTTTGCTTGCAGTTTTGCACCTTGTTGTTTCAATTCGTGAGATAAACCTTCTGTAAATGCACTTACATAGAATTTCGTAGCGCAATACGTAACAGCATCAGCAACGATTGTGTATCCACCGCCTGATGAAACGTTAATAAGTTGTGTGCCATCAACCATTGAATAATCTCGAACGAAAAGAGAGGAGAGTATTGTTAGTGCTTCTATATTTACATGTAACATCGTTTCTATTTTATTTAAATTTTGTTCAGCAATTGAGGCGAAATTACCAAACCCTGCGTTGTTAATCCACGTTTCAATTTGAAAGGCTTGTAGGCTTTCATACAGCTTATAAACATTTTCCGTAATAGATAAATCTGTTCTTCGAATAACAACATCCAATTCTGGATTCATTTCGTTAATTTTTAATTTTAATCCGTCTAATTCTTCTTGTCTTCGAGCTATAAGTATTAAGTTCTTTCCGCGAGCTGCAAAGGCTAAAGCCGATTCATAGCCAATTCCAGAACTAGCACCAGTAATAACAGTGTATTTCATATAAAATCCCCCTAAATTCAAATAAATATATTATGGTTAGATTTTATTTGTTAGAGTATACTCTAAGTCAAATGTTTTTTATGAAGTTGATAAGGCTATAAAATATATGCGGGTAAGCACGTGGAGGGAGTTAGAGTATGTACACAATTAGCGAGGCGGCTAAATTAATAGGAGTGAGTACACATACACTACGTTATTATGAAAAAGAAAATATATTAATTGCAAATCGCGATACAAATGGGAATCGAATGTATGAAGAGTCACATATAAAGTGGTTGCAGTTTGTCATGAAATTAAAACAAACGCAAATGCCAATAGCGAAAATAAGAGAATACGCTAGGTTATATTTAGAAGGGGAGCATACAACCGAAGCTCGTTTACAGCTCCTAGAAGATCATAGGAAATCTATTCAGATTCAAAGAGAAACCTTAGTAATTACAGAAAAGATGCTTGAGAATAAAATTATTGCATATAAGGCCTCTTTGGAAAGTAAATAGAAAACATAATCCGACCCTTAATTATTTATGATAAAAATGGATTTGATCTCATAGTGTGCCGGCAAATAAAAAAGAGCAGCTAGCAAAAGCTAACTGCTCTATTCAAGGGATCTCTCCAAGGGGGAGTGGAGAAAATATTATGTTACTAGCAGTATTGACAGGTTATTAGGAAATATACAAATCGGATGAAAGAAATTTCAAATAATCTTTCGGTATTGACAGTTTTTAAAATATTCATGTACAATACATATGAATGACATTCAGTCATTTTCGTATGGCAGGATTTAGTTATCTTGGCAATGGAACAAATATAAATGGTAAATGAGGATGATAGTTGTTTATATATAGTAGTGATGAAGGAGTATATTTTTTTAAAACAAAAATGACTGATAGTCAGTCATAAGAGGTGAGAGGTATGAAAAATAGAGCTTGGTTATATGTCATATTAACATGTATCTTTGAAATTTTTTGGGTGTTTGGTTTTAATACCGCCCATACTTGGTGGCATTGGATTATTATTTTAGGAGTTATCGCTGTTGATTTTCACTTCCTTTCTAAAGCGTGTGAACATCTTGCGACAGGGACTGTATATGCCATTTTTGCCGGAGCTGGTACGGTAGGGACTTTCTTAATGGATGTATTCCTTTTCGGCGGGAGTTTTAGCGTAGGGAAACTATTCTTTATCATGATGGTTGTAGCTGGCGTTATCGGTTTAAAGTTAGCTGATAATAAAGAAGAAACTGTGGAAGGAGCTGCTTAAAGATGGGTTGGTTTTTCGTATTTTGTGCTGCAATTAGTGAAATAGTCGGTGTGATTGGTCTTAAAATGTATAGTAAAGATAAAACGTTAGCAAATGGTGCAATTTATATAGGTGGATTTGCTACATCCTTCGCATTCTTGTATACATCTTTCTTATTTTTACAAGTAAGTGTCGCTTATGCGGTTTGGATTGGTATTGGAACAGCAGGTGCCGTTTTATTAAACATGTTCCTGTTTGGTGAGTCGAAAAGTAAAGCACGTATCATTAGTGTGGCTCTTATTGTATGCGGAGTGACAGGATTAAAGGCTCTTTCTTAAAGATATATTGTATTTTATCTCCTAATGGTTTATTAGGAGATTTTTATTATTAAAAAATGATTTCCTCTTAGAGTTCACTATCATTGACAGTACAATCGATTATCTTATAAAATGAGTGACAGTCATTCAATATGTGTGTGAAAGGGTTTAGATGATGAATAAAAAAGAAAAAATTGTCTATGCAGCTATTGAAGTGTTTCAGGAAAAGGGCGTTGAAAAAACGAAGATTTCTGATATCGTGAAATTGGCTGGCATTGCACAAGGAACTTTCTATTTATATTTTCCTTCTAAGTTATCTGTTATGCCTGCAATAGCAGAAGTAATGGTTGAAAAGATGATACTTGCAGTGAAAGAAAAAGTGCAAAATGATGCGCCTTTCTCAAGTAAAGTGACGCAAGTAATAGATGCGGTGTTTCACTTTATAGCGGAATATCGTGAAATACAAGCTTTAATGTATGCGGGTCTTGCATCTACAGAACATATAAAAGAATGGGAAGCTGTGTATGAGCCTCTTTATATGTGGCTAAGCGAGTTTTTAAGTGCGGCGAAAGAAGCTGGTGAAATTCGTGATTCGGTTCATGCGGAAAGAACGGCTAAGTTATTTATCGCTCTTGTTGAATCTGCAGCGGAACAAGTTTATTTATATGACCATAAAGATGATGAGCAAGTCGAGCTACAAAAGGCAGAAGTACTAGATTTTTTAACACATGCACTACATATAAAGAAGTAGTAAGATGAACCTGTCTGAAAAGGTAGGTTCATTTTTGAGGAAAACTGAATGATAGTCATTCACCTAATGCGTATGTATGTGTGAAAGGATAGAGTGAAATTCTAATGAGTGGGGGCATCTCTACTCATGACTAGCCCACAAATAGCAGGATAAAGAAAAAGCTTCTTGGGCATTATTTTTTTGAGGAACTTACGGGAAGAGGTGTTAAAAAGTGAAGAAACCGATAAAAGAACAAAAGATGGTATTGGTCATTCTTTTGAGTAATATATTTATCGCTTTTTTAGGGATTGGATTAATCATTCCGGTTATGCCGTCCTTTATGAATGACATGAGTTTAACAGGGAAGACGATGGGATATCTCGTTGCAGTATTCGCAATGGCTCAGCTCATTACGTCACCTATTACAGGCCGGTGGGTTGACCTTTACGGTAGGAAGAAAATGATCATCATTGGATTATTTATTTTTGGTGTTTCAGAACTTCTTTTTGGATTAGGAAAAGATGTGTGGATGCTTTATGCAGCACGGGTGTTAGGCGGAATTAGTGCCGCGTTTATTATGCCTGGTGTTACGGCATATGTTGCGGATATTACATCTATGCAGGAACGTCCAAAGGCGATGGGATATTTATCAGCGGCGATTAGTACTGGTTTTATTATAGGGCCTGGAATTGGTGGGTTTATTGCAGAATACGGTATACGTGTGCCGTTTTTCGTTGCAGCAGCAATTGCCTTTATAGCATGTGTAATTTCGATCTTTATTTTAAAAGAACCGTTAACGAAAGAAGAACTTGCAGAGATTTCTGCTAACACGAAAGAATCAAGTTTTATTGGTGATTTAAAGAAATCATTACATCCAATGTATGCAATTGCATTTATTATCGTATTTGTACTCGCATTCGGATTATCAGCGTATGAAACTGTGTTTAGTCTATTTTCTGATCATAAGTTTGGATTCACCCCGAAAGATATTGCGGCAATTATTACGATTAGCTCAATCTTTGGGGTAGTTGTGCAAGTATTTATGTTTGGCAAATTAGTCGACATGTTCGGTGAAAAAGTGTTAATTCAAATATGTTTAATTGTAGGTGCAGTATTAGCGTTCGTTTCAACTGTAGTCTTTAATTATTGGATTGTACTTCTCGTTACTTGCTTTATTTTCTTAGCATTTGATTTACTTCGTCCAGCTTTAACGACATTTTTATCAAAGGCAGCTGGAAAAGAGCAAGGATTCGTTGCTGGTATGAACTCGACTTATACGAGTTTAGGAAATATCGCAGGACCAGCGATGGGCGGAATATTATTTGATATGAATATTCATTATCCATATGCATTTTCAGGAGTTGTTTTAATAGTTGGTCTCGGCATTACGTTTATGTGGAGAGAGAAACAGCTAGCTGAAAGTTTTGCGAAGTAATAAAACCCCTTACGACGGTAAGGGGTTTTTGTTTTATCCCGCTTTAATGGGCAGTAAGACCCCCACCTCAAAATTCACTGAAAGCAAAGAATTTAGGTGGGGGTCGGGCTGCCCATTAAAGTCCGATTGGTGAGGGCTAATAATCAGTGGGGGATGAAGAAAACCCCCACTGATTAAAGTTTCACTTTATAAGCTTAATCCAAACCGTTTTAATTCAATAAAAATCCCCTCTAATTGCTTTCCTTTATCCGTTAATGTGTACTCTACACGAGGAGGAACTTCTGGATATACTTTTCTCGTTATAATTCCTTGAGATTCTAATTCTTTTAGTCGAAGCGATAATGTTTTTGGACTAATCCCGTCCATTGATTTTTGTAAATCACTAAAGCGTAATGTTCCTTCGATAAGAAGGTCACGAATGATTAAAAACGTCCATTTTGTACGAATTACATCAAGTGTTTTAGCGATGGGACAAGGTATGCCAGGTAAACCTTTCGTTAATTCAACTGGATTTATATCGTTCATGGAACTAGCCTCCATAAAATTTTTTTGGATGAATTTGCTTTATAGTATCACAAAATTATACTTTTGGTAACTATATGAAAAAAATATCACTACTTCCATAAAGGAAGTTAGTGCATATACAATAGAAATACGAAACAAAAAGGATTTATATAAGGAGGTGGTGATTTCCATGGGGATAAAAAAGTTATTTGGATTTCTTAGTTTGTTTGTTATTTGTATTGTACTTGTAGCATGTAGCTGGGAACAAAAAACGGAAATCCAGTTATTAAAAGAAATGCCGAAGCCAAAAGCAATGACAATTGATCCCTCACTAAGTAAAAAAGAAGCGACAGAGATGGTTCATGCAGCGCAGCGTTTTTATGCATTTTGGGATACAGGTAAAGAGGAACTTATTCTGCAAACTGTTTCTGAAAATTTTTCCGATAATACATTGCCGAAAGGGCGACCACAAGGAACTGAAGGATTAAAGTTTGCGGCACAAAATTTTCGTAAAGTTGTTCCTAATATACATTGCGAGATTGAAGATTTATTAGTCGTTGGTGATAAAGTAACAGCTCGTCTTTCTTTTACAGGAACGCACAATGATAAGAAAATCAATTTTTTTGCCATTGATATTTTACATGTGAAAGATGGAAAGATCACGGAAGACTGGCATTTAGAAGATAATCTTACGCTGAAACAACAACTTGGGTTAATAGCTGAAGAGTAAATTATATAGGGGAGAGAAAAGCAATGAAAAATATATTTATTATAAATGGACATGAAAAATACGGTACGAAAGAAGGACGATTAAATAGAACGTTAGTTGATTATATGGTAACGGTATTAAGTGAGAAGCATCATGTGAAAACAACAACGATTCAAGATGGCTATAGTATTAAAGAAGAACAAGAGAAGTTTTTATGGGCGGATGTTGTGATTTATCAAACACCGATTTACTGGTTTAGTGTACCGGGCTTATTTAAAACGTATATGGATGAAGTATATGAATATGGTTTGTTCTTTAAAGGTGCTGATGAATATGGAACAGGCGGTTTATTAAAAGAGAAAGCGTATATGTTTTCTACAACTTGGAATGCACCTGAAAAGGCATTTGGAGATAAGACGAAGTTCTTTGAAGGGGAAAGTTTAGAGTCAACGCTTAGCCATTTACACCGCGTGCAAAAGTTTCTTGGCATGAGTCCGTTAAAGAGCTTTGCTTGTTATGATGTGGTGAAGCATCCTACAATTGATAAGTATTTAGAGAACTTGAAGAATCATTTAGAAGAAATCATTTAATAATTACAGCCATCCCCATATTTAATGCGGGGATGGCTGTATCCATAATTTCGCAAAATTTGCCCAACCGAATGAATCAATTGTTACGTTTTTCAAAGAAGAAGGGTATGTTTTTCTTTTTAAAACGTGATAGTTAAATAAAATGATGTGTTCTGTTTGTAAAAATTCTTCGATCTCATACATGAGTTCGTAGCGCTTTTCTTTATTTTCTTCTAATAAAAATGTATCAAGTAAACAGTTAATTTGTTTTTCATAGTGCGGGTCCATGAACCGGTTTACGAAGCAACTTTTATTTTTAAATACATTTAAGAATGCAAGTTCATGATCGGCAGCAAACACTTCTCCCATGAAAATAATATCGGCATGTTTATCAATAGAGCGATCCATATAATCTGAAACGGGAAATGGGTGAAGCTCTACTTGTATACCTAAACTTTCACATCGTTCTTTTAGGAAATGAGCGTCATTTGCACTATCTTTAAATGCGAAGAAGTAAATATGTATCGTTTCTCCATTATAGGTGCTCTTTTTTAAATACTCTTTTGCCTTCTCTAAAGAGTAGGATCTTTTAGGAACTTGGCGGCTTCTTTCAGGGAAAAAGCTTGAAGCAGCAATTGTTCGTCTACCCTCTATGCTACGAAGTATCGTTTCAACGTCATATAGTTCTCTCCAAGCTTTTCGAAAGTAAATGTCGTGATGAGGACCAGGTTTTGTAAAGTTGAAGCTAGCATAAATACAACCTATTTCTTCTATTTGTATATCATGCCTTTCATTTTCCTCTTCATTTGGCAGTTCATAATCAGCATCTATTTGCACATGATCAGGAATACCCCAAAATTCAATACGGTCTAATAACGCGCGCTCTTTAAAATAATGGGTGAACGCTTCGAGTACGATATTATCTTCCGAGTAATGAGCAAGTTTGAAAGGTCCAGTACCTATATAATGATGATTTTGAATACTCGTATCACGCGGTAAAATTGCGAGCTGCATTGAACTTACATAGTGTAAGAAAAATAAATTTGGTTTCGCTAAATGGAATCGAATTTGCAGTGGTGATGGCGTTTCAATTTGAACAATTTCTTCTGTTAACCATTCGAAAGGAGAGTGAACTTCTTTTAGTCTTTCAAATGAAAATTGTACATCTTTAGAAGTTAAAACTGTTTCGTTATGAAAATATACATCCTTTCGTAAATAAAAAGTCCACGTAAGTCCGTCTTCACTTAATTCCCACGTATGCGCAATGTGTGGTTCCATTTTTTCAGTAACATCGTTATAGACGACTAACGTATCAAAAATTTGACTCGTAAGATGGCTCTCTGTAGTTACAGCCACAAAAGCCGGATCTAATGGGAATATCTTTCTCGATATAGGAATCTTTAATATGTCGTACATATCATTTGAAGGTTCGTATCCAAAATGATGATGTAGTTTATTTTCTATTTTTTTTTGAAGTGTAAAGGGTAGGGGCTCTTTTAAAAGAAGAAAAATATCCTTTAACTTTTCTTGCGTTAACAGTTCATCTGTATAGGACTCAATCGCTTCTACGAAATTATGTATAAATAGGATTTCCGTTTTATTCCCGCGGCCTCGCCCGGGAGTCCAGCGAATTAATTGCTCCTCACTCATCTTCTTTAATAAAATTTTTACGTTTTTCGTACTGCAATATAAAATATCTGCTAACTCTTGTAAGCTATTTCGCATATGTTGTTGATCTTGCGCATGTAATCTTAACCGAATGTAATAGTCCATAATTTTCATATATACACTTCCTTCTATAATAAAAGGGGAAACTCTTTAGAATATTCTAACCTTTTTCTTCCTTTTTTTCAAAGTAAAATAAGTAAGCATAAGGAGGGGGAAACAATGGGATTTTGGAGTATGCATCGAAATATAAAAATTAGAATTATAACTTCGTTTTTAACACGTACTGTGTCCACGATGATTTTTCCATTTATGGCGATTTACTTTTCAATAAAGTTAGGTAGTGCGATTGCAGGTGCGTTATTACTCATTAATGTCATAGCTTCATTAGTAATTGGTTTATACGGTGGATATGTGGGAGATCGGCTCGGTCGTAAAAAAGTGATGATTATCGGTCAAAGTATACAAGTCATTTCAATCGCTTGTATGGGGGGTGCGAATTCGGATTATGTAGACTCACCGTGGCTAACATTTATATTTATGTTAGTGAATAGTTTAGGATCTGGACTTATGAATCCTGCGACAGAGGCGATGTTAATTGATGTGAGTACACCGGAAAACCGAAAAGTGATGTACAGCATTAACTACTGGGCAATTAATTTATCCATTGCGATTGGAGCGATATTTGGCGGATTACTATTTGAGAACTATAGATTACAATTGTTTATCGGATTAACAGTTATTGCAGTTATTACATTATATGTGATGGCCGTATATATGGAAGAAGTGTATGTAGCACGAAAAACGGTAGAGAAGAAAAATGTATTAAAAGATATGGCGGATAGTTATAAAGCCGTGATGAAAGATAGAGCATTTCTAATTTTTTGTGCAGCAAGTATATGCACATTATCTTTAGAGTTTCAGGTTAATAATTATTTAGGAGTACGTTTGCAGCAGGAATTTGAAACGGTGCACTTTTTCTTTTGGAATGGTGTTACGTTTGATTTAACAGGTATTCGAATGATGAGCTGGATTTCAGCAGAGAATACAATTTTAGTTGTGTTATGTTCGGCGCTTCTTATTAAAATGCTGAAACGCTTCAATGATTTGAAAATCTTATATGTAGGTTTATTCATTTATACGATTGGCTTTACAATACTCGGAACGAGCAATAGTTTATGGATCTTATTAATCGCAGGGCTTTTCCAAACGGTAGGAGAGATGATGTATGTGCCAGTACGTCAATCTATAATGGCAGATATGGTGCCAAACGAGGCAAGAGGTTCTTATATGGCGATTAACGGAATGGTCTTTCAAGTGGCAAAAATGAACGGGGCATTAGGTGTTATGATAGGCTCATTTCTTGCATCTTGGGGCATGAGTGCTCTGTACTTTATCGTTGGCATGAGCAGTATTTTATTATTTATGAAGGCGATAGGGAAAGAGAAGTATGAGGATGAGAGAAATGTTTCTCAAATTGGATGAAACTATATAAAAGCGAACCAGTTATACTGGGACTCGCTTTTTATATAATTTTTAGAACGGATCTACTTCAGCTAAATTTGGAGTAGTGTTAGGCTGTAGCAAAAGATTCTTTAATGTGCCTACTTCAGAAAGAGCGACTAATATGTAGCCACTAATCAGTACAATAAGTCCGATGACGCGTAACGTTTGTAAGCTCACTTCATTATTATTCGTTTCCGTTGGATTTGGGGGCGTTGAAGGTGGATTGTTATTCATAAATAAGGCTCCCATCTTTTGTATTTATATATGTGCGAAATCGTTATTTAACTTATGGATAGGAATTATATAGTCATTTTCACTATATGAGAACTGCCTATGAAAAGTGATAAGAAATTTTGGGATGAGAAAAGAGTGTAACCCAAAAGGCCATTAAAACTACACTTTTGGATTACACTCTTTTTATTTATCCCGCTATTTGTGGTGGTCGGATTTTCTGTAAACGACCAGTTGGTGAGGGCTAATTAATCAGTGGGGGATGAATAAAACTCCACTGATTAATTATTTTCATGTAAATAAAAGGAGGTTAGTTAACCAAAGTAGCTATCCTAATATACGCAACGATTCTTCAATAAACGCTGGGATGTCTTCCGGTTGTCTACTTGTAACTAATTGATTTTGGCATACGATGACTTCTTTATCATGGAAATTTCCACCGGCATTTTTTAAATCGACCGAAATGGATTTATATCCAGTCACATCACGTCCTTCAAGCGTTTGGGCAGTGATGAGTAATTGGGGGCCGTGACAAATAGCAAAAACAGGTTTTTTCGCATCCATAAATGCTTTGCTAAAGCGAACGAAACGTTCATCTGCACGAAGTATATCTGGGGAAAATCCGCCTGGTATGAAGAGGGCATCAAAGTTCTCTGGAGAAACATCATCGATACCTTTATCAATTACAACTTCACTTTTTCCTTGTTTACCGTGTACTGTTTTACCTTTTTCCATTTCAATAGTTGTTAATTCATATCCCTTTTGATTAAAAGCTTCTGCTGGCTCTGTGTATTCTGTGTCCTCGAAATAATCTGTTATTAAAGTAGCAATTTTTTTACTCATTCTAATCCGCTCCTTACATTATATTATCGGTTTCAGAATCATCCTTGAGCAATGTCTTTTATAAAGTGAAACTTTAATTCATATTTTTTCATTCCCTCCAGTTCCTTTGCCCTGTTACTTTAATACATACCCTTTTTGTTAGGACGTAAACATGTATTATCGTTTTTTTATGTGAAATTATAAAATATCGGTTATGCCGGTGATTCTTGTTTGAGGAAGAAAAATAAAAAAGCCAAGGAGATAATTTATTTTCTCCTTGGCTTTAAGATAATTCTTTTCGTTAAAACGCAGAAACGCGTTGCTTCGTTTTTGGTACAATAATAAATTTGATCCAGAGTACCCCGATAATCATAATGATAAGGCTATGTAAAAATTGACCTGTAGCAATGAGTATAACAATTGAAAATACAATGAGTTGAATGCTTAGTAATATAAAGATTAAGCGAAGAAATTCATTCATTTGTTTTTCAGTATTAATTGGATATAATGCTACAATAATATTTCCCGAAAAATATTTCCACAGGGAACGGAGCTGCATAGAAATCATATATAGGACGATGTAAGAGATAGCACCTTTTGCGTATATGTTTGGTATAAAATATAAGGCGAAGGCACCGATTACCCCTAAGCGGATATATATACCGAAATAATCATTCCCGCGTAAAAATGCGAGTGTATGTAAATAGAAGAAAGTTGCTCGTTTTTTATGTAATAAAGGTTCAATCCAATTTGTAAGCCATTTTCTTTTATTTACTTGCTTATTCAGTTGCGGAACATCGGTGAAAATGCTAGCAAATTGATAAAAACGAACGTTCATTTTTTCTTCTTGTTCAATTATGTAATCCCACGGTACTCGTTTTGTAGGCTGTTTTTTCGTATATAGAAGTAGGAAAGCAAGTAGTAAGAGTAATCCGCCTAATATAAGAACATGTGCTGAGTAAAACAGCATGTAAATAATGAGTGCGTTACAAGCAATACGAATAATGAACCATATGTTTTTTTCATGGCTATCACGCCACATCCAATGTATGTACATATTCCAAGCTTTCGTAATCATTAAAATGATAAAGATTGTACATAAGAAAGGTACCGTTAATTGTAATGATTGCAGGGCAAGTGGAACGAGAATAAGGAACGTAAATAATAATGGAAAAAGCTGAATGATGTAATTATATAGAAGAGATTTTTTAAAATAAGACGTTAGTTTCTCTTCTAATGCAAGTAAATAGACAGCATCAGGTTTTTGAATAAATGTACGGATAGGACATCTCGTTATAATCGCTGTTAGGACGATTGTAATAAGTAATAAAGATAGTCCTTTAGAAGGAGCTGTTTTAAGAAACTTTGCATAATAGTAAGCACCTATACAGGCAACGAAGATAAAGCTATATAGTAAACCGTTAATCATACGTGCAAAGTATGTAATGATATTTTGAATATGTTGTTGGAAGCGGCTGCTCCATAGCGATTCGATTGACATGTTTTTCACCTCTTTGTTCTATTATATATGTTTTATAAAAGAAAAAACGAGCAAATTGCGTTATGCAACTTGCTCGTTTTTCTTTTCGTTATTTTTTTTCTGATCACGATTCATTAATGGATAGAAGGCAAAGCCGATTACGAATAAACCAATTCCGAGAAGGAACGTTTTTATATCGGATGCGCCGGTTTTAATAACCCATAGTGCGTAGCAAAGTGCGATCACTGCGACTATGCCATCTGTAATTCTTGCCCGCATTTCATTTTTATATGTTTCACCAGTTGCGACTAGTTTTAACTGGAAGATTGGTGAAACGAGATATGGAATGAGGTAGGCCAGTGTTGATACGGTAATAACGAATGTATAAGCTTCCGCAATAGTTCCTGATAATGTTGAGAATAAGAACACTTGCGACATAATGTTTGTTAATCGTAATGAGTAAATTGGACTTCCTTTTTTATTTGTTTTTGTGAAGAAGGAAGGGAAGAAACCTTCTTTTGCTGCTTGATACGGTACTTCTGAGCTTAATAAAATCCAGCCTAATATAGAACCGAATAGGGAAGTAAGAGCAAGTAATGCCATCAGTTTCCCGCCGCCATGACCCATTGCAGCGTTTAATGCATCTGCTAATGGACGTTCAGAAGCTTGTAATTTATCAACGTGAAGTACACCCATTGTTAAAATTGTAATTCCTAAGTAAATCGCAACTGTAATAAGTAATCCTGCAACTGTTGCGCGTTTTACTGTTTTAGGAGAGGTAGCACGGTTTGATAAAAGTACTGCCGATTCAATTCCGATAAATGCCCAAAGCGTTGTAAGAGCAGCTAAGTTTACTTGTGAAAGAAGGCCGTGTGATACACCTGATTTATCGATCATCGGTGTGTACCATTGTCCAAACTTAGAAGCTTCGAATGCAAATAAAGTAACGACGATGAATAAAAGGAATCCAGTTACTTTCGTTGTTGTTGCTAAGAAGTTTAGCTTTCCAGCTCCGCTTACACCGTTTGTTAATATAATATGAGTTCCCCAAAGTAAGATGGAACAAATCGTAAATGTAATTAGTTTTCCGACTTCTATATCGAACAAGCCGATTGAAAAGAGTAGTCGTGTATCTTTCATAATTGGGAAAAAGAGTGATAAATATCCCGCGAAAGATGTAATGATGGCAACGTTACTTGCCCAGTTTGCAACCCAATATCCCCATACCATACTGAAACCAGCCATTTTTTTCTTTTTTGGTGTTGAGAATAAAGCATATGCATGACTTTGTGGTCCTGTCGTTAAATCAGGACGACGAATTGCTAAATTACCGAAAACAAGAGCTAGCATTAAAACACCAAACCCTGTTGTTAACCAAGCTAAAGTGACACCGAGAGGGCTTGCTGTTTGTGCCAACGTACTTGGCACCATGAAAATACCAGCGCCAACCATGTTACCGACAACGAAAGCTGTTAATACCCAAAAGCCCCATTTTTTTTGTTGCATAGAAAATACCTCCAAAGTTAGTATAACCAAGTCAAGCGAGGAGATATGTATGTCTTCTTAGTAGAGAAGAGAAGTCCCAAACAAAACAAAAAAAGCACGTAATTTGCCGCTACATGCTTTCTATCTTATAAGAAACCCACGACATACCTCTCGATAGCTCTCCACAAACGAAACGTTTCGTTTGTGACAGTTCTGCACTTATTAAATGCAGACCCAGCAAGCGTGCATGGTGGACACGGGCTTACTTCGGCAATCATTCCTTTCTCATTCCTTCATCAATGCCACTACATCTCCTGAAATGATACTCTTAATGACTGCAACCTCTACCTCACCGAGATACGAATGAGGATTTAAATATTAAATTAACGTCTTTAAGAGTAACAAATGAATTTTTATACGTCAATGGATATAGTAATAATCAGATTATAGAGAAGAGTTTGTTATTAGGAATGAATAATTATTTGATATAAAAAGAAGCTGATCCAAAATTAGATCAGCTTCTACATATAAGATTAAACTAAGTTTAATACAGTTACTTTTTCACGTGTCATAGACTCAAGGCTCTTACGAATACCTTGTGCGCCCATACCTGAACCTTTTACACCGATGAATGGGAAGTGGTCAGGGCCGCGCTCTGTACGTCCGTTAATTTGAACAGAACCAGTTTCGATTTTGTTAGCAATTGCAAATGCTTTGTTAATGTCTTTTGTGAAGACACTTGCTTGTAAGCCGAACTCTGATTTGTTAGCAATTTCAATTGCTTGCTCATCTGAAGAAACACGGATGATTGGAAGGATTGGGCCGAATGGCTCTTCCCAAGCAACTTTCATTTCTTCTGTTACGTGGTCGATTAATGTTGGGTAAATTAAGTTACGCTCACGTTTGTTACCGATAACGATTGTTGCACCTTTTTCAACAGCGTCGTCAACTAAGCCTTGAACGAAGTCAGCAGACTTGTCGTCGATTAATGGAACGATTGTGCTGTCTTGTTCTGGAGATCCAACTGATAGCTCAGCTACTTGCGCTTTTAATAAGCTAACAAGCTCGTCCGCTACGTTTTCGTGTACAAGTACACGTTTAATAGCAGTACAACGTTGACCAGAGTAAGAGAATGCACCGCTTACGATATGGTTTGCAGCATCTTGTAAGTCAGCATCTTCACGAACGATACCAGGGTCTTTACCACCAAGTTCTAATACAAGTGGAATCATTGCAGCTTTTTTCGCTAAATGTTTACCTGTGTTTGTACCACCTGTGAACGATACCATATTGATGCCTTCGTGTTCTACTAAGTAGTCACCAATTACAGAACCGCGTCCTGTAGCTACGTTTACAAGACCTTTTGGAAGGCCAGCTTTATGAAGTGCTTCAACCATTTTAATACCACTAATTGCACCTTGAGTTGCTGGTTTGAAAATAACAGCGTTACCCATAATTAATGCTGGTGCAAGTTTTGCAGCAGATAAGTTTACTGGGTAGTTAAATGGTGCGATTGCTAATACAACACCAAGGGGTGCGCGTTGGATGATCGCAAGTTTAGATTTCGTTCCGCCAGGGAAGCTATCGCCCATCATGCTTTCTCCGTGCATATGAAGAGCTTCTTCGATTGTGTAACGAATGAAATCAGCTGTACGAACAACTTCTTTCTTCGCATCTTTATAACCTTTACCGACTTCTTTCATAATGATATCGGCAATTTCATCTTGCATATTTACGAGCTCATCAGCCCATTTATATAAATATTTTGCGCGATCTTGTAGAGAAGCTTCCGCCCATGATTTTTGAGCTTCTTTTGCAGATGCAATTGCTTCATCTACTTCTCCGCGAGTAATTGCTTGTACTTGTCCAATTACTTCGTGTAAGTATGGAGATGGAATTTCGATTGTTTCTCCTGAAGAGCTTTCTCTCCATTCTCCGTCTAAATAAAATTTGTACGTATTGCTAGTTGTCATGATTAGTCCTCCTAAAATAGCAACTTGTAAGAGTGAGTATAAGGTGATTGTAGGGTGTTTGATAACATTTTTCAAATGAAATGTTTGTGAAAACGATTTCTTATTCTTTTTTTATTTTGTATGCCCTTTCTTACAGAAGATTCCCTTATTTCAAAATGATGTAGCGTATATTTTTATTCGGTTTGTAAAAAAAACAATTGACAGAATACTCAATAAAGTTGTAAGATTATAAATGGAAAATAAATGAAGGGGGTGTGCGTAATGATTGTAATCGTAAATGTGATGGGCTTAGCTCTGTTAAATGGCAGAAAACATTCATATCATTACGCAACCCGTGCGGATATATAAGGCATCTTTGTCTTATAAAAAGCGTACGTTGCGTATATCGTAACGTACGCTTTTATGCATTTTTGTGCATATCGTCAAGCGGCGGTATGCTTTTTTTTGTTTATTTTCCACGTTACTATATAAAAATTTGGAAGGTGGAAAAATGTGATGAGACTGTATGGATTACGAAATGTAAATGTGATGGATCTGGATAGTGGGTAAAGAAATGGGAGTGAAACGAGAACGAGAAGGGAGAGGTTACATTGTTATCAGTATTACTAAAGTTAAAATGGTTTTTTAAAGAGCATTGGAAGAGATATAGTATCGCCATTGGAGCTCTTTTAATTGTAAATATAGTTGAAGTCATTCCCCCGAAAGTGTTAGGGGTTACGATTGATAATATAAAAACAGGAACGTTAACGAATGCAGCAATTATGCAATTTATTCTTATTTTAATAGGGGTTACGGTAATTGGATATGGTCTTACTTTCGTTTGGCAACATCAATTGTTTGGGGGAGCATTCGTACTGGAGAAGACGATGCGCTCTAAATTTATGGGGCATTTACTTAAGATGACACCGACGTTTTATCATAAAAATCGTACTGGTGATTTAATGGCGAGAGCGACAAATGATTTAAAAGCAATTGCTATGACAGCTGGTTTCGGTATATTAACGCTCGTGGATTCGAGTTTATATATGCTTACGATTGTCTTTATGATGGGATTTACAATTAGTTGGGAGCTTACATTTGCGGCACTTATACCGCTTCCGATTATGGCGTATGCGATGAACATATATGGAAAGAAATTGCATGAGAGATTTACAGTTGCGCAAGATGCGTTCGGAGATATGAATGATAAAGTACTTGAATCGATCGCTGGTGTGCGCGTTATTCGTGCATACGTACAAGAGAACGCGGATCAGGAAAGATTTCATCATTTAGGAGATGACGTATACGAAAAAAATATGAAAGTAGCTAGAATCGATGCATTATTCCAGCCAACTGTGAAAATGCTTGTTGGTCTTAGTTATTTAATTGGTTTAGTGTATGGCGCGTATCTTGTATTTCAATCAAAGGTAACACTTGGTGAACTTGTTTCATTTAACGTGTATTTAGGGATGATGATTTGGCCGATGTTTGCAATTGGCGAATTAATTAATGTTATGCAAAGAGGAAATGCTTCATTAGACCGTGTGAATGAAACGTTAGCGTATGAACCGGATGTCAAGGATCCGAAAAATCCAAAGCTTGTACAAGAGCCGGATTATATTCAGTTCGATGACGTTACCTTTTCATATCCTTCATCAACTGAAACAAATTTAAAAAAGGTTTCATTTACATTAAAACAAGGGGAAACGCTTGGGGTTGTTGGAAAAACAGGAAGCGGAAAAACGACGCTCGTACGCCAGCTTCTTCGTCAATACCCACTTGGAGATGGGGATATTGCAGTCTCTGATGTGACGTTAGATAACATAACGAATGAAAATGTACTCGGATGGATTGGGTATGTACCTCAGGAACATATTTTGTTCTCAAAAACAGCGAGGGAAAATATTTTATTCGGAAACCGAGAAGCGACGGAAGAAGAACTCGAGAAAGCGATTGAAATTGCGGCGTTTACAAAGGATTTAGAGTTTTTACCAGAAGGGTTAGAAACGCTCGTTGGAGAGAAGGGTGTTTCTTTATCAGGAGGGCAAAAACAAAGGATTTCAATTGCGCGAGCTGTCATTCAAAATCCAGAAATTTTAATTTTGGACGATTCTTTATCAGCTGTTGATGCTCGTACGGAAGCAGCGATCATTGAAAATATAAGAACAGAAAGAAGCGGAAAAACGACGATTATTACGACGCACCGTTTATCTGCCGTACAACATGCGGATTGGATTCTCGTTATGGATGAAGGAGAAGTAATGGAAGAGGGTACGCATGAACAGCTTATTCAAAGCGGAGGCTGGTATGCTGAGCAGTTTGAAAGACAACAAGGGGAAAATGAAAGTGCGGATAGTGGGGTGAAAATATGAGCGTTTCAAAACGATTGTTTCAATATGCGATGAAAGTAAAAGGGACAATTTTTGCAGCGATGCTAATGTTATTTATTTTCGTTATTGCAGAGCTTGCTGGTCCTTTCGTCGCGAAAACGATGATTGACGATCATATCGTCGGGATAGAGAAACCTTGGTATGAAACAGAAAAGAGTGAAGAGGCTGTTTCGTATAATGGCGCCTTTTATAAGCGAAGTGATCGCTTCCAGGAAGGTGAGAAAAAAGGAAAAGAAGTACGCGTGATGCAAGTCGGTTTTCAATATTACTTTGTACCGAATAAAGTGAATGATGAAGGGTCACGTACTGTAAAAGATGATATGATTACCGTCCAAAATGGTAAGGCAGTGCAAGTGTATAAAGCGAAAGCATTAACGAAAGAAGAAGTGTTTGCGTTTTATAAACCAGAAATAAACCCCCTATTATTACTTGGTGGTGGTTATTTCGCTTTATTAGTAGTTGTCTCATTATTTGCATACGGAAAGCAATTTTTCCTACAGAAGGCAGCGAACAAAATTATTCAAATTATGAGGGAAGATGTCTTTTCTCATATTCAAACGTTGCCGATTCGTTATTTCGATCATTTACCAGCAGGGAAAATTGTATCGCGTGTTACGAATGATACGGAAGCCATTCGTGATTTATACGTAACGGTACTGGCGACATTCGTTTCTAGTATCATTTATATTATCGGGATATTCGCTGCGCTATTTTTACTCGATGTAAAGTTGGCGACGTTATGTTTACTTATCATCCCGATTTTAATTGTTTGGGCAATTCTTTATAGAAAGTATGCGTCTGTATACAATCATAAAATGCGCTCACGTTTATCTGATATTAACGGAACAGTGAATGAATCTATTCAAGGGATGCCGATTATTCAAGCGTTTCGTCAAGAGCGTGAAACGAAGAAAGAGTTTGAAGAATTAAATGGCGATTATTTTAAGTATCAAAATAAAATTTTGAATTTAAATGCAGCAACTTCTCATAATTTAGTGTCTGTATTAAGAAATATCGCTTTCACAGGTGTGATTTGGTATTTTGGTGGTGCTTCATTAAGTGCTTCAGGCGTCATTTCTCTAGGGATATTGTATGCGTTCGTTGATTATTTAACACGATTGTTCTCGCCAATTACAAATATGGTAAATCAGCTTGCTAACTTAGAACAATCGCGTGTTGCATCAGAACGTGTTTTTGAATTGTTAGAGGAAAAAGGGGAAGCAGTAGAAGAGGAACGTATGCCTCGCCTACAAGGAAATGTGAAGTTTGATAATGTGTCGTTTTCTTATAATGGAAAAGATGAAGTGCTAAAAAATATTTCTTTTGAAGCGAAACAAGGAGAGACAGTGGCACTTGTCGGTCATACTGGATCAGGAAAAAGTTCTATTATGAATGTACTCTTCCAGTTTTATGAGTTTGAAAAAGGGAAGCTTACGATTGATGGTCACGATGTAAAAGCGATGCCAAAACAAGCAACGCGTGAACATATGGGAATCGTACTGCAAGATCCGTTTTTATTTAGCGGGACGGTCGCTTCTAATGTAAGCTTAGAGAATGAAAAAATTTCAGAAGATCGCATCGTAAAAGCATTGCGTGATGTTGGCGCTGAACGGTTTGCGAACAATATAGATGAAGAAATTACGGAGAAAGGAAGCACACTTTCAACCGGAGAACGTCAGCTTATTTCGTTTGCTAGAGCACTCGCTTTTGATCCAGCCATTTTAATTTTAGATGAAGCAACGTCTAGTATTGATACAGAAACAGAGGCGATGATCCAACAAGCGTTAGAAGTTGTGAAAAAAGGAAGAACGACATTTATTATCGCTCATCGTCTTTCCACAATTAAAAGCGCAGATCAAATTATTGTGCTTGATAGAGGAACGATTTTAGAAAAAGGCTCTCATGATGAACTAATGAAAAAGCGCGGGCGTTATTACGATATGTACAAAACGCAAATGGAAGGAAACCAGAGCGCTTAATATGTATGGAGGAGAACTTGTGATTTTCACAAGTTCTTTTTTAGTGAATCAGGGCAGTTAAATAAGAAGTATTGTTTTACCTTTTTCTTTATAAATGCTATATTAAAAAATGTTACTTATTTTTTGTATGTAGCGTTATTTTCCCCTTTTGTTTGATTATGAAGAAAAAGGATAAACTAAATAAGAACATTTTCATTGAAAAATTGTTCAAGATTGCATACAATCAATATAGTTTTTAAATTCCTATCAGAATACTTGGAGGATTACCATCATGAAAAAATTATTTTCAGTACTTGCAGTAACTACATTAGCAATCGGGATTGTAGCGGGCTGCGGTAAAGAAGAGAAAAAAGATACAGCTAATCAAGATGCGTTACAAAAGATAAAACAAAGTGGTGAACTTGTAATTGGAACAGAAGGTACATATCCACCGTTCACATTCCACGATTCAAGTAATAAATTAACTGGATTTGACGTTGAATTAGCAGAAGAAGTTGCAAAACGTTTAGGAGTAAAACCTGTATTTAAAGAAACACAATGGGATAGCTTACTTGCTGGTCTAGATGCAAAACGTTTCGACATGGTTGCGAATGAAGTTGGTATTCGTGAAGATCGTCAAAAGAAATATGACTTCTCTAGCCCATATGTTTCATCTTCAGCGGTATTAGTTATTGCGAAGGATAAAGATAAACCTGCTACATTTGCTGATGTAAAAGGATTAAAAGCAGCACAATCTTTAACAAGTAACTATGCAGATATTGCTAAGAAAAATGGTGCAGAAATTACGAATGTAGAAGGCTTTAGCCAAGCTGCAGAATTATTAAACACTGGCCGTGTTGATTTCACAATTAATGATAAATTATCAGTGTTAAATTATTTAGAAACGAAAAAAGATGCAAAAATTAAAATTGTAGATACAGAAAAAGAAGCGTCACAAAGTGGATTCTTATTCCGTAAAGGTAGCGACAAGGTAGTACAAGAAGTAAATAAAGCGTTAGAAGATATGAAAAAAGATGGTACGTACGATAAAATAGCGAAAAAATGGTTCGGTGAAAATGTATCTAAGTAGTGCGTTGGTTTCAGATCGATTGTCTACTTGGATAGATATTATGCAGTCTTCCTTCATGCCTATGCTGAAGGAAGCTGTATTTACGACAATTCCATTAACGCTTATTACATTTATTATCGGGATTATACTTGCGACGTTAACAGCGCTTGCACGTATTTCAGGTAGTCGTATTTTACAATGGATTGCTCGTATCTATGTATCTATCATTCGCGGAACACCACTTCTTGTACAGTTATTTATTATTTTCTATGGTCTTCCAACTCTTAATATTGAAGTTGAGCCATATACAGCAGCAGTTATTGGATTTTCGTTAAATGTTGGTGCGTATGCATCTGAAATTATTCGTGCTTCTATCCTTTCAATCCCGAAAGGACAGTGGGAAGCAGCTTACACAATTGGGATGACATACCCGCAAGCATTAAAACGTGTTATTTTACCGCAAGCAACGCGAGTATCTATTCCGCCGCTTTCGAATACATTTATTAGTTTAGTGAAGGATACTTCATTAGCATCGTTAATTTTAGTAACAGAAATGTTCCGAAAAGCGCAGGAAATTGCGGCAATGAACTATGAGTTTTTAATTGTTTATTTCGAAGCAGGTCTAATTTATTGGGCAATTTGCTTCTTATTATCTATTGTGCAACAAATATTAGAAAAACGTTCAGAACGTTACACTCTAAAATAACCCTTTCATAAAAGGAGTTTTTGTTTTTATGATTTCAATTCAACATTTACAAAAAAGTTTCGGAGATAATACCGTACTAAAACATATAGATTTATCAGTTGAGAAGGGGGAAGTTGTTGTTATTATCGGGCCATCGGGATCTGGTAAAACGACATTCCTGCGTTGTCTCAACGTGTTAGAAACGCCGAACGCTGGTAATATTCGCATCGGTAATAAAGAGCTCGACTTCTCTCAAAAAGTATCGAAGAAAGATATTGTCAATCTTCGTACGCAAACAGGTATGGTATTCCAGCACCATAATCTATTTCCGCATTTAACAGCACTTCAAAATGTAATGGAAGGGCTCGTTACAGTGAAAAAGATGGGGAAAGAAGAAGCGAAGAAAAAAGCAAACTATTTCCTTGAAAAAGTTGGTCTTGCAGATAAAGTAGACTTATATCCGTTCCAATTATCAGGCGGACAACAACAGCGCGTTGGAATTGCTCGCGCGCTTGCGATGGAGCCGGAAGTATTACTATTTGATGAACCGACGTCAGCACTTGATCCTGAACTTGTTCAAGAAGTTCTGAAAGTAATGAAAGAACTTGCTAAAGAAGGCATGACGATGGTGATTGTAACGCACGAAATGCGCTTTGCACATCAAATTGCGAACCGTGTTATTTTTATGGATGGCGGTGTCGTTGTCGAACAAGGTACACCAGAAGATGTATTTACAAATCCAAAAGAAGAACGTACGAAGAAGTTTTTACAAATGTTGCAATAAATGAAGGAAGGTCTCAAGGCATATGCCTTGAGACCTTTTTGCCATATATATTTATTTTTGGAATCCGCCAAGGCTTTGCTCAGCCATTGCAACTAGACGTTTTGTAATTTCTCCACCAACAGAACCGTTAGCACGAGCCGTAGAATCTGCCCCTAATTGTACACCAAATTCTTGAGCGATTTCGTACTTCATTTGATCGATTGCAGCTGTTGCTCCTGGTACTACTAATTGATTGTAAGAACTTTGGTTTGCCATAGGAATATATCCTCCTTAGAGTTAGAAAAATTTTTTTGGTTGGACTAGCTGGATTTGAACCAGATTATCGCCCCGTTTGGCGCTAATCCATCGGTAATTAAGTTTGTACTCATAGTATGGATGTTACCTAGAAAGATATACGAAATAATAATTTGTAAATTTTGTAAAAAAATCTTAGTGATTTCGTAAATTATGAAATAAGAGTAATCGTTGTATTTTTTAGAAAGAAGGCTAAACTAAGAGCGATATGAAATATGTTTTTCTTTTTGTATCCCGCTATTGTGGGGCAAATCATTAACTTCTTATTTATGACTTACTAAAATTAAATCGGTAGCAACTTTATAGTTCTATTTTAAGTAGGGGGACAGGACGCTCCTATGCACGGCTAGATGCTCTCTTCAATCTGCTTGTAAATGATAACGTATGGAGGAATCGTGATGGGAATTTGCCCGCTTTGCAACGCATTAGAATCACAAACATATTCTTGTCAAAATTGCCAAGGTATACTCCAAGATTATGGGAAAACTGTAGATTACATAGACGATTATAGTGCGTATATGGATCAAGAATTATTAAGTGCAGTAGATGGTTTAACACATAGTAATTCACAAGAGTACTGCAATCATGTTTTTTATTGCGGGATGTGTAATGTGGAAACAGAGGTTGTAGTGAAACTTGTGTAAATAGAAAACTTCCACCTTATGAATGAGGTGGAAGTTTTTGTTTTCGTATTTGTGAGTGAATCATAGGGGATGGGATATGTTCGGTGTTTGATGGAGTTCCGGATTTTATTTGAGCCATTTTTTCTTTTGCATCGCGCAAAGAATGTTCAGTTAAGTAGATGGCATATTCGTAAAATAATTGGCGCGTCAGTTCACTTTGTTCTTTTAACTTTTCATCTTGGAATACAGTTCGCCCAGGTTTAGAGTTTGCTTCAAAGAGCCACGGGTTTTCCTGCGAGTCTAAGCCGATATCAAAACCAATTTCTCCAATATTTCCGGTTACTTGTTCATCGAGCGCGTAACTGATTTGTAAGGCTGTATGTTTTAATTTATTTTCAATTTGAACTTGTTTCGTTGAATCCGGAAAAAGTTCTTGCAGTAATTTCGTATCGCCACCGCTATTTACATGCGTTGTTAAGCTACCTTTGCCCGCAATTTTTGCAACGATTGCACTGACCATCCATTGGCCAAAATGATTTTTATTTGTATGAATGCGAAAATCAACAGGTTGCCCATCGAAGCGAAGTAAGGAAATACCTTGTTGTACGATAAACTTTTTTAAATCATGTCCTTTTAATACATGGTTCAGAAGCGTTTCTAATGATTGGTACTTTCTTAGTTTATTTTCTTCATTTTCGCGATAACGACAGTAGTAGCAATTCTCTGTTTGAGAGTAAAATATTTGATGAATGTTTCTCCCGAAGCTACCGTGTATCGGTTTCATGTAAACAGATTTATACGTGCCAAGAAAGCGTTCTACTTGTTCGAAGTGTTGAAAAGCTTCCGTATTTGGTAATAAGGGAATAATGGATTCATCTTTCATAAGAAGTTGATGCACTTCCCATTTATTGAAAAAGCCTGGATTAAACCATGGAATAGCATAGTCATGCTCTAACTTTCTTTTTGCTCTTACGATCGGTTTATAATTTTCGGCTTTCCGATTTGGTAATCGATCGTAAATGACATTCGGTAAAGGGACTTTTTTCTTTATCCACTGTTCCTCTTGAAAGAAATATCCTTCAATTGTTTCGTCTTCCCAGTTTATATGTTGCACACCAAAAACGAATACAAATGGTCGTAAGGTGAATGGTGGCGTTAGTAACTCGCCAAGAGAAGTTGAACGGTTTCCTAAAGGATTAGAAGAGTCATCGTTAAAACCAGTTGTAAAAATCCCGATTAATGGTCCGAAAATAATGGTTTCATTTTGCGTGAATGCATGGATAGTAGTGGAATGAGGAAGTAAAAGTTTCTCTGCAATTTGTTTTCCGATAATGATTTCGCGAGTAAAGGAATAATGAATTTTCACCTCTTCACTTGCAACATGGCGTACGCCGAAGGAAAGAGATGCAATTGGTGGTGTAATGGAAAAAATATAAGGTAAAGTAATACTATTTGGATGCTCATCTGAAATGTTTAATGTATATATGTGCTCTTTCAAAATGGTGTTACCTCCTTTCATTATGGTGTGAAGCGACTAAACTTTAGTGGTCCGTGATATATTTTTTCGGCTAGTGCATCACTATGACGAATGTAATGTTCGTACGGGGGAATCGTGTTGACATACATAAGCCAAATTGCCCCTTTTTGATCCATAATGGTGGAAAGCTCTAGCTCGAATAACGAAGAATAAGATTCATCTAATGTTTGAAACACTTCATTTATAATGTCATGTAAAGCGTCTTGTAATAATTGTACACCTGTACTAGATAGTACGTATTTAATTTTTGAAAATGAATGCAGCGAGGAATCATCTGTTGCCGAAAGTAAAAGTTGATTCGGAAATGAGCTTTTTTGTATAAATTGGCCGATAGCAGTCCACTTCTGTTCTTTATTTTTTTGCAAAATGGTTCGAATATGAAGCGGGTATGTTAATTGATTGGGTGGTTGTAGCATTGTATGGGTGATGTAACGTGCTGATCGTATGTTAGATTTGTACCAAGATATAAATTCATCTGTCCGTTTGATTGGAGTAGAAGTATGATAGTCATCATTTATCGTATCGATATGAAACGTTTTATTTTTATAAGCGATCCGGTACAGACTTTCATTGGAATGTGTGCTAGTAGGCCGTATAATAATATCTTTTGTTTTTAATAACAGTTTGAAAATGTTTTGTATCGTTGCTATTTCAAATTTTGGTATATAAGGAGATAATTTTTTATTCGTGAGAAATAAATCATGAAGTTCGCTTAAGTCAATGAGTGTGTTATTTAAAAAGGTAGTGGTAGGACGGTTGTGTAATGAGTGAATAATTGATTGTGCTTTATTGAAGTCTGTTTCCTCGTTAAAAGAAGAACGATCGTAAATATAAGAAGGAATAGGGAATATTTGCTCTTTCCATTTTCCTGTATCTGTATCATAAATCAGACCAGAGACAAGGTCTGTTTTAGGATCAATACCAAATGGCGTAAACTGGGCAACGACATTATGATAAAGCCGAGCGCGTTTAGCGATTTCGGTGTAATACATTTGCTCATAATGAGGGTGAGAAGTTAAAATACCGAGAACCAACGAAATCACTCCTTTACTAACAAAATGTTGGCATAATAAGCAGAGCTATATATTGCAAATACGTTTTTATACCATTATACTTTTGTCCGTATGATGATATGCTATAGTTTTGGAGAAGCGAAAGGTTGATTGTAATGAATATATGGTTAAGTATGTTAACGACGACAGGGCTCGGAGCGATTATTGGAGGATTTACAAATCATTTAGCGATAAAAATGTTATTTCGTCCTCATCGCCCTATTTATATTGGAAAATTTCAAGTTCCATTTACACCAGGGTTAATTCCGAAGCGCCGTGATGAACTTGCTGTTCAATTAGGAAAAATGGTTGTCGAACATTTGTTAACGCCAGAAGGAATCGGAAAGAAATTAACAAATGAAGAGTTTCAAAAAGGTTTAATTCAATGGACACAAGTAGAAGTGGATAAAGTAATTACGAATGAACAGTCGTTACGACATATGTTAGAAAAATGGAATGTAGCGTATGTAGAAAAAGAGGCGACCGGGAAAATCGAACATGTGATTACAGAAAAAATAGAGGCATTTTTAGCAGAGTATTATACATATACATGGGAACAGGCTTTACCTCATTCTGTTCATGAAAAAATAGAGAATACAATCCCAAATGTCTCGGCATTTATTTTAGAGCGAGGAATTAATTTCTTTGAGAGTGAAGAAGGGAAAGCACGTCTTTCAAAAATGATTGATGATTTCTTTGCTTCTAGGGGAACGCTACTTAACTTAGTCGGAATGTTTTTAGGGAATGTAAGTGTAGTGGATCGTGTGCAGCCAGAAGTCATTAAGTTTTTAGGGCAAGATGGAACAAAGCAGCTTTTAACTGACGTACTGCAAAAAGAGTGGGAAAAGTTAAAAGGAAGAGATGTAAAAGAAGTAGAAACGTTTGTAGAAAAAGAAATGATTGTAAGCTCCATATTGTCAGCGGTTAAAGTTGAAGAAACAGTGAGTAAATTTTTAAATCAATCTGTGCAGCAAGTATGTGAGCCAGTTCGAGAAACAATTATGGAAAAGGTAGTTCCAAGTGCAGTAACGAAAGGCTTGAAGTGGGGAGCAGAAAACGTAGCGAGTATACTAAATAATCTCCACTTGGCTGAAATTGTCCAGCAAGAAGTCTCCACATTTTCAACGGAGAGACTAGAAGGTTTAGTGCTGTCCATTACAAAAAATGAACTAAAAATGATTACGTATTTAGGTGCCTTATTAGGCGGAATGATTGGAATTGTGCAAGGATTATTACTGTTGTTTCTTAAATAATAAGGTAAGTACATAGAAATAAAAGTGAAATTTCTTCACATCTCTTGCATAGTTTGATATGGTAAGAAGAGTGCGTATGTAAATGCACTGAAAAGGCAGTGCGCATGACAAGCGCTAGCCTTCTAAAGGAGGAAAAATAAAATGACAAAAAACATTCATGATGTTGCATATGAATTACAAAAAGCAATCGCTGAAAACGAAGATTTCCAAACATTAAAAGCAAGCTACGCAGCAGTACAAGGTGATGCAAATTCAAAGAACTTATTCGATGAGTTCCGCACAATGCAACTTGGCCTACAACAAAAAATGATGCAAGGTCAAGAAATCACTGAAGAAGATAACCAAAAAGCACAAGAAGTGGTAGCTCGCATTCAACAAGATGCTAAAATCACAAAGTTAATGGAAACTGAACAACGCCTAAACATCGTTATCACTGACGTTAACAAAATTATCATGCAGCCACTTGAAGAATTATATAACGCGCAACAACAAGCGTAATAGTGGAAGACGCCCCTGTATAGGGGCGTCTTTTTTGTTTGTTATTTGTGGAAATACTCCGTCTTAATATTCTTTTCCTTCAAAAATGTTTCAATTTCTTTTTGCTTCCTACCATTCACTTTCTCAAAGCGTTTTGTAAAAGAAAAATCAGTTTTGAATAAGTTACCATCTTGCGCGAGTTTATCTAATTCTTGCTCTAGCTCTACTGAAAGTGCTGTAGATGCTGAAATGTAATCATGAATTTCCTTCGAAGGCTGTTTGTAATCATCAGGGATCGTATTGTTACTAATAAAATCATGGAAGTTCGCATCGTTTTGTTGCGCTAAATCTACAAGTTGTTGTAATTTCTTTCGGTCGGATTCCATGACATTCTCATCAGACATGGCTGACGAAAGTTGAACGATGTTTTCGTATAACTCTCCGCTATAATTTAAATACGTTTTTATATTTTGTTTCATTTCATCTTCATCAATAATTTCATTCTTTTTTGAGGAACTAAATATAGTTTCTGGAATTTTAATCGTAACATCTTTAATAGATTGTACATCGTTTTCTTCCTTAGGTTGCGCACTGTTTGAACAAGCTGATAGAAATAAAATTGTAAGTAACATGAGTAGATATAAAGTATACTTCTTCATTTTAATCTCCTTTTATATTCATTATTATCTTTGTAAAATAGCTATATTCCATTTCAAGTACTTAACTAAAGCTGCGTATAGGTGTTTTATCATTTGATAACATATGACGGATATGAGTAAACCGCTGCAAAAAGCGATGAACACATTATAAACATCGGAATAACTTATTTGATGAAACCCTTTAAAAAACCCTAACCCTATTAATAAAATAGGTGACATGATTAATAATGGAGTAGCAATGATAAGTGCTAGAAGAATCGGTAATAAAAAGAGTAGTACGAAAAAGGCGATAATGATAAAGGTAAAGTTTAAAACACTTAAACTCATAACAGAAAATAGTGCGGTTATCATATTTTTAAAGCTTCGTTTATTATCAGCGTTATGTATTGCATAGGAAACAGTAAGTTCTTTCGCGATCGTTTTAGGGTTTCCTAGTTTTCTAGCAATTTCTTCTTCACATTTCCCATCCTGTTTACCACTGATAAAATGAGTTTCATACTCTGAAATAATATCTTTCTTTTCTGCATTAGGCATATTCTGCAGGGAAGAACTAAGTTGTTCCAAAAATTCATTTTTCTTCATAACAATCACTTTCCTTTATAGAATGATGGATTAAAGTTGAGAATGCTATATTTTGAAAGGGGGATACGAATTACAAAGTGCGTTCCAATTAATGGGTATTCCAATATTTACAAATATATCATTTACTAGTGTTCTTTGCAAGGTACTGTGATGTTTTTAATACTGTGACAAGATGGAAGTTTTTTGTACATTTTTAGAGAAGTTTTAAAAATATTATTTTAGGATAAATAAAGGGTTGTAAGCGTATTCCTTACTGGTTGTCAAAATGATGTCAAATTCATATTGTTGGAAAAATAATGCATTTGTAATATAATGATAAATAATACTTCACCACATTAATTAACCAGGTGAAATTAAAAATCTTTATTACACACATTATGAAATAAAGGAATGATTAGTTTGAGTACAGGTGTAAAAGCAAACGACGTGAAGACAAAAACAAAAGGAGCAGATCTTGTTGTTGATTGTTTAATTAAACAAGGTGTTACACATGTTTTCGGTATTCCAGGAGCGAAGATTGACTCTGTATTTGATGTACTGCAAGAAAGAGGACCAGAGTTAATTGTTTGTCGTCATGAACAAAATGCAGCATTTATGGCAGCTGCTATTGGTAGATTAACAGGGAAACCGGGCGTATGTCTTGTAACTTCAGGACCAGGGACATCAAATTTAGCGACAGGTCTTGTTACTGCGAATGCGGAGAGTGATCCCGTTGTTGCTTTAGCTGGTGCAGTTCCGCGTACAGATAGATTAAAACGTACGCATCAATCTATGGATAATGCTGCACTATTCGAACCAATCACAAAATATAGCGTAGAAGTAGAGCATCCTGATAATGTGCCAGAAGCACTATCAAATGCATTCCGAAGTGCGACTTCCACTAATCCAGGCGCTACTTTAGTAAGTCTGCCGCAAGACGTTATGACAGCTGAAACGACTGTAGAGTCTATCGGTGCGCTTTCTAAGCCACAGCTTGGAATCGCTCCCACACATGAAATTACATATGTAGTAGAAAAAATAAAATCGGCGAAATTACCAGTTATTTTACTCGGTATGAGAGCGAGCACAAATGAAGTGACGAAAGCCGTTCGTGAATTAATTGCGGATACAGAACTTCCTGTCGTTGAAACATATCAAGCAGCTGGTGCAATTTCGCGTGAGTTAGAAGATCATTTCTTCGGCCGTGTTGGATTATTCCGTAACCAACCAGGTGATATTTTACTAGAAGAAGCAGACCTTGTTATTTCGATCGGTTATGACCCAATTGAGTATGATCCGAAATTCTGGAATAAACTTGGAGACAGAACGATTATCCATCTTGATGACCATCAAGCAGATATCGACCATGATTACCAACCAGAGCGCGAATTAATTGGTGATATTGCTTTAACTGTAAATAGCATTGCAGAAAAATTACCGAAACTTGTATTAAGTTCGAAATCAGAAGCAGTGTTAGAACGATTACGTGCGAAATTATCAGAACAAGCAGAAGTTCCAAACCGTGCTTCAGAAGGTGTTACGCATCCGCTTCAAGTGATTCGTACACTTCGTTCTTTAATTAGTGACGATACAACCGTTACATGTGACATCGGTTCCCATTCTATTTGGATGGCAAGATGTTTCCGTTCTTATGAACCACGTAGACTATTATTTAGTAACGGTATGCAGACGTTAGGTGTTGCACTTCCTTGGGCAATTGCTGCTACTTTAGTTGAACCGGGCAAGAAAGTTGTTTCCGTGTCAGGTGATGGTGGTTTCTTATTCTCTTCGATGGAATTAGAAACAGCGGTACGTTTAAATGCTCCAATTGTACATCTCGTATGGAGAGATGGTACGTACGATATGGTTGCGTTCCAACAAATGATGAAATACGGCAGAACATCAGCTACTGAGTTTGGCGATGTTGATCTTGTGAAATATGCGGAAAGTTTCGGGGCGTTAGGTCTTCGTGTCAATACACCAGATGAATTAGAAGGTGTATTGAGAGAAGCGTTAGAAGCAGAAGGTCCTGTCATTATTGATATTCCAATTGACTACCGTGACAACATTAAATTAAGCGAAAAATTATTACCAAATCAATTAAACTAATGGAGGCATGATTGAGATGACTGTTGCACAATTCATTGATATTGATGCAAAAAGAACGAAAACGAGTAATGAAGTATATCAAACATCTACAATGCTTGCGCTATTAGATGGTATATACGATGGTGTGATTAGCTTTGAGGAACTAAAAGAACGTGGTGATTTCGGCATCGGCACATTTGATCAATTAGATGGAGAAATGATTGCATTTGATAACGAATTTTATCATTTACGTTCAGACGGTTCAGCAGAAAAAGTAGAACCGAAAGAAACAACACCGTTCGCGACGGTAACATTTTTTGAAAAAGAAATGAGTTATACAGTAGAGCGTCCGATGAATCGTGAAGAAGTTGAGGCATTATTACATGAATTAATGCCAAGTAAAAACTTATTTTACGCTATTAGAATGGACGGTACGTTCCGTGAAGTAAGAACGAGAACTGTTCCAAGACAAGAAAAACCGTATACACCGCTCGTTGAAGTGACGAAATCACAACCAATCTTTTCATTTAAACATACAGAAGGCACGCTTGCTGGATTTTGGACACCAGATTACGCGCAAGGTATTGGTGTAGCTGGTTTCCATTTACATTACATTGATGATGCAAGAAGCGGAGGCGGACATGTTTTCGATTATGTTGTTGAAAACTGTACGATCCAAATTTGCCAAAAGGCTCATATGCATTTAGCACTTCCAGAAACAGCTGACTTTATGACGGCTGAATTATCAAGAGAAAACTTAGAGGATAATATTGCGACTGCGGAAGGTGCGGAGTAAAAGGGAGAGACTGTTCCATTGTGGAACAGTCTTCTTTTATTAATATTGCTTGTCGAATCTTTGATATATTTTGAGTTATGATAGATATATTTGAAAAATCGTTGATATATTGTAAGTTACGATAGATATATTCGGAAAATCGTTGATATCGTTTATTTCCTTGAAACAAACGGATGCCCCTCATAATAAAAACGCCACGGATAATGCACAGCTTCTTCTGCGTAGTCGATGTTAATACGAGGTCCTGCTGTTATTTTATATTGTGATGATATGTGTTCTTCTTCTGGGACGAGTTCAATATGTAATGTATCACTTTGTAACGATACACCTCGTTCTTCTAAAGTAATTCCGAGGGCACGGCATAGTTTACCAGGGCCGTTCGTTAAATTTTTATACTGCGCTTTTGTAATGTCGGTTTTGTTGTATCGTGCAAGTTTTATTTCTTCAATCCCGTCTACTGGCTCAAGGGCTCGAATGAGAACACCTTGTGGGGTGCCAACTGGCGCTGTAATGACGTTAAAACAATGATACATACCATAAATCAAATATACGTAAGCATGCCCTGGTGCACCAAACATGACTTCCGTGCGATCCGTCCGTCTGCCGCCGTAACTATGTGCGGCCTTATCATCGGGACCTTTATATGCCTCTACTTCAACAATGATTCCGCTTCGCTTTATTCCGTCTACAATATGAACAAGCTTCTGCCCAATTAATTTCTTTGCTATTTCTAACGTATCGCCTTCATAAAAGGAAGGAGGTGCCTGCATTGTACTATCTCCTTTACTGAGTGTATATGTATATAGTAAACCAAATTTTCAGTAGTAATTCTAACTCGTTCTATTTGCTACATTTATTTCATAAATTATGGATAGAGTACAACAGCGAAGAGGGGGAGTGCGACATGATTTATCGCTTACTAGCTCTTAACATAGATGGGACACTACTATACAACAACGGAAAAATTGCAAAAGGATTAAGAGAAACAATTGAATTTGTGAAAAGAAAAGACGTATACGTTACATTATTTACGAGCCGTAATTTTCAGTCTGCTCATAAAGTAGCAAAGGCTTTAAAATTAGATTCTATATTAGTGACACATGGCGGTGCTTTCGTTTCAGCAACGTTAGATAAGCCGTACGTTCAAAGAAGGTTATCGGAAGAGAAGACGTTTAACATTGTGCAAGTGTTAGAGCACTTCGATTGTAACGTCCGCATTTCTCATGAACGGTTTTCAATCGGAAATCGGGAGAGAAATACACCAAACTTAATTGCGCGTACTGTATTATCGAGTGCAGATCCGTTATTTTATCCGGTTCAATTTGTAGACTCGTTAGGTGATGCGCTTCGTGATCATCCAGTAGCTGCTCCGAAAATTGATGTGATTTTCCAAAGTAAAGGTGAAAAAGAACGAGGGCTAAATACATTACGAAAAGCATTCCAAGATATAGAGTATATTGAGTGTGATTCAAAACGAATAGAAATCTTGCCGCAAAATGTATCAAAATTACGCGGATTACAATTGCTTGGAGAGCATTTAAATATTTCGCTAAACGAAATGGTTGCGATTGGAGATAGTTTAGAAGATCTAGAAATAATTGAAAATGTAGGGCTCGGAGTAGCAATGGGAAATGCACCTGTAGAGCTAAAACAAGCAGCTGACTGGATTACACGTTCAAATAGTGAGAACGGTGTAGAGTATATGATTAAAGAACATTTCCGTAAGCAATTTCCGCTTCCATTTTTGAAGAATCATAAAAATACACCGAAACGATGAAAGAAAAACGTAGCTTTTTGCTACGTTTTTCTTTTGGTTTTATCCTAAGGTTGAAAGCGTTTTACTCGAGTTAATTGTGTCTGAAATCTATACAATTCACTTGAATCCTTTAGAAAACTGTTGTAAAGTGGATGATGTTGCCAAAAAAGTTACACCACATGAAATATTCTTCAGATTAATTTTATTGAGCTCCCATAAGTAAAAACATTTCCGCATGATAGTTTCGTTCACGTATTATTTCAAAAATGAATTGTAGTAATGTTATTAATTCGTTGTAGAGTTTCTTTGGTTTATTTAAATGGATTATTTTAAGTTAATGTGAGTAAGGCTTGGTACATATGAAATGAGCTTCTTTTCATAAATTTAGGAATCATAAAAGGGGGAATGAATTTTTTGAGGAAATCATTTAATCAAAAAATAAAAAAATTAAGTAGTAGTTTTATAGTTATGTTACTAGTATGTATGAATTTTTTAATCCATTTACCAGATAAAGCAGAGGCAGCTACAACAGAGTTAAAAGGTTTAGGTGATGTATCTTATTACAATGCAATCATTTTTGGAGATCATAGTGCAACGAGTGCGGATATTGAGGGTGCGATGGCTATTCAAAAAAATATGAACGCATCAAGTTATACAGTCTTAGCGGCTGCAACTGGAGCGAATAATTTAGCTGGAGCGACATGGGTAGAGGAAGGATATCCATCATTATTACTAGGTGGTCAATTTACGAAAGCGGGAACAGGACAAGTAATTATTCAAGATGGAACAGTGGCGATGACAAAAGATGGTGATCCAGAAGGGGCAATGAAATCATCATATGACCGTATCTCTTATAAAGAGCAAGCGGAGATTGATGCTAAATTTAAAGAGTTTAGAAAAGATGTTGATAGCGTAATTGAGGATGCGGGCCAATTACACACTGATAAACCAAAACCTGGTATGACTTTTGGAATCGGTGAAGATGTAAATAACCCTAATATTTATGTTTCTTCAGGCCAAAATGGAAAGAAAACATTTAATGTAAGTGATGTTTATCTTCCAAATGTAAGTAACAAAGATTTTATTGTTATTCATTCAGATGCAGAAGAAGTTAATTTTGGTGGCGGTGCAATCCTGTATGATACGACAGATAAGGGCGGGTTCACATTAGTTAATACCTCTCAAGCATATGACCCTAATTCCTTCTTTACTGAGTTAGCTAGTAAAGTCATTTGGGTGTTCCCTAATGCTAAAAAGATAACAACTAAAGGATATGGTGTAGTAGGAAGTGTATTTGCACCTAATGCAGTTGTAGATACAAAGGGTGGATCTATTAACGGACAAGCCTATGTTGGTGGATTACACCAAAGAGATGGATTTGAGGTTCATAATTTTAAATTTAACTGGCCAAAGTGGAAAAAGCCGGCAGCTGAAAAAGGAAATTTACAAATTAAAAAAGTTGATGAAAACGATGAAAACATTGTTTTAAAAGACGCAAAATTTGATGTTATAGACAAAGATAATAATGTTGTGGCTACTGTTACAACAAACGAAAAGGGTATTGCGGAAGTTAAAGATTTACCATTTGGTGATTATTTTGTAAAAGAAATTAGTGCACCAGAGGGATATATAAAAGTTGATACACCAGTAAAAGTAACAATTGATAATACAAACGTAATGAAAATTGTTATGAAGAATACGAAAAAAGTAGAAAATGGTCAATTTAAATTATTGAAAAAAGATAGTGAATCTGGTCAACTTTTACCAGGTGCAAAGTTTGATGTTATAGATAAAGATGGGAACGTTGTCGAAACAATTATTACAGATGGTAAAGGTGAAGCTTTATCAAAACAACTTCCAGTTGGAACATATACATTAAAAGAAGTTGAAGCACCAAAAGGTTACGAACTATCATCTAGTTTAGTTCATGTTGATGTAGCTGCTAATAATACAGTGACTGTAGATGTGTTGAATAAAAAAATTGTTGAAAAAGCTACAGGTCAATTCGAAATCGTAAAAGTAGATGCAGAAGATAAAACGAAAGTATTATCAGACGCAGAATTCGAAGTGTACAAAGATGGTAAAAAAATAGAGACATTACGAACAGACAAAACAGGTAAAGTAATCTCTCAGAAATTAGAGCCAGGAAAGTACACATTAAAAGAAACGAAAGCACCACAAGGATATAAGTTGTTAAAAGAAGAAATTGAAGTCGTTGTGGAAGCGAACAAAGTAGTACAAGTACAAATAGAAAACGCAAAAGAACTAGGAAGCTTACAAGTAATCAAAAAGGATGCAGAGAGTGGAAAAGTTCTACAAGGTGCAGAATTTAAGCTAAAAAATGAAACTGGTCAAGTAGTTGGAGAAGGGAAGACAACGAATAAAGATGGCGTTGTGAAATTCGAAAACTTAGTGCCAGGAAAGTACACGTTAGAAGAAACGAAAGCGCCAGAAGGCTATAAAGCAGTAGAAGTAAAAGTGGAAGTAAACGTAGTAGCGAATGAAGTAGCGAAACGAGAAGTATTGAATGAAAAAGTGAAAGAAGAAATTACAGGTCAATTAGAAATTACAAAAGTAGATGCTAATGATACAGGTAAAACATTAGCTGGCGCAGTGTTTGAAATTTGGAAAGATGGAACAAAAATAGACACATTAACAACAAATAAGAATGGTAAAGCAATTTCTAAGAAGTTAGAACCTGGAGATTACATTTTAAAAGAAGTTCATGCACCAGAAGGATATAAATTATCTGATAAGGAAATTAAATTTAAGATTTCTAATGAAAAAGTAGAAGTTAAAAATCTTGAAATTACAAATGAAAAAGAACAAGAAAAAGGTCCAGAAAAACCAGGCGAAGAAACAGAAAAGCCAGGTGAAGAAACAGAAAAACCAGGCGAAGAGACAGAAAAGCCAGGTGAAGAAACAGAAAAACCAGGCGAAGAAACAGAAAAGCCAGGTGAAGAGACAGAAAAACCAGGCGAAGAAACAGAAAAACCAGGCGAAGAAACAGAAAAGCCAGGTGAAGAAACAGAAAAGCCAGGTGAAGAAACAGAAAAGCCAGGTGAAGAAACAGAAAAGCCAGGCGAAGAAACAGAGAAACCAGGTGAAGAAACAGAGAAGCCGGGTGAAGAAGTAGGAAAGCCTAACTTACCAGAAAAAGAGCAAGGCAGTTCCAATGATCAAAAACTTCCAGCTACAGGGCATAATACAAATTACCTTCCATTTATAGGTGTAATTCTTGTGTTATTAGGAATGCGTTTAAGATTTATGACTAAAAATAGCTAATAGATTTATAAAAGGCAGAAGAGAAATGTCATCTCTTCTGCCTTTAAGTTTTTAAATAGAAGAAATAAGGTAAAACCTTCTGTATTGACCTGCAAACGCCCTTCAAGTAAACTAAAGAGAGTTTGCAAATGAAAAGGTGATAATGTTGTTAATTTCAATTAAAACGCTACAAGATGATCGTTTTTTACGTCCGCTGCAAAATATTGGCGGCTTATTTTTTGAAGATAGTACGATTGGATTTGAACAAGAGGAAGCAAATCTTATTGTTGATATACACATTGAAGAGAATGTGAAAGCATCTGCTCGTTTAACAGATGTTGCTACTGGAAATGTGTATGAAGAAACTTTCGCAAAAGATTTATCTGCTTTCACAGATGAAAAAGAGCGTATGAAGCAAGTGAAGCACGTTGTTTCTTATGTATATCTTTCTGTTCTTCAGCAGTTAACTGGTCTTGAACAAAGTTGGGGCATTTTAACAGGAGTTCGTCCGACGAAACTCCTTCATAAAATGCTTCAAAGTGGTATGTCAAAAGAAGAAGCACACCAAGAACTTCGTGAAAGCTACTTAATTCATGAAGAGAAAATTGAACTTCTTCAGCGTATTGTTGATTGCCAATTAGCGGTAGTTCCGGATTTATACCGTTTGAAAGAGGAAGTAAGTATTTATATCGGTATTCCATTCTGCCCAACAAAATGTGCATATTGTACATTCCCGGCGTATGCAATTAACGGACGCCAAGGCTCTGTTGATTCATTCTTAGGTGGTTTACATTATGAAGTTCGTGAAATTGGTAAGTTTTTAAAAGAAAAAGGTGTAACAGTTACGACGATTTATTACGGCGGCGGTACACCGACAAGTATTACAGCAGAAGAGATGGATATGCTGTATGAAGAAATGTATGAAGCGTTCCCAGATGTGAAAAATGTGCGTGAAGTAACAGTTGAGGCAGGTCGCCCAGATACAATTACGCCAGCGAAGCTAGAAGTGTTAAATAAATGGAACATTGACCGTATTAGTATTAATCCGCAGTCATACCATCAAGAGACATTAAAAGCGATTGGACGTCACCATACTGTAGAAGAAACAATTGAGAAGTATCATTTAGCTCGTGAAATGGGAATGAACAATATTAATATGGATTTAATTATTGGTCTTCCTGGTGAAGGCTTAGATATTTTCAAGCACACGTTAGATGAGACAGAAAAGTTAATGCCAGAATCGTTAACAGTTCATACGTTATCATTCAAACGTGCTTCTGAAATGACGCAAAACAAACGTAAATATAAAGTAGCAGGTCGCGAAGAAATTACAGCGATGATGCACGAAGCAGAAGAGTGGACGCAAAAACATAATTACGTACCATATTACCTATATCGTCAAAAGAATATTTTAGGTAACTTAGAGAACGTTGGTTATGCAATGCCGACGCAAGAAAGTATTTATAACATTGTTATTATGGAAGAAGTTCAATCGATTATCGGACTTGGTTGTGGTGCATCAAGTAAATTTGTTCATCCGAAGACAGGTGCAATTACGCACTTCGCAAATCCGAAAGATCCAAAATCATATAACGATGGCTTCGTAAAATATACAGAAGACAAACTGAAAATTTTAGAAGAGCTATTTGTATAAGAAGAAAGAGGTTGTTCCATTTGGAACAGCCTCTTTTTTATTTTGTCAGTTTTTGTCGGTAAGTTGATATATTCGAAAAATCGCTGATATAAATTGAGTTGCGGTCGATATATTTTAAAAATCGCTGATATATTTCAAGTTGTGGTCGATATATTCGGAAAACCGCCGATATAATTTCACTTACCGCCAAGCGGCACTGATTGTAAAACTATGTCGATAATAATCAGAAAAATTAGTCAAATAATTGGAGGACAATGTCTACTTATAGACGAAATGATAGATTTATGAAAGAGAAAAGGGGGAAATTGTTGGCATGTACATGACGATAGGGAGAATATTTGATTTAGCTGTTGGTAAGTATCCGAATAAAGAGGCGTTAGTAGAGCCGGAAAAAAATATTCGCTGGACATATAAACAGTGGGATGAACAAATAAATAAAACGGCGCAAGCTCTATTGAAAGAAGGGGTAAGAAAGGGAGATACTGTATCTGTTTACTTATATAATTGCCGTGAATTTGTAAACGTTTACTTAGCTTGTGCGAAAATTGGGGCGATCTTTAACCCGATTAACTTCCGTTTAAAAGCAAAAGAATTATCGTATATCCTTCAAGATGCAGCCTCGAAAGTAGTAGTCTTTGAAAAAGCGGTTGAATCAACTGTTGCTATCATTGAACGAGATTTTCCAAATTCGTCTTTTTGGTACGTAGAAGACGATACACCTTCCTATGCTAGTTCTTACCATGAAAAAGTGAATGCGGCATCTTCTGACAAAGTAGATATCGAAATTGATGAAATGGATTATTGTTCTATGCTGTATACGAGCGGTACGACAGGTCATCCGAAAGGCGTATTGCATCGTCATCGTGAAATGACTGAGCATAGTATGATTTGTACGTATTTCTTAAAATATAATAGAGATAGTGCCGGACTTGTAGTAGCACCTTTATATCATTGCGGCGAGTTAAATGCTGGAATCATTCCGCGTATTCAAGTTGGTGGAAAGAATGTTATTTTACATCACTTTGATACGGATAGAGTATTACATACGATTCAAGAAGAGAAGATTACGACATTTTTTGCAGCACCGACGATGTGGAATATGTTACTGCAAAAAGATTTAACGCAGTACGATTTAACATCGATGAAGATTGGTATATATGGAGGAGCGGCAATGGCTCCAGCATTAGTGAAGGAATGTAAAGAACGTCTTTATATTGATCTCGTACAAATATACGGAATGACAGAAATGGGACCAGTTGTTGCGTTTCTTGTAGAAGAAGATCAAATTACGAAAGCAGGTTCAGCAGGAACACCGTGCTTTAGTCATGAAATCCGCATTGTAAAACCAAATGATGATGCACCAGCAGAACCAGATGAGGTATTACCTCCTTATGAAGTAGGGGAGATTATTTTACGCGGCCCAACTATGATGGCTGGTTATCATAACCGAGAAGAAGCAAATGCAAAATCGATGTATAAAGGATGGTATCACTCTGGTGATTTAGGTTATTTCGATAAAGATGGCTATTTATTCGTCGCAGATCGTGTGGATGATATGGTAATTAGCGGAGGTGTTAATATTTATCCACGTGAGATTGAAGATTTTCTACATAGTCATCCTGGTGTATTAGATGTTGCGGTGCTTGGTGAGCCAGATGAATTATGGGGAGAACGTGTTGTGGCTGTTGTTGTAAAGAAAGATGAAGCGATTACAGAAAATGATTTAGAAATATATTGTAAAGAAAGTGATGAATTAGCAGATTATAAACGTCCACGTCACTATTTATTTGTGGATGAACTTCCTCGTAATGCGAGTGGGAAATTACAGAAGTTTGTGCTGAGAGAGTCGTTGAAAGATGCGAAAAAATAGAAAGTGTGGGATGCACTATACCTATGTGATTTTCGCCTGTTTTTAAATAGACGAAGCAATATCTTTGTTCTTTTGTAGAGGTGGAGAATTAAGTGAAGGTCAATTGATCTTCACTTAATTCTCGTTTTTTCTTAATGAAGAGTGATTCGTGTATTTGAAGTAAGGTGAAAGAACAAAAGGGATGTAATGTATAAAAGAAAAGACACCCTAAGGTGCCTCTCTCCGACTTGAACCATTTTCATTTCATACGAATCTATCCGTATTACCCCTTTGTTATAAGTGTAAACACATACTATAAAACAGAATCGTCTATATACACTAGATTGTTAGTTCACAAAATATAAGAGATCTGAGATCAGTATCGGAGTAACGCCACATCCCCTATAATGATTGATATGTTACGCCTTTTAAAAGAATCTGCTTTATAGAACGTGTCCACAAGTTATATTTTACTACATGTAATATTCATTTAGTTTATTTTTTGTGAATATGTATAATTACATAAACTTCATGAGAAAAAGAGAGTATACTTTGGTGTTTTGTAATAAAGATAAAGCCCACCTACAAAAAATAGAGGGCTTTTCTTACTTCTTATAGATATCTATTCCAATTATATTATCAGATGAATCTAAACGAACATATACGTCATCTGACAAAAGGTGGGCATTATATATTCTTTGTTTATACGTTGATATCTCGAAGCATTTTCCATTTGATTCACATTCCAAAATAATCATATCTCCATGTTCTTTCCAATTTACTAATCTAGCAGTTGTATTCATTTTTAATCCTCCTCTAGATCATTTTATGTAAATTAATAGAAACAGTGTGAGGAAGGAGTTTATATAGTCAAAAAGAAAGGTGAAGATATTGAAGAGATGGTAACATAGTAACTTTTAAAAAACAAACAATTTAATTATATCTATAATAAGATTAATTAATACAACGTATTAATCTAACAGAAGGGAGGAATAGCCATACAATTAGTTTGTTTTAAAATAGTAAGTGGTCAATATTTCTTATTTGTAGAAGGTATCCAGATTCCTGTACCAATTCCAGCGGCTGCTGCAGCTCTATTAATTGGTCTAGGAATAATTCCACTTTGTTCTTAATATAAGGAATTTTAGCTGTTCTACCTTTTAATTGAAAACCCCTCAAGCATATGAATGCTTGAGGGGTTTTTACTGTTATAAAAATTGTTGAATTAAATGGGGTTCGCAACATTGTTTGATGGTCATGTTGGGATGCCCATTTTCTACTTTTATTTACGTGAAAATCCTTCTTCATCAAGGTATTCCGCAGCTTCTGGGTAAGAGTTGAATGTACCGTCTAAGTTTACACCAGCGTACACGTTCCACATATCATCCTCTTGAATAAGAGTTAGGATGTGGCCGTCTTCGTTCTTCCATTCTTCTTCTGCAGCAGGTTCCATTGGTGTAACAATTTCTTCTGGCTCCTGTGATAGACGTTCAATTACTTTTTCAATTAATGAACGCAGTTCTTCTTCTGAAAACTCACGGATGTTAATCATGCCTTTATCATCTGTTTTATAACCTTTAATGAAGCTTGCATATACAAAGCCGTTTCCGTTTGGATGTAAATGATATACAACGTTCTTTTTATCTAAACGACTTTCTTCAAAGTGAAAGTTCACGCGTTTTAATGATACGTTCTTTCTTTCTAATTCAGGGAAAGATTCAATAATCGATAATTTTTCTTCAAAAGTTAGCATAGTGCCTCCAAATATATAATAAAAGATTTAATTTATCTATTATAGCACAGTTACAATGGTTTCCAAAGATGCAGCGGAAGCTTACAATTGAATGCGTTTACGTCACGATACTGTAAAAAGTGGACTAACGAATATATTCTTTTAGGTGTACAATGGAACATGGACTTTATACAAAGGTGGTTTTTTTATGTTTCAAAAAATAGCAAAGGAATGTTTAGCAGGTTTTACTGTCGCAATTGTTGCGTTGCCACTTGCCATTGCATTTGGTATTGCTGCAACGGGAACGTCTGAAGGAGCACTAGTCGGATTGTATGGTGCGATTTTTGCAGGTTTATTTGCGGCGTTATTTGGTGGTACACCTGGGCAAGTTACTGGGCCAACTGGGCCGATTACTGTTATCGCAACAGGGGTTATTGCGACGCACGGATTAGAGGCGAGTTTTATAGCCTTTATGATGGCGGGACTGTTTCAAATTTTATTCGGTGTATGTAAGCTTGGTTCTTACGTGCGATATATTCCGTATTCTGTCGTTTCAGGATTTATGAACGGAATCGCATTAATTATTATTTTAGGTGAAATGAAGCATGTGCAAAATAGTTTTCTACTCGTCGTATTAACGATTATTGTAATGATTGTTTCTGGAAAATGGATTAAGGCTATTCCGTCTAGTTTAGTTGCATTAGTTGGTGTGACAGCTATGCTTCCTTTCATTTCTTCTGCGTTAGAAGGGCTTACAGTGAAGTTACCGTTTATCGGAAACTTGTCATTAAATAAGGTGATTGAGAAGATTGGAACGATTCCAGAAGCAATGCCGACGCTTCATATTCCATCTTTAAGTGGAACAGGCATCGCAGAACTTATTTTACCAGCGCTTAGTATTGCTTTATTAGGATCGATTGACTCGTTGTTAACATCGGTTGTAATGGATAATGTGACGGGTACACGTCATAAAAGTAATAAAGAACTGGTCGGACAAGGTATCGGTAATATGATGAGCGGATTGTTTGGTGGATTAGCAGGCGCAGGGGCGACTGTACGGTCTATCGTGAATATAAGAAGCGGTGGTAAAACGGCGCTTTCAGCGAGTATGCATAGTGTTATATTATTTATTTTCATTATGGGACTTGGGTCAGTTGTACAATACATTCCGCTTGCTGTATTATCAGGTATTTTAATTTTAACTGGTATTGGCATGTTTGATTGGGAAAGCATGAAGAAAATGCATGTAGCACCAAAAGGTGATGTCATTGTTATGCTTGTAACGATGGTTGTCACAGTGAAGTTTGATTTAATGATTGCTGTTGCGTTCGGTATTATTCTTTCGTTCATGATATACATGGTGAAATGTAAAGACCGTAAAGCTTCTATTGTAAAAGAAAAAGACGCGACATATAAAATTAAAGGCCCACTTTCATTTTTAACAGTGGATCGTGTTTTTCATACTTTACAAGACGTAAAGTCTCCAGTTGTTTTACGTATGAAAGATGTGCGCTATATGGATGTATCAGGAGCGATGGCATTGTTAAACTTTGTTGAGCAGTCGGATAAAGTAGGTGCGAGTGTGACGCTAGAACAAGTGCCTGCTCATATTGAAAATACGTTAGTAACGATGGCGAGTAATGAGCAGAAAGATAAATTACAGTTTGTAAAAGCTGAGGCTATATAAGAAAATGCTCTCGTATGAGAGTGTTTTTTTATTGTATTCAACATCTTTATATCACAATGTTTTGTGGTTATTGAAGTTTGTTAATCTTAGCATTATAGTAACATTCTAGATTAGGAACGTAATATTATAAAAATGTATATGAATTTTGAGAATTCCTTTTTTCAGAAGGAAAAGCTTTAAGCTAGAGGGGAATAATTGATGTACAACAGTTACCACACGGAGTGAAAATTGGGATTGTACGCTCAATTGTTGTTTCTTTTGAGAAAGAAGTTGTTTTATGAACAGAGTATAAGACAACGATTGGGAACATAATTGCAAAAATGGAACTTAAATCATTTCCAGCAAAGAACCATCCTCTTGAACCAATCTTTGAGTTCGGATAGCTTTGGAAATCTGTACCAGTTGCCATAGCCGCGATGATTGAAATACTTAAAATTAACGTTGCATATAAGAAATACGTAATGATTTTATGAAATACATATTCGTTATTTTTTAATTCTTTTAGTGCGATAATATATCCAAACAGTAGTACAATTGGATATACACTTTTCAAAATAAATTTCACTTCTTCTCCAAATGAAACTGGAGATTTGACCATTAAATTATTTATAAGGCCGATTGCGAGTACGATGCCAAAGAGACATAAGTAGAGAATATACTTTTTTGCACCGTGTTGTTTATGATGAAGAAGTAGATAACCTAATGCAAGAAGCATAAAGGCGAAACGGACTACAATTCCGACGGTTGCGCTCATGTGTAATATATAAATTGAAAAAGATGTTAATAGATCTAAAATTGGTTGAAACACAATGAATAGCAGTAGGAAATGCGGGAAGTAGTTATCCATCTGTTTTAACTTAGTAACCATATGTGCCTCCATTTCTTCATTCCTTTATTTCAGCACTTCTATATATAAATGGTAAATAGATGGAAAGTATCGATAAACCGACTTTAATTGCTATATTTTTTAACGGAATTGTATGTTTTATACGAGGCTATATACAAATTACGAGATTATTAGACAGAAAATTAAGAAAAAAGAAGGATTTTTCACCTGCTTTCTATAATTATATAAGTATAATCTTTATGTAGAAAAGAGGGGTATATATAATGGAAGTAACAAGTAAAACAGAATCTGTCATTGTGAAATATGAAGGGCACGTTGCAACAGTTATGGTCAATCGCCCAGAGGTGTTAAATGCATTAGATGAACCAACGTTAAAAGAGCTATTACAAAAACTGAAAGAAGTAGCGGAGAGTTCTGCACACATTGTTGTGTTATGCGGAAACGGCCGTGGTTTTTCTGCGGGTGGAGATATTAAATCGATGCTTTCAAGTAATGATGAAAGCAAGTTTGATGGCATTATGAATACTATTTCTGAAGTTGTTGTAACTTTATATACGATGCCTAAGCTTGTGATTAGTGCGATTCATGGACCGACTGCTGGTCTTGGGTTAAGTATTGCGTTAACAGCTGACTATGTGATGGCAGATATATCATCCGTTATTGCGATGAACTTTATTGGAATCGCTTTAATTCCAGATGGTGGCGGCCATTTCTTCCTTCAAAAGCGCGTCGGTGAAAATATGACGAAGCAAATTATTTGGGAAGGAAAGAAATTATCAGCAACAGAAGCGCTTGATATCGGTTTAATTGATGAAGTAATCGGTGAGGATTTCCAAACGGCTGTGAAGCAAAAAATTAGTGAATGGTCACAAAAGCCGATTAAAGCGATGATTCAAACGAAGCAAATTTTATGTGAAGTAAATCGTTCTAATTTAGAACAAACATTGCAACTTGAAAAGCGCGGCCAATATGCGATGAGACAAACAGCGGATCATAAAGAAGGCATTGCTGCATTTTTAGAAAAACGTTTGCCTGCATTTAAAGGGGAATAAAGTGAAATTTGAATTAATGGTAGTTTTACTGCCGGTTAATTTAAGGTAAAGGGGAGAAAGTGCTAACACATTTTAGTATAATTGTGTTAGCACTTTTTTTTTAGGAGTAATATATGAAGAAAATTATTGGTGTTATTGGCATGGTTGTAATAGCATATTATGCTTTACATAGTACACCATCTATGGCGGTGCGAACTGCATTGTTTTTTGAAGGACATCCAAGCGTTGCGTTTTCTGCCGAGGTGACGAAAGAAAAAGATGTGAAAAAAGAAGCAATTCCAGCTGAGTACCAAACTTTATATAGTAAGGAAGAAGAATCAGAGTACTATTTCTTTCCGCACGTAAGGGCACATGGATCAGGAATTGATATGCTTAGTGCGTGCGTGAAGAAAAAATGGTTTTTCTATAAAGCAGAGCTCGGATGTTATTAAATATGGGAGGTTGAATGATGTCAGCATATAACAAGTTAGTAAGAGATCGTGTTCCAGAGAAGATTTTAAGGTCTGGAAAAACATATACAGCACAAAAATTAACAGGACAAGCATACATACAAGCTTTAGCGAAAATTGGAACGGAAGAAATTCGTGAATTTGCTTCTATGAAAGAGCGTGAACATGCGCTAGATTCACTTGCGGATGCACTGGAAGTAATTATCTCTTTAGCGCGTGCAGAAGGTGCAACAATTGAAGATGTAGAAAGTCTACGAAAGCAAAAAGAAATAGAGCGCGGTGGGTTTGAAAGAGGCATTTATTTATTAGATGTGTCAGAAGAATAGTTTGATAGAAAGCATAGTGTTTATGAATAACGCTATGTTTTTTTTGTTAAAGTGAATTTTAATATAATTTAGAAAATTAAGCTATATTAGTAGAGGATTTATAGTAAATTCGGTATACTGAATAGTAGAGAAAATGAGGAGGAAACGACAATGGCACATCATACGAAAGAAACGATGGAACTTATTAAGGAGCTTGTCTCTATTCCGAGTCCGTCTGGAAATACAGAGAAAATCATTCGTTTTATTGAAAACTATGTAAGTGAGTGGAACGTAGAAACGAAGCGTAACAATAAAGGCGCTCTTATTTTAACGGTAAAAGGGAAAAATGATGCACAGCACCGTTTATTAACGGCACACGTTGATACGTTAGGGGCGATGGTGAAAGAAATTAAGCCTGACGGTCGTCTAAGTCTTTCTATGATTGGCGGATTTCGCTGGAACTCTGTAGAGGGGGAATATTGCGAAATTGAAACATCAAGCGGTAAGACTTATACAGGAACGATTTTAATGCATCAAACATCTGTGCATGTATATAAAGATGCAGGTGAAGCGAAACGCGACGAGAAAAATATTGAGGTTCGTATTGATGAGCGTGTCTTTTCAGCTGATGAAGTACGTGAATTAGGAATTGAAGTAGGAGACTTCGTTTCATTCGATCCGCGCGTTCAAATTACAGAGAGTGGATACATAAAATCACGTCATTTAGATGACAAAGTAAGTGTTGCGATTTTATTAAAATTAATTAAGAGATTACAAGACGAAAACGTAACATTACCATATACAACGCATTTCTTAATTTCTAATAATGAAGAGATTGGATACGGTGGTAACTCTAACATTCCAGAAGAAACGGTTGAGTATTTAGCGGTTGATATGGGAGCGTTAGGTGATGGTCAAGCATCTGACGAATATACAGTATCTATTTGTGCAAAAGACTCTAGCGGTCCGTATCATTATGCACTGCGTAAACATTTAGTAGAGCTTGCGAAAACGAACAATATTGAATATAAAGTAGATATTTATCCTTACTATGGATCGGATGCATCAGCTGCGATTCACGCTGGATTTGATGTGAAACATGCATTAATTGGAGCGGGTATTGATTCTTCTCATGCATTTGAGCGTACACATGAAAGTTCGATTGCACATACAGAAGCGTTAGTATATGCATATGTAATGTCTCATTTAATTGAAGAATAATTTCATAGAAAATAGAGAGAGCTGATTAAAAATATTATTTTTAATCAGCTTTTCATTTTGGGGGGCAAGATGAAGAAATTATTGATGGGTAGTATCGTCGTAAGTTTAGCGTTAAGTGGATGTGCTCAAGAAGGTTCAGATGAAAAAGTAGTGACGAAGGTAGAGGATACCGAGGGGAATAAAAAAGAGAGTAGAAAAATACAAGGATCACAAATAAATCCACAAGTGCAAAGTCGCTACACTGTTTCAATGAATTCTACTGAGGGAGAAGCGTATACTTTGCATGTTTTTTCGAATAATGAACAACATGAAACGCAAAAAGAGCCTTGGGTTGGTGCACAAGAAGGGGATCAAATATATAAAGGTGAATATCAGCTTGCCTTACAATCTACAAGCGCGACATTATATTTGCAAGAGGCGAAAATTGGAGAGTTTGTATTTAATACGTCTAGAAAAAATGGATTTGTAAGTAAAGGTACACCAGATTTTTTCGTAGCACTGCAACGTGAGTCTTCTAATTTTTCAACAGCGAAAGCTTTTTACATTCATAAAGGGAAAGTGCTCGAAGTGAAAATTAATGAAGATGATTTTGGTATTGCAGGAACTTGTTTTAAAGCTTTAGATAAAGGGAAGTTTCTTATTGGGAATTATGATAATGGAGAAGGAATGTGGTATTTTTCAACTTTCCAAACCGATCTTGAAACGGGAAAAGCGAAACGGGTTGATCAGAAAAAAATTCCTTTAGAGGAAGGGAATGTATACGTTAAGGACAATTTCAAATGATACATTAGGAGAAGCAACTGATGGTGGTATGCTAGATTACTAGGAAGAACAAGTTCAGAATGTAACTTCTTTCTGTTAATAAAAATAAAGAGATTGCCAATAGGCAGTCTCTTTTATTTATTAACGTTTCTCTTTATTTCCGGCATGTGATATCATTTAATTTTACGTAAAAAAGATATTCGAATAATTGTAATCATAATAATTTTAAACGATAAAGGATGATAATAGATTGAGTAATCATAGTACAACACCTGCATGTATATATACGTATGCATTTCGTGAGGAGGAGCGTGCTTTATGTTATTTGGAAATGCGCTCGTTCTTTGGAATGGAGTCTCACGTTAATATTTTGAAAAGTGATGTCAAAATTGACCCGAGTAGAAGTGCATTTATTAAAGAGCGCGTTGAGGTTATGTATGAAGGAGACGACTTAGAAAGTATTTTAAAACAAGTGGAACAAATTGATTTGGCGGGAGCGTCGTTTAAAGTTATCTTCGTTAAAATCAATGACCTGGTTGGAGAAAATAAAATTGAATATGGGGAAAGACGTCTCATTGAACGAGACCTCGGCATGCATATTGAAGGAGAAGCGGATGTTCGTAATCCAGAGCGTGTATTCGGGATTGTTCCTCTTGGAGGACGCTGGTACTTCGGACACTATGTAGAAAGTGAACCAGTTTGGTATCATCACATAAAAAAACCGCATAGTTATTCGACATCTCTTAGCACACGTGTTGCGAGATCGGTTGCCAATATCGCTGTACCAAATCCAGATGGAGTAAGAGCAATTGACCCGTGCTGCGGTATTGGAACAGTAGTAGTAGAAGCACTTTCTATGGGAATTAACATCGTTGGTAGAGATATAAACCCACTTGTAGTTCTTGGAACGAGAAAAAATATCGCACACTTCGGATTTGAAGGAACAGTAACAAAAGGCCCAATTGAAGAAATTACTGAGAACTACGACGTTGCAATTATCGATATGCCGTACGACTTATTTACGCATGCAACACCAGAAGACCAGTTCTCTATTCTTTCAAGTGCGCGCCGCATCGCTAAAAAGGTAGTCGTTGTCACGATGGAAACAATGGACGACATGATTCATGAAGCAGGATTTGAAATTACAGATCGCTGTATTACAAGAAAAGGATCATTTACTAGACAAATTCTTGTTTGTGAATAAGAAAGGAAGGTCACCCGTTTGGGTGACCTTTTTTGTTTGATATTGATGTGTGATTGGTTGGTGGAATGGAGGAGTGATTTGACGTAATTTGTCGGTAAGTCGATATATTTAAAAAATCGTTGATATATTGTACTGAATCGCTGATATATTTGAAAAATCGTTGATATATTCCGAGAATCACCGATATCGCTACATTAGCATATTACTGTTCTTTTAATTTCTCTTGTTGTGCAAGTAATAAATTGCGTAATACGTGTCCGCGGTAACTTTCTAGTTTTCGCCCTTCGTGGTAACGCACGCCTAATTTTTTTAGTTCGGCTACGTACCAGCCTTTTGTTCCGTAGTACATTGGATCACTTCCTTTTTGCTTTTGAACAGTATATGTGGCGGGGGGAGAGAATTTTCTATTTTATTCAGCATTAGTGCTACAAATTTGAAAAACATGTAAGAAGAATATGATATCACTTCTATTTTTAGTTTATAAAAATAGGCTTTATAGTAAGAATTTCTAAAAATATAAAGGGGGAATATGCTTTGTTTCCAGGTACTTTATATGAAACACATGTTAAAACAAGAAATTTAGAAGTAGCAAAAGAATTTTATACTAAACTTGGATTATTTCATGCTCGCACAATTGAAGAACGACGTGTAGCATTCTTTTGGTTTGATAAAGATAATAAGAAGGAACAAATGCTGGGCATTTGGGAGGTATCAGAAGAGGAATTCAATAAAAGTCACTTTGCATTCAAGGTTAATTATGAAGAAATCATTCATGCAAGAGAATGGCTTCTTAATAAAGGAATAAAACCAAGAGCCGCTTTCGGTCTTGAACCTTCCGAGCCTATGGTCCAGACGTGGACACCTACTGCGAATCTTTATTTTTATGATCCTGACGGTAATTCTTTAGAGTTTCTATGCTTACTTCCTGAAAAGAAAAACGTAAAACAAGATGTCATGTATTTAAGTGAGTGGGAAAAATTACCGAGTGAAATATAAATTTGATATTGGCTCAAATCCCGCAAAATAATTTAAAAAGGAACCATAACTTTGCTCAAGTAGTGACGTTATGGCTTTTTTGTTTTGTGCTGGTTAATAATCACTAACTGTCTACTGTATAAAAAAATAGACAGTAGTGTATGCTTTTTTTTACAATGTATACAAATTTATACCCTATGCGTTGGCATGATATTTGCAATAAAAATAGTATCAACATATAGGGGAGAGATAGAAATGAAGGTTAGTAAAGTGTACACGACAATTGATGCTCACGTAGCTGGGGAACCGCTTCGAATTATTACAGGCGGCGTGCCAGAAATAAAAGGAGAAACGCAGCTAGAAAGACGCGCGTACTGTATGGAGAATTTGGACCATCTTCGCGAGGTTCTTATGTATGAACCGAGAGGGCATCACGGTATGTACGGTTGTATCATTACTCCACCTGCAAGTGCTCACGCTGATTTTGGTGTATTATTTATGCACAATGAAGGCTGGAGTACGATGTGTGGTCATGGCATTATTGCTGTTATTACAGTCGGAATTGAAACAGGTATGTTTGAAGTGACAGGTGAGGAACAAAAGTTCATTATTGATAGCCCTGCTGGGGAAGTGATTGCGTACGCAAAATATAACGGGAGCGAAGTAGAGTCTGTATCATTTGAAAACGTTCCTTCATTTGTATATAAGAAAGATGTTCCTATTAAAATAGATAACTATGAATTTCAAGTAGATATCGCGTTTGGCGGAGCTTTTTATGCGGTAGTAGATAGTAAAGAATTTGGTTTGAAAGTTGATTTCAAGGACTTATCTGCTATTCAAACGTGGGGCGGTAAAATTAAGCACTACATCGAGAGCCAAATGGAGGTAAAGCACCCACTTGAAGAAGGGCTAAAAGGAATATACGGCGTTATTTTCTCAGATGAACCGAAAGGGAAAGGCGCAACTTTACGAAATGTAACGATTTTTGCTGATGGGCAAGTAGATCGTTCTCCTTGTGGCACAGGAACTTCCGCAAGAATCGCAACTCTTTTTGAAAAAGATGCTTTACAAAAGGGAGAACTTTTCGTCCACGAATGCATTACTGACGGGAAATTCGAGGGGGAAGTATTGTCGGTAACAGCGGTAGATACATATGAAGCTGTCGTTCCGAAAGTAACGGGGCATGCATTTATTACAGGGTTTCATCAGTTCGTTATAGATCCGAGAGATGATTTGAATCGGGGATTTTTGTTAGGATAAGAGGAGGAGGTGGAAAGATATGCTAGTCATAAGCGCGAACGAACAACGAAACTTAGTAAATATGAATGAAGTCATTGAATACGCGGCGCTTGCTTTAAAAGAATTTTCCGCAGAAAGAACGATTACACCAATTCGCGGCTCATTGCCATTTGCGAACGAGCAAAATACGGCATTAATTATGCCTTCAGTAGCGGAAGGACTTGAGGCACTTGGCTTAAAGGTCGTAACAGTAGTCCCCGAGAACAAAAAGATAGGAAAGAAAACGATAAACGGGATTGTGATGCTATCAGACTTTCAAACGGGAGAACCGCTCGCACTTTTAGAGGGGTCCTACTTAACGATGATTCGAACAGGGGCCCTATCAGGAGTAGCGACAAAACATTTAGCTCGTCATAACGCAAAAACTTTATGCATAATCGGGACCGGTGAACAGGCGAAGGGAATTGCCGAAGCAGTATTTGCGGTAAGAGATATCGAAAAAGTCATTTTATACAATCGAACAGAAGAAAAAGCGTATGCATTTGCGCAATTTATACAAGAGAGATTCAATAAACCTGCATATGTTCACACAAATGCAAATGAAGCAATAAGCGAAGCTGACATTATTGTCACAGCTACGAACGCATCCACACCAGTCTTCTCAGAAAAACTACAAAAAGGCGTCCACGTAAACGCCGCCGGCTCATTCAAACCGAACATGCAAGAACTACCATCCCACGCCATTGCTAATGCAAACAAAGTAGTAGTCGAATCAAAAGAAGCAGCACTAGAAGAAACAGGTGACCTTCAAGTTCCGATACAAGAAGGTCTATTTGAGGCAAGCAACATTTACGCTGAACTCGGACAAATCATAAGCGGAGAAAAAGCAGGTAGGGAGAACGATGAAGAGATTACTGTTTTTAAATCGGTTGGTTTGGCAGTAGTAGATATTATCGTTGCGAAGTATTTGTATGAGAAAGCGGTGGAGCGCGGAGTGGGGAATAGGATTGAGTTTTGAGGGACCGCCTTTTGGTGGTCTTTTTCTGCGTAAAATCTTGTAAAGTAAGATGGAATATTTGAAAATTCATAATAAAACATTATAATATATTTAGTGAAATTAACCAATGCATACTTTACTCATTATGTATTAAAGGGGAAATGAAAAAAGCTTGGTCAACGGTAGCGGGGTGGTTTAATTAACATGAAAAGGAATACAGATTTTAATAAAAAAGCTTTTGAATATTATATGGCTCTTTATGCTGTAAATGATATAAGAGCGACTATAATTACTCTTGTTATTGGGATAGCAGATATATTTGTGCTTTTGCCTGCTTTTGCGAATCCTGTTCAACCACTATATATGTATATTATAGTTCCACCAGTTGTTTTTTTAAATGTATGGACAATATGGATTGTTATAAATCCTAGGAAACGGCAATTACAATACACTCTATTTCGTGGGGTATTTGGCATCGTATGTTCAGTAGGATTATTAGTTATAACCCAAAAGTTTGCATATGGAATGTTAGGATTACAAACTCCCATCTATTTTGTTTTTTCAGTTGGTTTGTATATTTTTGCTTTGAATTAGTATTATAAAAATCATATTAGAAAACTTCAGGGACCAATCAAAAAATCAAAGTCATCGAAAAAAAACTCTGGTTTCGGAGTATTGGCTTTTGTAGGATTGGGTCAACTCATTGCTAATATCAGTCTTGGTTTTGCAACACAAAAGATGGTAGCAATTGTATTAATGTGTGTATACTCCATGCTTTCGTTTATTTTGTTTCATTTCATTATGGAACTCCATAGGTACTATTATTTAAGGAAGCATATAGAAGATGGGGGTAGAACACATGAAACCTTTTAAAGAGTCTGTATTGAATATATAAGTATATAATCGCGGTTCTCCTATAGTCAGTAAAGACTACGGAAAAGAAAAGGGAGAAGCAAGATCATGAATATAGAATTACATTTAGATAAAGGAAGGACGGGGAATAGGATTAAGTTTTGAGACTGCCTTTTGGTGGTCTTTTTTGCATAAAATCTTGTAAATCAAGAAAAAGTAGGATATTTAATGATTAGAATTGAATATTTATATTCTAATATTCAATAGAAAGATAAAACGTTTAAAAGTTCAGAATAATAGATTATAATATGTTTAGTAAAATTAACCAATATATATTTTGCTCATTATGTATTAAAGGGGAAATGAAAATGGCTGGACAAATTCGTATGTCACCAGAGGAGCTTAAATCGAAAGCGACTCGATATGGACAAGGTGCAAATCAAATTGAGGACATTTTAAGTCAATTACAAAACTTACAAAATGAATTAAGAGGAGAATGGGAAGGTCGTGCTTTCGAAGGTTTTGATCAACAGTTCAATGAATTAAAGCCAAAAGTACAAAACTTTGCACAGCTATTGCAAGAAATTAATATGCAGCTGAATAAAACTGCAGAGGCTGTTGCTTCTCATGATGAAGAATTATCACGTAATTTCGGTTTGAAATAAAAATTGCTTTACTCTATATAACAAGCATTTCAAATGAGCCATACAGCTTATATTGTATGGCTCATTTGATTGCATGCCCAGCGAGTGATATTGATAGGGATATATATTTAATGAGATTTCTTTGATGCGTTTGGAAAACTTATAGAAAGGGTTTGAAAGAATGGGACAATTTCAAAGTAATTTACAAACAGCAACGCAAATTGCTACGAAAATGGGATCAGCCTCTGATAGGATTCAAAGTGCAACAAGTCGTTCTATAACAAAGGCGACGCGTACAACGTTGTCTGTTAATTTCAAATCACAAGAAGCGAATCAGCAAGTTTTAGACTTGACGAAACAATTTTCCGCCGCCTTTCAACAAGCGGTTGATAATATTCATTTGGTATCTAATGAATTTGAGAGAATGGATAACGAACTTCACAATACTTTTCGCTAATGTGACAACCTACGTAAAGTAAAATAGTAGGAGGAATATGATGAGTCAAGATATTGAAAAACAAATTAATCAAGTAAATCAAAAGTTACGAAGTGTATTTGAAGAACAGGATCGAAATCAATCTGCGATTCAAAAACAGGAAAAAGTAGAAGAAGATTTTCATGCATGGAAGAATCAAAACCATCGTTTGTTTGATCGTATTTTAGGAACTTGGCATAAAGATAGAGAAATGTCATTGTTTTTTATGGATATGCGTCAAGAAGCACAATACATAGAACGAAAACTTACATTTGAATTGGAAAGCCAAAAAGAAACATTGTTTAAAGAGAAACGAGATCTTAGTGACTTAGAAAATGATCTTTCATATCAGCAACAACAATTAGTAAAGGAGGCTAATTCATGAGTTTAAATATGTATTTGGGAGAAGTACGAAGCCAAGCTCAAAGCATGAATGCTGTATGTACCGCTACCATTCAAGGTATGGAACAAGCCATTCAGTCGATTGACGCTTTTGCAATTGATACTGTTCTACAAGGACAAACTTATAGCAGTGCAAAATCATTTTTTGTACAAACCTTTCGTCCTTTAGCACAAGGAATCATTTACTTATGTGAAGAATTAATCCGTCAAAATGATGCTTTTCCAAGTGACTTTCAATCACAAGTAGCTTCGACAGATGTAATTGAACACGAGATATTAGAACAAATTCGAGAAATTGACCGAATGAAAACAAGTATGGAAGCTGTCAATCAAGCTATGCCAATGCCAGGTATGGATGCTATGGTAAATCTTTTTATTGTTATGAGGCAAAAACTGCAAGAAAAGCTGGATCATTTGTATCAATTCGATCAGAACTCTAGTAATAATTATAGTACAGCACTTCAATTAGCAGCTAGTATTGCTGCAGGTCTTGCGGAAGTTCAAAGTGGGAAAGGGTTTAGTGTTGTCAGCGGTACATTTAGTACACAAGGATTGAATATGGATTGGATGGGGCCTATTCAAAAAATTACAGAAGATAGAGCTCGTGAAGTTGAAAGGTTAAATAAGGATTCTGAATCTGGTGAAGTAGATAAAAAAGATTCATTTTTAGGTATGACTGGATTCAGTTGGAATGCACCATTGGATGGACCGGGGAATACATTCGGAACACTTACAGGTGCAGTTGTAGTAGGGAATACAGCTCATAAAGTAATTAATGGTTATAAGGTAACATACGATTTGGACAGAAGGGCACAACGCGTCCTTGTAAGAGAATATTCCGGTTTTAAGGGCAATAAAAAAATTAATGGAAAGTATAGGGATTATAAGATTTATTATGTAGATGATGTCGCGGCAAAAATGAAAAATGGAAATGCTAGCAAGACGATAAAAGAAATAGATGCTCTTATAAAAAATGGAAGTGTGGTAAGTGCGTCTAAAATGGCTTTAAAGGATAAGCTTGGATGGTTTAGTGTGGGTATAGACTCATATATGGATACAAGTGAGAATATCAAAAATAATGAATCAAGTGATAAAATCGCAGGAGATATTATTGGTAATGTTGTTGTAGGAGGAGCAGTAACCGTAGGGGCAACAGCTCTTACAGTTATGGCCCTTCCAGCAGCACCAGTTCTGGCGGTTGCCGCAGTTGGATTTGCTGTTTCAGTAGGACTAACATATTTCACAGAAGGTGTGAAATGGGATGTTGATTTAGATGGTGATGGTGAAGATGACAGTATTAAGGATATGGTGAAAACGGGTGCGAAAAAAGCTTGGTCAACAGTAGCGGGGTGGTTTAATTAATATGAAAAAAAGTATAGATTTTAATAAGAAAGCTTTTGCACATTATATGGCTCTTTATCCTGTAAATGAAATAAGAGTCCACGTAATTGGTCTTGTCCTTTTGGGGGCAGACGTGTTTGTTCTTTTGCCTGCGTTCGCGAATCCTTTTCGATTACTCTATGTATATATAGTAACTCCTCCAGTTATTTTTTTAAATTTGTGGGCGATATGGATTGCTATCAATCCTCGGAAACGACAATTACAATACACTCTATTTCGAGGAGTATATGGCACCATATGTTCAGTCGGATTATTGGTTATAACGCAAAAATTTGCCTATGAAGTGTTGCAATTACAAACTCCTATCTATTTTATTCTTTCATTTGGTTTGTATGGTGTTGCTTTGTATTATTTTTATAAAAATCATATTGAAAAACTTCAGGAACCAAGAAAAAAATCAAAGTCGTCGAAAGGAACTGGTGGTGTAAAAGTAGCAGCTATTGCAGCTGGATTGGGGCAGTTAATTGCTAATATAATTCTTAGCATTGCAACACAACAGATGGGGGCAATTGTATTTATGTGTGCATGCACAGTGTTTTCGTTTGGTTTGTTTTATATGATTATAGAACTCCATAAGTATTATTATTTACGGAAGCATATAGAAGATGGAGGAAAAATACGTATAGGCTTTTAAAGAGGATTTGTTGCATTTCAAGTATATAATCGCATTCTTCTTATAGTTGGTTAAAGGATAGAAACAATAGGAGGGAGAGTTAATCTCATGAATGTGGAATTACATTTAGATAGCAGAGATATCTTTTTCTACTTTGGGTGATAGGGATAAATAATACTTAATCGAAAACGACAGGATGGTGCAAGTGAGATTCTGCGCTATTCAAATAATCTTTGAAAAATATATCAGCCGTATAAGAAAGGGCGGAGAATTATGCAATTTTCTACAGAAAAGCTGTTACCAAATGGCTCTATTGTTCTGTTAAAAGGTGGGACAAAAAAGGTTGTAATTTACGGAAGAAAACAACTACTTATGGTTGAAGAACCGGTTATGTATGACTACATAGGCTGTTTTTATCCAGAAGGATATATTGATCCTGATTATACATTTGTATTTAATCATGATGCTATTGAAGAAATTATATTTGTAGGTTTTATAGATGAGGAAGAAGAGGCATTTGTAGGATTGCTTAATTGAATGTGATCTAGAAACAGGTGACCTCCAAATTCCGATAAAACTAGCAATCTCCACGCCGAACTTGGTTAAATTATAAGTGGAGAAAAAGCCGGCCGCGAAAACGACGAAGAGATTACTATTTTCAAATCAGTTGGTTTGGCAGTAGTAGATATTATCGTTGGGAAGTATTTGTATGAGAAAGCGGTGGAGCGCGGGGTAGGGAATAGGATTGAGTTTTGAGGGACTGCCTTTTGGTGGTCTTTTTTGCATGAAATTTTGTAAAGCAAGGAAAATTGAATATCAATATTCTAATATTCAATAGAAAGATAAAGTGTTTAAAAATTCATAATAAAATATTATAATTTTATTTAGTAAAAATAACCAATTTATATGTTACTCATTATGTATTAAAGGGGAAATGAAAATGGCTGGACAAATTCGTATGTCACCAGAGGAGCTTAAATCAAAAGCGACTCGATATGGACAAGGTGCAAATCAAATTGAGGATATTTTAAGTCAACTACAAAACTTACAAAATGAATTAAGAGGAGAATGGGAAGGTCGTGCTTTCGATGGTTTTGATCAACAGTTCAATCAATTAAAGCCAAAAGTACAAAACTTCGCACAGTTATTACAAGAAATTAATATGCAGCTTAATAAAACTGCAGAGGCTGTTGCTTCTCATGATGAAGAATTATCACGTAATTTCGGTTTGAATTAAAAACGCTTTATTCTATATAACAAGCATTTCAAATGAGCCATACAGATTATATTGTATGGCTCATTTGATTGCATGCCCAGCGAGTGATATTGATAGGGATATATATTTATTGAGGTTTCTTTGATGCGTTTGGAAAATTTAATGAAAGGGTTTGAAAGAATGGGACAATTTCAAAGTAATTTACAAACAGCAACGCAAATTGCTACGAAAATGGGATTAGCCTCTGATAGGATTCAAAGTGCAACCAGTCATTCTATAACAAAGGCGACGCGTACAACGTTGTCTGTTAATTTCAAATCACAAGAAGCGAATCAGCAAGTTTTAGACTTGACGAAACAATTTTCCGCTGCCTTTCAACAAGCGGTTGATAATATTCATTTGGTATCTAACGAGTTTGAGAGAATGGATAATGAACTTCATAATACCTTTCGCTAATGTGACAACCTACGTAAAGTAAAATAGTAGGAGGAATATGATGAGTCAAGATATTGAAAAACAAATTAATCAAGTAAATCAAAAGTTACGAAGTATATTTGAAGAACAGGACCGAAATCAATCTGCGATTCAAGCTCAAGAACAAGCGGAAGCAGATTTTTATGAATGTAGAAGTCGAAATCGTCGTTTGTTTGATCGAATTTTAGGAACTTGGCATGGTGATAGAGAAATGTCTCAGTTTTTTATGAATACGTATCAAGATGCACAACATATTGAACGAAAAGTCACATTTGAATTGGAAAACAAAAAAGAAACGTTGCTTAAAGAAAGACGAGAACTTAGTGATTTAGAAAACGACCTTTCCTTTCAACAACAACAATTAACAAGGGAGGTCAATGCATGAGTTTAAATATGTATTTGGGAGAAGTACAAAACCAAACTCAAAGTATGAATGCTGTATGTACGGCCACCATTCAAGGTATGGAACAAGCAATTCAGTCGATTGATGCTTTTGCAACTGATACTGTGTTACAGGGGCAAACATATAGCAGTGCAAAAGCATTTTTTGTACAAACCTTTCGACCTTTGGCACAAGGAATCATTTATTTGTGTGAAGAATTAATCCGTCAGAATAATGCCTTTCCAAGTGACTTTCAATCACAAGTAGCTTTGACAGATGTAATTGAACATGAGATATTAGAACAAATTCGAGAAATTGACCGAATGAAAACAAGTATGGAAGCTATCAATCAAGCTATGCCAATGCCGGGTATGGATGCTATGGCGAATCTTTTTATTGTTATGAGGCAAAAACTGCAAGAAAAGCTGGATCATTTGTATCAATTCAATCAGACCTCTAGTAATAATTATAGTACAGCAATTCAATTAGCAACTAGTATTGCTGCAGGTCTTGCGGAAGTTCAAAGTGGGAAAGGGTTTAGTGCTTTAACAGGCATATTTAGTGTGAAAGAATTAAATATGGAATGGGCAGTAGCTATTCAAAAAAAATCAGAAGATAAAGTTCATGCTGTTCAAATTGAAAAAGAAGTTGTTAAAAATGATTGGTTTTTGATGGATTCAAAAGAGGTAAAGGAAAAAGCTGAGGAAACAGCTAATGGAGTAGCAACAGTTACTGGAGTAGTTGTAAAAGGAATTGGTAGTATAATAAATGGTAAAAAGTATGAAAAATCATTTACTGAGGAAAAGGGATATGGTGGTATATTTATTAAAGGTCTTACACTTGAAGCAGAGCCATTTGTAAGTTCTCGTACTTATGATCAATTTAATGTAAAAGATAAAGAAAAGAGGGAACAAACTTATGGACCTAAAGTTGGGTTTACAGTAGCTCAAGCTGGAATAGAACAAGAGGATATTGTTTTTGGAGCTGGAGATGAAGCTAAAGTAGCGCTTGCTTCTGCAGAGTTAGGTGCTCATGTGGAAAATGGAAATTTACATATAGGAGCTGAAGCTACTCTAGTAAAATATGAGAGTGCTATAAAAATTCCTATTCCATTTATGGATAAAAAGTTACAAATTGGGGGATCTGCATCGCTTGGAACACTCGGTGGATCTTTTGAAGCTGGAAAAAGTGGATTCAAATTCCATGCACCATTTGGTCCTGGTGTAGGTTTATGGGGATTTGGTTTAGAAGTTAGTGTTAAGGAATAAAGGAGATAATTAGTATGAATAAAAAAGTGAAAAATTTTAAATATCTTATGATTATATTAGCTTGTATTGCAATTTTTGGTACAATTTTACCTAATGCATTGGATCCAAATGAAACATTAGCAGGTAACATTTCGGTTGCAGTTTTTGGTACAATTGGTACTTGTTTGTTGTTTTCTGTCACTTATTTCATTATAAAAAAGGCTATTTTAAGAAGGAGAAACTAAGATGGTACAAAATTTAGAGTTAGAATTACTTCCAATAGGTTCTGTTGTAATGTTTAAAGATTGGGAACATCCATTAATGGTTTATGGAAGAAAACAGATGGATTCTGAAACAAAAAGAACATGGGATTATGTATGTTGTTATTTTCCTCATGGTAATATTTCTTCGGAGTATAATTTCTTTTTGAATCATGAAGATATTTCTAGTGTTTTACATCTTGGTTTTATTAATGAAACAGAATTAGAGTTTCAAAAATTATTTAAAAAAGAAGTTGAAGAAAAACGGTGATTCTTTTAAGCTGTTAGTGTTTTTGAAATAGTTAATGGATGAATGTTAATACATATATATTTAAAGGAAGGGGAATCTCTATGAAATTGCTTCATTCATTTCTTATTTTCACTCTTGTTGTATTGTTAAGCGCATGTAATACAGCAACAAAAGTCACAAAGGTTCAAAAAAATGGCGAAACGACTTTAACAATTGGTTCTTTGCAGGGGTATTACGATGTACAAACTCTTAAAGCTGAAAAAGGAAATGTGGAAATTCCTTATGAGGCAGCAGTTGAAGAAGGTACGATTTTATTGCAAGTCACAAAAGACGATAAGGTCATTTATGAAGAAGAAGTCACTTCTCAAAAAGAAGGTTTGCTTTCTTTTGAAACACCAAAACCCGGATCATATGATTTAATTGTACGTGTGAAGGGTGAAGAAGAGAAAGCAAAAGGAATTCAAATACATACGAAGCTATGAAAAAACGGCAAGCGGAGTATACTCGCTTGCCGTTTCCATTTCCAGTTGGTTCTGGCATAACAAATACTCATCAATTTCAAGAAGTGAACGTAAAGTAATTCCGAAGTATACAATATTTTACTTTCAGCGATGTAATCCCTAATAAAAGATCAATAAATTTTATAATGTAAATATTTAATTCTAATCATTAAAAATCCTACTTTTTCTTACTTTAATTGTTTCTAAAATATAAAGAAGAATACCTAAACCAAATATTTTTTCAGTATTAGAAATATTATTACCTAATTTAATAATAGGTACATTTAAGCCAAATCTTTCACTCCATTCTAAAGGCATATATCCCCTCTTGCAGTTTATTAATATACGATTATCCATTGTACGAAAAGACGTTTCGAAAAAATCAAATTCCACTTCTATCTCAGAAATTTTTATCTCTTTTTCATTCATCAAAGAACCACGTACCATTCCAAATCCTTGTATCATATTTTCTTTAAACATACCTACACAATTATAATTCGAATCATAAATAGCCCAATCATAATTTTCAACTTCACTATGAAAGTATGCAAGAATTTCTCCATCACTTGCTTCCAATCCAACAACGTGTTTATTTTTTAAAGAAGATACTGTCATCATATCAGTTGAAATTAGCTTTGTCCCTGCTACATAAGCTCCATCAGGAGTATATAATCCAAAATGTTTATTACCTTCTGGTAATTCTAATAATACAAAAGTATTAGTATCCCAAAGTGTTATACTATTTTTAACACTATTTTTTTCTAATAACTTCCCTTTTCTTAATTGCAAAAAACCAATTCCTAAAAAAACAAACGAAACTATAACAATAAAAATAACCTGTCCCCAATTAATATGTCCCCACTTTTCATATACAGCACATAGTGCCAAAATAAAAACACCAATTCCAATAAAAAATTTAAACTTCCCTTTCTTTTTATAATACTCAAATAATTCCACATAAACACCTCTATCAGTTGGTCTTAATATTTCAATTACCCTTCAAATAGGGGGCACATTACCGAAAGTGAAAAATTGTATGCTAAGGTTGTAAAAACCTATTATATCAGGTTTTATAGAGAATATAAGTCTATGTTGATGCTACCCCTTATTATAGTTGTTTTATAAGTTTAGTGGTGAATTTTTTATTGTGAATAGAAAGGAGAATGATGTTGAAAATTTTTAAAAATACAATTTTATTTGTTTTATGTTTAGTAGTTTTTAGTGGTTGTTTTACAAGGGCAAACATATAGTAGTGCAAAATCATTTTTTGTAAAAACCTTTCGTCCTTTAGCGCAAGGTATTATTTACTTATGTGAAGAACTAATCCGCCAAAACAATGCCTTTCCAAGTCAATTTCAATCAAAGGTAGCTTCAACGGATGTTATCGAACAAGAAATAAGAGAACAAATTCAAGAAATTAATCAATCGATTGCAAGTATAGAAATGATGAATGCCGTTACACCAATGCCTGGAATAGATGCACTTGTGGCTGTTTTAGTTGAGATGAGAAAAAAACTTGAAGAAAAACTAGAGCATCTATATGAATTTAATTATACTTCTAGTAGTAATTATGATACAGTACTTCAACTAGCATCTAGTATTGCTGCAGGTCTTGCGGAAGTTCAAAATGGGAAAGGGTTTAGTCCGGTAAGTGGTACGTTTAGTACACAAGGTTTGAATATGGAATGGACAACTTCAATTCAAGCGATTACAGAAGAGAGGGCACGACAAGCTGCCAATTCAATTGAAGAAGGTGAAATGTGTGGTAAGCTACCGGAAAAATCTACTGGTGAAAAAATTTGGGACGGTATTGTAGATGGTACGGGACAAGCAGTTAGCGATACAATAGACGGAATAAAAGCTTTAGGAGATTGGGAAACGTGGGAAAACATGGGGAACGCTGCTTTGCACCCTATTGATACCCTTAGTACCATGTATAATGCATTGTCAGATTCATTTATTAATGATGTAATAAATGGAGATGCTGAAAGTCGTGCTAAATGGGGAAGTTATGCTTTAACACAAGTTGGATTAGGACTTATTGGTGATAAAGGATTAAGTAAAGCAAGTAAATTAGGTCAAGCGGGTAAAGTGACCAAACTAGCAAAAAACGAGATTCCGCAAACTTTTTCGCATATTACAAGTAATTTACAAATGAGAGATCGCTTTGCTTTTGCAGGTATGGGTACATTCAAAAATGAATTGCCTAAAGTTGAAGATTTATTTGTATATGCAAGTAGAGAAAAAAGTAAAGGATTAAATGATAATATAAATCAAACCTTTGGAGTTAAGAAGATTGAGGGGAAAAATTCTCATGAATCTAGGGGAGCTAGTTTAAAAGAAATTAAAAGACAATTAAATATACCTAGATTTCAACACCCGATTAGTCAAAAAATGGTACCATTAACAGATAGTAATGGTAAAAGGATATTAAATGATAATAAACAGCCTATTATGACTCGAGAATTAACATATGAAGTAAAAGGTCAAAAAATTATAATTCAAGATCATTCAGAGGGTCATAAGTTTGGAGAAGGTGGAATTGGAGATCAGCCACCGCATCATAATGTAAGACCTGAATACAATACACGAACAGGACAGGTAGATGGTATGGAGGATCATTATTATTTTGAGAAGAGAAATAAAAAATAGGGAGTATAAAAATGATTGATCAATTTAAATTTTTAAATCCACAAGCGTTAATTAGTATTTTTGGGAAAATACCAAAGTTTGAAGAATCAGAGTTATTAGATGTGCGTCTTAAAAGAGATGGTCCTACTTTAGTTATTCAATTGATGACAAAGGAAAATGTTGAAAACAAGCCAAAACGATGGAATAAGTGGGATGTAATTTATGTAGAGATATCTTTCTTTACTATTCATAATTTAACAATAAAAGGTTTAGGAACAGAAAATATAATTGATTATTTTGAAATAAATACGATAGAAGAAGGTTTATTAAAAATTAAGTGTAAGAATCAAATGTTAGTTGAGTGCTCGTTTGAATGGGCAAAGGTAGAAGGGGTAACCCCAGGCTTAATAGGATTACCATAATTTTGATGGGAAGTAGATAGTTAATTTTTATAGTATTCATATTTTAATATTTTTGGATTAAATAAGGAATGTATCAAGGACATTATCTTTTTCTTCTTTATTGATACCAATGTATTTAAGTGTAATTTGTGGTGTGCTGTGATTGAGTATGTCTTGCAACATGTATACATCTTTAGTTTGTTTATAGAACCAATAGCCGAAGATTTTGCTCATGGTGTGAGTCCCAATAGATTCGATACCAGCAAAATCTTTGGCTTTTTGAAATTTTTGATAAGCCTAGATCTTATTAATGGGTTGATCTTCTTTTCGAGAAGGGAATAATATTTCACAGAAGGTGTAAAATGGGATGTTGATTTAGATGGTGATGGTGAAGATGATAGTATTAAGGATATGGTGAAAACGGGTGCGAAAAAAACTTGGTCAACAGTAGCGGGGTGGTTTAATTAACATGAAAAAAAATACAGATTTTAATAAAAAAGTTTTTGAATATTATATGGCTCTTTATGCTGTAAATGATATAAGATCGACTATAATTACTCTTGTGATTGGGATAGCAGATATATTTGTGCTTTTGCCTGCTTTTGCGAATCCTGTTCAACCGATATATATGTACATAATAGTTCCACCAATTGCTTTTTTAAATGTATGGGCAATATGGATTGTTATAAATCCTAGGAAGCGGCAATTACAATACACTCTATTTCGTGGGGTATTTGGCATCGTATGTTCAGTAGGATTATTAGTTATAACCCAAAAGTTTGCATATGAAATGTTAGGATTACAAACTCCCATCTATTTTGTTTTTTCAGTTGGTTTGTATATTTTTGCTTTGAATCATTATTATAAAAATCATATTAAAAAACTTCAGGAACCAATCAAAAAATCAAAATCATCGAAAAAAAACTCTGGTTTCGGAGTAGTGGCTTTTGTAGGATTGGGTCAACTCGTTGCTAATATCAGTCTTGGTTTTGCAACACAAAAGATGGTAGCAATTGTATTAATGTGTGTATACTCCATGCTTTCGTTTATTTTGTTTCATTTCATTATGGAACTCCATAGGTACTATTATTTAAGGAAGCATATAGAAGATGGGGGTAGAACACATGAAACCTTTTAAAGAGGTTTATTGAATTTTAAGTATTGTGATTTATGGAAGGAAACAAAAACTTATGGTTAAAGAACCTGTGATGTATGACTATATTGGCTGTTTTTATCCAGAAGGAGGAAAGCTGATATGCAAGCATTTAAAGTTGGGAAATTAGTCACATTCGTTGCAATTATAATACTTCTTGTGGTTGCTATTTTATCTCCTTACAACTTATTTAAAAAGATTTATTTTATTATTGGTGTTCTTATTATTGGCGCAATTTCACTTGGTGCAAATAAATTCTTTGAATTGATACACAGTAAATTTAATAAGAACTGATATTACTTATGTGATAGGGAAATTCCCCTCTAAATCATTAAGGATTTAGAGGGGAATTTCTACAATATGATTTTACCGGATTACGTGGAACTAAATTAGTCCATCACCATATTGGTGGTGGTCAAGCTGTTGTTGTTCCGCTGCCACTACATCCTGGTTTTGGAGGGATTCATAACGCAGAAAAAGCGATTGGAGCATGGGAGAAAAGATGCAGTATATGTAGAAATGCTTCAGAAATGTATTGAACATCATACATTAGGCGGTAAATAAAAAATGAAAAATGAAATGGAAAATTGTTTTGATAAAATAATTAGAGAGTGGCAAGATTGTAATAATTCATTGCCAAAATCTTTATGGATAGAAGAAGCAGAGACTTTTATCTATGAAGGAGAACCAGATATAAAGGGGTACGTATGCTGGAAACCTTTAGAGAAAAATATAATTCATGATTTTTCTAATATAGAAAAAGATTTGGGGATACAATTACATAATTCAATTAAAGAATATTATAATTCTTATTGGTTTTTAGACTTAGGAGGTAATTATTTAGGTTATGATTTTGAATTAAATCCTGTTATACCAGGAATTGAACTGCATGATTTCTATGTATCTTTACAAGGATACCAAAGCGCACATGATAATCTACTGAATAATATTCCTATCGGTATGGAATTTAATGGTCTCTTGGTAGTTGTAGATAATGAAAATGGACAAGTAAAGTTAGAAGATTACGAAATCGGAAGCTTCGAAGTGATCTGTGATAGTTTAGCAGAATTAATTTTAAATCTTTCATAATCAGGAACCTGGTCGAATACAACTTGTAGATTATCAGATACATCACGATACTGGTCATACAGGTGGATATAAAATTGAGAGAAAAGATAGTGATAAATAGGGAGGTTTATAATTATGAACAACATTACATGGATTAATGTAAGTGAGAAAAAAGTTACAGATGAACAAATTGAACAATTAGAACAGTACTTTGGTATTAAATTTCCTAATGATTTTATTGAGTGTGTAAAGAAATATGATTGTGGCTATCCTACTCCAGATACATTCAATATTCCTAATCAGGATGAAGATTCACTTAATAATCTTTTAACCTTAGACTCTGAGAGAAAAATTTCTATGCTGCAAACATATAATGGTATAAAAGATAGATTGGTAGATAAAGTATATCCTTTTGCTAGAGACCCGTTTGGTAACCTTCTATGCTTTGATTACCGAAATAATCCTCAGTCACCAACAGTCGTATTTTGGGACCATGAGGAAGAAGAAATGGAAGAATCAATCTATCCTGTTTGTTCATCTTTTGCAGAATTACTTGATAGCTTATATGAGTTTGAAGACGAGGACGAATAATTATGAGTAACAAAAGTAAGACTTATGTGAATTACGCATAAGTCTTTTTAATATTATCCCCAAGTTAAGAAGAAGTTTTTATTGTTTTTATAGTAATTAAAATGTACTGTATGAAATGTAAGGGACCATTAGTATGACTTTCTTTATGAAACAATTAAGCTTTTGGCGCAGGCGATCTTCCGTGGTCGTAAGCAGGTGCACCAGTATTACCATCAGCTATACCCCAAGGCTCCCCGTGTGTGTAAGATGAAGACCACCCTTCTCCATGTGTATATTCTGGAGAAGTACCAATATGCCCATCACTAAATACTAAATCAGGTCTTTGTGGTGCAGGTGTGTCACCTTTGTTTAATGCCGAAAATTCTAAGTTGTTACTTATACCAAAAGTCATAATTCCAGCTAACGTTAAACCTGCTATTGTTAATCTAAACTTTTTCATTACTTTAACGCCCCTTTAGCTAATAGTTTTTTCTTTGCTTCATTACTCATATAAAAATATTTACTAGCCTTCACATGATGTTCCTCTGCATAAAATTTATTCGCTAATCGTTCTGCATATTCTTCAATGCAATCCCATAACTCTTCTTTTTTAAAGTATGAAACTCCTGCTAATAAAACAGTTTCTAATTCTGTAGTGTTAGACGTGTTGTTCAATTTTTCTAAGATTTTAAAGCGATATTGATATTCTTTATTTGCTAATTCATTGCAAATGTTTAAGCCTTTTTCGATGAGTTGAGATGCTACTGCCGTTTCGCCTAATTTTAAATTTTCATCTGCTTGTAAATATAGGGCTTTAAAGTGATTTGGTATATTTTCTGTAACCTCTGATAAGTGACGAATTGCTAAAGAGGATAGATTTTGATTTGCATATAATAGTCCGATGTTATTTCTAACACGTAGTAACAATGTTCTTTCATTTTTACTTTTTAGAATATCTATGGCAGTGTTAAAACTTTCTTCGGCTTGTTCAAATTGCCTTAAATCTATACAAGCTAATCCAAAAACATTGTCACATAATGCTACATTAATTTTATAGCCTGTGTGTTTAGAGAAAATATCTTTAGCTATTCGTATGTAATCAATAGCTAAAAGCGGTTTATAGATTTGATAATAAAATGAAGCTAAACGGTAATTAAATTCAGCTCCTTCTACTTCATTCATTGCGTACATTAAAAGTTTTTTCGCCTTCTCAAAATATTCTTTTGCTTCATTATAGTCTGCAAGAATTGTGCTGTGAATAGCTTTGAAGAAGTGATAATAATAGGATAAAAAACTACTATCAGGTATATCAAAGGAGTTAATTTCATTAAAGCTATCTTTTGTAATGTTAAGTCCATCGGTTAGTACTTTATATCTAAAATCTAACAATGAATAGTATAATAATAAATTTTTATCTTCTTTTATACTGGAAAGCTTATCTTCAACTTTTTGTTTTAAGTTTGTTGCTTGTACATTTTGATGTTGTAGTATAGCTTGATACCAGTCATTAAATAATTTTGAAATCTGTTCATTCTCCTTCACTGGAACACGCATATAATCCCTTCCTTTTCTGAATAGTCTTACATTAAATGATAGCAAGAATAGAATATAATGGAAATTAAATTTTGGTATTTCTCAACATTTGTTTAACAATTTTATTTTAAAAGAAGAAATTCATTAATGCTTTGTGTTTAGTAAATTCAAACATTCGGCACAGTGGGGGATGAAGAACCCCCCCCACTGATTAAAGTTTCACTTTATCCAATGTATTAAAGAATGTGAGGTACTCAAAAATGAAAGTAACTACTTAGCCCATAGTTAAAAATGCAAGACAATATAGAGGTAATTGCTAAGAAGCACTACCCCTAAGTTCCAGATGAAATTAAATGATTGAATATTTACATTTAAATAACCGACTATTTATGCTTTAATATTTATATGTACATAATTGGGATAATTAGGAATTTATATTTAATATCTTTTAAGAAAGGGGAATGTTTTTTATATGGAAACTCCAGAAAATCAATTTAAACGTGCACTTAATCCTTGGTTCTCCATTTGGACAAAACCACGTGATACAATGAAAGAAATTTTTATATCCAAACCTAAGAATGTGTTTTTACTCATTTTATTAGGCTCATTCGTACAGACTTTAGATTGAGCATCTTCTAAAAATATGGCGGATTCAATAAGTAGTCCAGTTTCAATAATCTCAATGGTTATATTCGGTACCTTCGTTGCTTTCTTAATTTATTATTTTTTGCTACCAGCGTTATTTAATTGGGTGGCAAAAAAACTTGGTGGACAAGGTACCTTTGAAAAAACACGTTACTCAGTTGCCTATTCTTATATCCCTTACGTTTATTCTCTTATATTAGTTTGGGTGCCTTCATTTTTCTTGTTTGGGATAGAAAACTTTACGAGTGAGACACCGGAAATGGATAATAGCATAACTTTAACGATTTTGTTTCTTATTTTTGCCATAATTGATATAGTTATTGGAATTTGGACAATCATTATTTCCTTAAAATGTTTAGGAGAAGCACACCAATTTTCAGCATGGAAAGCATTATTAACAATAATAATATCCTTTATGATTATCATTCTTCCTTTAGTAATAATAGTATTTCTTATAGTAGGGGTTACAATCTTTTAATAATTTATTTGCTTTTTATTTATCCAAACGTTTTCTACTTGCTGTTAGTAATTGTTACAGGGTGAACAACCACATGATTCGGATGTTCCACTTGGCGAAGCGTATGACCTTTATGATCAAATTGATCGCCCGTTACGGCCTGTTTTTCTTATTATCAGTGTTAACAGGAATTTGTGAAGGCTAACTTGAAAATCAAAATATTAAACCATTAAAATCTTAGGGTAGCTGAGTAGATTGTCCTTGTTTGTCCCTTATTTTCCAATTGGAGGCTAATTATTACCAATTGGTTCTGTAGCTCTTATAGAAGAAATTAATCAACCTCTTATGATTTATGGAAGAAAGCAACAACAAGCTGATAATAAATTATGCGATTATGTTTCTTGTCCATATCCTCATGGTAATTTATCAAAAGAATATAATGTGTTTTTTAATCATAATCAAATAATTCATTTATTATTTAAGGGTTTCGAAACAGAGGATGAATTAGAATTAAGAAGTAAATTATCTGAGTTTTAGTGGAAATGGAGAAAATATAATATGGTTTTAGGAATTTCATATTCTGATATTTTTCGCATCATAATTATTGTTTTGGTTTTTTTCATTTTTTGGAGATTGAATACTTGGTATAATAAAAAATATAATGTTCCTAAGGTTTTTCAATGGTTTCCTAGAAGATGGGGAAAAAGAAAAGTTTCAGAGCATTTGTCTCAACTAGATAAAAAGTTAGAAGCTGAAGGTAAAGGTATCTGGGTTACAATCTATGCTATAGATTTGTACATTGTAACTATTCCTTGTACCGTAAAAAAATATAAATCTTAATACATATATGTTTATAAAAAAGACCTTTTATTTTAAAATAAAAGGTCTTTTTATGATGATTGAAATAGTAATTTTAAGTGAATTAAATTTGAAATGTATCAAGAATATTATCTTTTTCTTCTTTATTAATTCCAATATATTTGAGGGGGATGTGTGGTGTGCTATGGTTAAGAATTTCTTGTAACATAGCAACATCTTTTGTTTGTTTATAGAACCAATAGCCGAAGGTTTTTCGCATGGTGTGAGTACCAATGGATTCTACATTGGCAAAATCTCCGGCTTTTTGCAATTGTCGATAAGCCTGAATCTTACTAATGGGTTGGACATCAATAATATGTGGTTTTTTATTCATAGATTTTCGACCTCTTTGTTTATAGGATTTTGAATGTATACTTTTGTTATATGAATTGAGGATATTAAGGGAATTGTTGAGAAGGCAATGTTTCAGGAATAACAAAAAAAGAGTCCTATATTAAGAGGACTTTTTTCTATTTCCCTTATTTTTTTCCGCAACTGTTTGCTAAGTGAACATGCTCATTAAAAATGTTGTTGTTAATTTGTTTTTCATATTTTTTTAATGTTTCATTTATTTTACTACCAGTTTTACTTTCGAAACTTTTCTCTAGTTCTGCTGCTATATCTCTTAGACTTGTTTGTAATTCATGAAATACCCCTATGTTTTTTTGAAGAGCATATGTATCTTCTTTTATAATGTCTATTGATTTAAACCCTACTTCTGTTTTTAACATCATACGCTGCATTTCTCTTTCAATCTGTTTTTTAGCAGCTTGTAACTCCTCAACAACCTGATCCGCTAAATCTCCTGTAACACTTTCGATTTGCTTTTCTATCTTTTTAATTTCCCCCATAAAATCCATCATATAATTATCTCCTTATCTAAACTGAAAATTCCCTGCTAATTGATTGTCTTTATCTCTTAGTGAATTTGCTGCATCACTAATTTCGTCCCCAAATCTACTTAAACTTTTTTGTTCTTTTCTTAAAAGATGAATTAATTCTTCTGCTATGTGTACATCGTGAAAATAGTCATTTCCACCTTCTTTCGTTTTGGCAATTCGTGAGATGGCTTCATCTATTTCGTATGCTTCTAATAGATGATATTTCCCACCTGGCCCTGTTTCATATTTTAATTGACTTTTCAACTTTTGAACCGCTTCAGCTTCTCTTCTTTGAAACTCTTCTATATTTTTTGCGATATCTGATAATCGATTGCTGAGTGTTTGAATTTTTTTTGCTTGTTTTATAATATCTTCAGGTTCTAATTTTAATATGGGGCTTCCATTTGAATGAAAGGATCCCTTAAATGTATCTCTGCCGTGTCCGTCCATAGTTAAACGTGTAAAAAGTCCTTGTTTTGTATCGTTCTGTCTCACTGTGTATTGCTTACCAATTAGAGGTGCACCGAATTGAGTGTGGTTACCAATCGGGTCATTTTCATGTGTATAATCAGTTGCTTTATTGTCCATTTTCCCTTCATCTACTCGTCTTTTTGCTTCAGGACTTAGTATACGATAGGGATTCGGTGCAGCATATGTAGTTGCATAACAATCTAATTCTGTAGCGATAAGGTCTGCTTCTGCACCACCTTTACTATGTCCAGTGGTATGAAGAGAAGAAGGGTTATATTTTGCTACGATGTCATTTTTTGCCCATTTTAATCCAGTATCAAATGATGTTGCAGAATCCGGTTTTATTGTTTGACTATTACTTGGAGTAATTACTTTAGAATGTGCTTTAATTCCAAACGTAATTTGATCGATATCTGTTTCGAAATCTGCTAATTGGTTAGGCTCTGTCCCACGAAATGCTAGGATTATCTCATCATAATGTGTTGCATTTTCATCATATTTGTCTGCTGGTACTACCGCGATAGCTTCTAATCCATTTTTTACTTTTTGAGAATCTGCATCTATTGATTCTATGACCCTCCAGGTTTGACCATTAACCCCTTCTATTGAGGCTCCTTTGTGTAAAAATTCATCGTTATAAACATCACTTGATAGTTTGAAAAAATCTTCATCTGTTGCAATGGTATTCTTTTTAAATTCACTCATATGTTTCAACTCATTTCATGGTATATTTTAACTATATTGAAATATAAGGGGATTTCCTATGAAGAAGAAGTTGGTAATTTTCATATCCATTATTTGTATTATAGCAGGAGGGTATTTTACAATGGAATACTTAAAACAAAAAGAAAAAGAAGAAAAGTTTTGGAAAACACAAGAAACAAGAGTAGAAAAATATATTCATTACAATATTAAAGATGTGAAATCTATTACGTTTACAAAACAAGAGTTGAATCCGATGGGAATCCCTACTATAAAAGGATATATAAATGGTGATCAAGAATTGTGGTTTGTAGCAAGTATTAGTACCACAGAGAATTTTGAAGATCATTTTGGATGTTCTGGAGAACTATATGATAACTACATGAAAAAACCAGCAAAATCGGTATCTAAAATTGAAAAAGAAGAGAAAGCAAAAAACCAAGAGTAGTTCTTGCAACTACTCTTGGTTTCTGTACCCTATTTTAGAAAGAGCATATGTTAACTAGCTTTGAATATAAGGGGATTTCCAATGAAGAAAGTAATGATCTTGGTTGTATCTGCTGTGGTGATCATAGCAGGAGGATATTTTACAATGGAATACTTAAAACAAAAAGAAATAGAAGAAAAGTTTTGGAAGGCACAAGAGGCACGAGTAGAAAAGTATATTCATTACAATATTCAAGATGTAAAATCGATTACATTTAAAGAACACAGTGTAAGTCCAATGGGTGTTCCCAGATTAAAAGGTTATATAAACAATAATGAAGAATTGTATTTTATAGCTTATATTAGTACTACAGAAAATTTCGAAGATGATTTCACACGTTCTGGAGAACTTGGAAAACTAATAAAAAACCCTAAAAAATCAGTATCTGAAATTGAAAAAGAAGAGAAGGAAAAGAAACAAGAGTAGTCTTTGTGATTACTCTTTTATTTTTATTATAGAAAAATAAAAGAGTTGAAAATATGAATGTAAACTAATAATAAAAAGTTTGCTTTCAAATTAGAAAAGGTTAGTCCCTCACTCCACCCCAGCTAAAAACCTCACACCCAAAAACAAAGGGGAACTCAATTGTTCAAACTCATATAAAGTTTCAATTTTGTCTAAGCATCCATTAGGATATACAATTGATCATCTATTTTTCTTTACATAATCTCCAGATACAGTCCATATCAACTATAGATTCTTGTCTTATGCTAAATGTAATCAAAAAAGCAAGTAGATAAAGATAATGACTAAAACATTAACTCTAGATACTTTTTTGATGAATATTACAAATAAACAGGAGGTAATGAAAAATGATTAAAACATTATTAGCAGGAGCACTTTTAAGTACAGGATTGGTAGCGGGAGGTGCAGTAGGTGCAGATGATGCGAAAATGGACAATTTAAAGTCAAATGAAAATAGTTCAAATCAAGTAATTACACAAAGTGCAGATGGAACAATGTCTTTCTCACAAAACTTTGATTTACCTAAAGATGCAGTGCCAGCAACTCCTAAAGGAGACGCAAAAACTGTTGAAAGAACAGAAGGTACAGGTTCTCAAGAAGGAAAAATGATACCAACAAAAGAAGGTACAGATTCTCAGCCTGGATTTGAAATGGGAGCCCCTGAAAAACCAGAACATGCAAAAACTGTTGAAAGAACAGAAGGTACAGGTTCTCAAGAAGGAAAAATGGTACCAGCAAAAGAAGGTACAGATTCTCAATCTGGATTTGAAATGGGAGCCCCTGAAAAACCAGAACATGCAAAAACTGTTGAAAGAACAGAGGGTACAGACTCTCAAGAAGGAAAAATGGTACCAACAAAAGAGGGAAATTAAATAATATATAGTTATAACGAAGAGCATCCAAAAGGGGTGCTCTTTTTATATTGTAGGGATTAACTAGTTTTACTCAATATAGAACTGTAGGAGGAATTGGGGCTAGAATATAGGTTACTATCTCTTCAAATCATGGTGTTGGAAGCACTAGTTTTGGTGGTAACGTTACAACATAAACATTTTATTAGAGATTTTCTAAATTTACATACACTCTAGATGGACTACATATTAACTTCAGATACTTGTTTTATGATACAAGTAATCAAACAAAAGGAGGGCAATACAAAATGATTACAACAGTATTAACAGGGCACTCTTTTAAGTACAGGAGATTATTAACAGGTGGAGAAAATGTTGAAGATGTACAGACAGATAAATATATTCCATATGAACAAAATGAATGGCAGCAAACTCTAGAAAAGTATGATTCGAAGAAATTTGAGTTATAAAAAGAAAATAGATAAATATAGTGAAAATAGATAAATTGACAAGAGAAAAGCACTTTGTGTATATCACAGGTGCTTTTTATTTTTATTTTCATTTTGATATAGGGCTTGAATTAAATTTTTAGACTAAAATATATACGGCAAAAAGGGGGGAGTTCATTGCACAAAGTTATTTATGGAATATTAATTTTAATTTATACTTTGTATTCATTTTTTGTAAGTGATGGAAGTGAAGTAAGGTTTATTATGGTGTTAACTATAGTACTTATCTTTTCTGTAGTTTTAGAAAAAGGAAATGCAAACAAAACGACTGATTAAAGGTCTTTTTGTTTGCATTTTTTAGTTGGCTATTACAGTCCAGATGTTTTAGGAATAGCACCAAATTGCCATCAAGCTTAAAGAATCATTTATCCCCAAACAATAAAAATGAGCTTTTTATTACAAGTTAGCACCAAATTTCGTTTTTGGGACACTATTAAATTTTTAGTTGATGAAAACACCCGCCTAAAATAGAAAACTTTTAACCTATTATCATTTATTCCGTAGCTTTTAAGGTATTTAACACGACCTTGGTTGCGTCTGCAATAAGTTTATCATCGTATTTAGCATCTTCTTTATCATGATTAGAAAGTATAGCAAGAACAATCGGCTTTTTATTTGGTGGCCAAATAATTGCGATATCATTTCTTGTTCCGTAAGATCCCGCGCCTGTTTTATCAGCTACTTCCCATCCTTTTGGTACGCCCGCACGAATCAATTTATCTCCAGTTGTATTTCTCTTCATCCAATCTACTAATAGTTCACGTTTTTCTATTGGAAGTGCAGTTCCTAATGTAAATGATTGAAGTGTCTTAGCTATCGCTTCTGGTGTGCTGGTATCATGTGTTTCTCCTGGATGCACTTCATTTAATTCAGGTTCAAATCGTTCTGAAGTAGTAACAGTATCTCCCATTTCTCTCAAGATTTTTTCAAATTCAGAGGGCCCCCCTAACTGTTTAAGAATCAAATTATGTGCTGTGCTGTCACTATATCGAACAGAAGCATCTGCAAGTTCTTTTAACGTCAGTCCTGTATCAACATGCTTTTCAGTAATTGGATTATAATTAGAAAGATCTTCATGAGTATACGTAATCCTTTGATCAAGAGCTTCTAATGAGTTCTTGCGTAAAAGAGCGCCCACAGCTAATGATTTAGATGTAGATGCAAATGCAAAACGATCATCTGAATGATAAGCAACAGTTTGATTTGTACCTGTGTCCAGTGCATAAATACCAAGCTTAGCATCATATTCTTTTTCAAGTTTAGCGAAAGATTGATTACCTGTATTTTCTTGCTTAATTTGAGTAGCTTGATTCGTTTGTTTAGGTGGTTCAGATTGAGTGTTACTATTGGAACAACCTATAAGTGATACACATGAAAGTAATACTACAGGCACAATCTTTTTGTAATGTAAAATGTTAAAGAACTTGTTTAAAACGAACATAAATTTTCAACCTCTTTCAAAAATATATGGATTTTGTCTAGTATTCTAAATACCAATGCAATTAAAGATGGCATAGGGTAACAATACTACTGCAGCTAAAATTTCACAGGTTAAAGGACATCCAAAACGTTTATATGATTGATAAGTCACGGTTTGGGCTGTTTCTTTTTTGTTTCCACTTGTAATGGTTCACCTGTGAAAGTATTACAATACATATTTTTTACTTTTGGGAATAATAAGTCCTTTCTTTTTTTTTGTAATACATAAAAATAGATGTCAAACGGGATATGTTGTATCCAATCTGGACAACTACTATTAGAAATACACTTATTAGACACTCTAAGTAATAAATTTGTTCCACTTTAAGATGAGGAAGAATTTGGGGTTTGTAAAATAACAATGGAACTACGTGTTTTTTCGTCATACAAAAACCTCTACATATAAGTAGAGGTTTTTAAATTGTATATTAATGAATTATGCTTTTTTAGATAAAGCAAATCGAGTTCAGGTAAACGAAGAACATAGAATACGTAATTTTAACTAGATTTATTATTAGCTAGTTTATCTCCACCACTAAGCTCCGCCTCAATCTGCGAAGTCTTCGATGACTCATCCATACGCCAATACGTAATAAAGCTTATCGCGATACATCCAGCTACATAAAAGTAGAATAGTGACTCCATTCCGATGCTCTTTAGCCATAAAGCGATGAATTCGGCTGTTCCGCCAAATATCGCAACAGTTAGTGCATACGGTAAACCTACGCCGAGTGCGCGAATTTCGGTTGGGAAGAGTTCTGCTTTTACAATTGCGTTAATGGAAGTGTAACCAGTAACGATAATAAGTCCGACCATCATGAGTAAAAATGCTACGATTGGTTCTGTTGTTTTTTCCATAAAGAAGAAGATTGGTGCTGTTAGTAAAGTTCCGAGAATACCGAAAGCCATTAATAGTGGGCGGCGTCCAATTTTATCGGATAATAGCCCTGCAATTGGTTGAAGTACAACGAATATAAGTAGTGCGGCAAAGTTAATCCAGCTTACAACTTCTTTCGGGAGACCGACTGTGTTTACCATGAACTTTTGTAAATATGTTGTGTACGTATAGAATGCAACAGTGCCCCCTAGTGTTAGGCCGACTACTGTTAATACTGCTTTCGGGTGTTTCATAAGAGCGCGAACGGTTCCTGCGCTTTCGCGGTTTTTCGATTCCATATTTGAGAACTGCTCTGATTCATCCATTGTACGTCGAAGCCATAATACAGCTACTGCTCCCATCGCACCAATAATGAATGGAATACGCCATCCCCAAGCTTTCATATCTGGTTCGCTTAGTAATTGCTGAAGAACAATTTGAACGCCTAACGCAACCATTTGCCCAGCAACGAGCGTTACATATTGAAAACTTGAATAAAAACCACGGCGTCCACTACTAGCCATTTCAGATAAATATGTTGCGGAAGTTCCGTACTCTCCGCCGAGTGATAATCCTTGCAGTAAGCGGGCGAGAACTAAAATAATTGGCGCCATAATACCGATACTTTCGTAACTAGGTGTACAGGCGATAATTAAAGAACCACCGGCCATAACCGTAATGGAAAGGGTTAATGCTGCCCGGCGTCCGTGCCGATCTGCATAGCGTCCCATTAATAAACTTCCGATAGGGCGCATTAAAAATCCGACTGCGAAAATAGCTGCTGTGTTCAGTAACTGACTCGTTGGATCTCCTTTAGGAAAGAACTCTGCTGAGAAGTAAACAGCGAAAGCAGAGTAAACGTACCAGTCGTACCATTCAATTAAATTGCCGACGGAACCTTTAAAGATATTGCCGGCGACTCGGTTTGATTTTGCTTGAGCCATAATAATTCCTCCTCTTGCTTATAAATAAAATGATAATTATGAAAGCGTGTTCAATGTAGTTGAATTGTACTGTTTATAGAATAAAATCTCAATATTATGACAATTTTATTCTTTTTGTACTTTATGTACATGGAGAGTTTTAATAGTTGCTTCATTATTAGTTTTGTCATAATAATAGAAAAAGGAGATTGATATTTTTGAATATTTTATCAAAGGATATGAAGCATGAAGAAATCAAGTAAAGTATCATTGCAAACGAAAATAGTAAGCTTAATTATTACGTTAATTTTATTTGTCGTTCTCCTGTTAGCAGGAATATTTGTTTATATTCAGTCCGTTGATACGAAGCGTCAAGTAGAGCAGCTAGCACTGCAAACGGCGAAGTCACTTTCTTTTATGCCAGCTATAAAAGATGCTTTTCAATACAACGAGCATAAAAGTACGATTCAATCCATTGCGGAACAAGTTCGCGAGCAAGCTGGTGCAGATTATGTAATTGTGGAAGATCGCTACGGGGTTATGTATTCCCATTCTAATTCTGAGTTGATTGGAACAAAAAGTAACAATCCATATAACTATGAAGCACTCACTTTTGGAGGATACTATACGCTCGAAGGAAATGGTGCAAGTGGCCCAGCTTTAATGGCGAAGGCGCCTATTATTGTTCATAACGGAGACTACGATCAAGTAGTAGGCGTTGTGACAGTAGAGTTTTTAATAAAAGGTATTGAATCTAACATACTGAGTAGAACGAAAGAAATTATACTCTTTTCTTTAGCGGTGTTACTAGTTGGAATTGTTGGCGGCATTCTTTTAGCGCGTAGTATTCGTAAAGATACACTCGGTTTAGAACCGAATGAAATTGCAGCGTTATACCGGGAACGAAGTGCGATACTACTATCTATAAAAGAAGGGATTATCGCTATTGATCAAAATGGTTTTATTACGATGATGAACACGTCGGCAGAAGAGATGCTACATGTGAATGATGATTATATGCAGCAGCACATTTCAAAAGTTTTACCGGAATTTAATATGGAGAGAGTGCTAGAAAACGATCAAGAAATCGTATTTCAAGATAAAGTGTTTATTTTAAATAGGACGCCGATACTTGAAAATAACAGTACGGTAGGAGTTGTATGTAGCTTTAGAGATAAAACAGAACTGCAAAACCTTGTTAATACGATATCTGAGGTAAGAAAGTATTCCGAGGACTTACGCGCTCAAACACATGAATTTACAAATAAACTTTTCGTCTTATCAGGATTACTTCAGTTAGGACATTACAAAGAAGCGATTGAATTTATCCAGCAAGAATCTAATATTCATCAAAGCCAAAACCATATTTTATTCCATCAAATTCATGATGCGAAAGTACAAGCTATTTTATTAGGGAAAATCGGAACAGCGTCTGAAAAGAAAATCGATTTTCATATTGAAGGAGATAGTGCGCTTCATCCGTTACCAGATCATATAAAAGTTTCGCATCTTATTACGATTCTTGGAAACATAATCGACAATGGGTTTGATGCGGTGAGTGAGCAAGAGGAAAAGAATGTTTCCTTCTTTGTTACGGATATTGGGCACGACATTGTGTTTGAAGTAATAGATAGTGGAGCAGGAATACCAGCTGAAAAAATCACGACCATTTTTCAAAAAGGATTTTCAACGAAAGGGAATGATCGTGGGTACGGACTAGCAAATGTAAAAGAAATGGTAGATCTACTAGGGGGAACAATTGAAATTCAAAACGAGAAAAATGGGGGAGCTATTTTTACAATTTACCTTCCGAAAACATTGAGAGAAAGTACATGACAAACAGGGGGATGGTCATATGTTGAAGGTTGCAATTGCAGAAGATGATTTCCGCGTCGCACAAATTCAGAAAGAGTTTTTATCAAAAATAAAGGACGTAAAAGTGATTGGAAAAGCATTGAACGCAAAAGAAACGATGGAACTACTACAAAGGGAAGAAATCGATTTGCTTCTATTAGATAACTATTTACCAGACGGAATCGGAACAGACTTACTACCGAAAATTCATGCTGACTTTCCAAACGTTGACGTCATTATGGTTACTGCGGCGAATGAAAACCATATGTTAGAAAAAGCAATTCGAAACGGCGTAAGCAACTACCTTATAAAACCGGTCACGCTAGAAAAATTCGTTCGCACAATTGAAGACTATAAAAGAAAGAAGCAACTCTTACATAGTAACAATGAAGTAAATCAAGCACTCATCGATAACTTCTTCGGCATTTCGCAAACACAAGACATAAAAAACTTACCGACTGGTGTGGATCCGTTAACGCTGCAAAAAGTGAAAGGGATTATAAAAGGATTCGAAGCGGGCATTACAATAGAAGAAATGGGAGAACAAATGGGGGCCTCCAGAACAACCGCAAGAAGATATTTAGAATACTTAGTAGCGATAAACGAATGCACAGTAGAGTACACATACGGCATTATCGGACGACCAGAACGAAAATATCGCATAGGACGAGGACTATGAAAAAGCGATTATTACTATGTATATGGATCATGACAGGAGTAATAGCTGGTTGTTCTTCGGAAAAATCCCATACGAATACAGTGAACATCGACAAAGTAGAAATCGTTGCACCAAACGTTCAAGGAGCAGGATGGGACTTAACGGCACGAGCGATGCAAAAAACGCTAACAGAAGAAAAAATCTTCACAAAACCAATCACAGTCACAAACAAAGTCGGTGGCAGCGGTGACGTCGGATGGAAATATACGAAACAAAAAGGCGGTCACGTACTGGCGATTAACTCAAGCTTACTCATAACGAACAACCTACTAGGCCACAGTAAACTAACATATAAAGACTTCACGCCGCTCGCGACACTCGCATCGGACTGGGAAGTCGTTGTCGTATCAAAAGACTCGAATATAGAAAATGCAAAACAACTAATGGAACAACTAAAACAAAACAAGAAAAACTTCAAAATCGGCGTTGCCCCCGGCCTAGGGAACGACGATCACCTATCATTCGTACAAGTAAGCAAAGCATTCGGCATAAACCCTGCCGAACTACAATTCTTCGTCTACGAAAACAAAGAAAAAATCATAAACGCCCTAACGAACAAACAAATAGGCGCCGCAACCATGACCCTATCCGAAGCCGAAAAACAATACAAATCCGGCAAAATAAAAATACTAGCCGTATCCGCACCAAAACGACTAGACCGACTACCAGAAATCCCAACATGGAAAGAACAAGGAATCAACGTCATCTTCCAGCACTGGAAAGGAATTATGGGCCCGAAAGATATGACGGAGGAAGAGGTTGCTTATTGGGATGGTGTTATTAAGAAGATGGTTGAGAGTGAGAGTTGGAAGGGGATTTTGAGGGAGCGGGGTTGGGAGGATTTTTATAAGGGGAGTGGGGAGAGTATGATATTTCTTGAGCAGAGTAGTCAGGAGTATGGGGAGTTAGTGGGGAATGATAAGGATTATTAAATTTTACAACGTATTGAATACAGTATTTGGAATAAAAACTAAGGATTTGATTGTTAAAGGTCGGATACTTATTGAACTGAAAAATATTGAAGTTGACGATGCATTATAGGTGAGTGTTATCTAAATACTAGAGTATGAAAATTAAAACAAGGAATGCTAGCATTCCTTGTTTATTTTGTGCTTTATTAAACGGAAAAATCTGCATAGAATGTTCCATCCTGGAGAAGAGAAAGGTGAATATCATCTCTACCATATTGTAAGAGATTATTTCTTGCAACTAGAGCATTAGGTGGAAGACCTAACCTTTTTCTAATATAAACCCCTAAGACGTTTTTGTTTGGAAAAGAGCATAAGTTTTTGGGGTATTGTCTACCGTTAAGGGGCTGTGATCCTTCAAGAGCAGCATCCATTAGTACACCATCATCCCAAATTAATTCGATAGAATCATTTTGTCTATTCGACCTACCAAGACCTAAACTTCTAATAGGGTGCGCTTGTTTAGGGGGAAATAGTCGTGGATACGCTCGAATATGGCTTGTACGGATAGGAATATACCCGTCACCCGGATTGTTGTGACCGTTAGGGCTATGTCCCCAGTTTAATCCACTACTGAGTGGAACCTCTCCTGTAGCTGGATTATATAAAATCATACTACAAATATTTCTAGTATCTGTGAGAGAATGAGGGATGGGATCCTTAGGTATAAATGTAGCAGAAGTACACTCCACAGTATTTGATAGAATCTGATTTAAATACGTATTTAAATCAGAAAAGGTATCAATAGTGGTTTCTGCTAAGTTTTCCCTAAATGGAATGTTTAAAACATTTGTACTAAAGTTTGCTGAACCTATTAAAGCATATACAATATTACCATTATTTCTCCATATATAGCATTTTGAATGAATAGGTATATTTGAATATAGAATATTGATATGCGGTGGATTATGTATGTTGATTAATGTATCATGTAACCGGTTTGATATTGATTCACTACCAAACATTCCATAAATTACAGTTGAATTTATGGGGAGTGTTCTCAAGCGTTGAACTGGATTTGGTCCAACATATCCTGAAATAATTATAAGTTCATCACAGGTAAAGTACTGGTGGGAAGTGAAGATTTTTGTTTCAAGATTATCGGTAAAAAGCATATCAGTCCCTCTTTTATTTATAAGATTTAATTTTATTTTAATTGATTTAGCGGAATGATTTCAATATAAAAAGTTTTAATTTAGGGAATAATCAAACAAATGATTATTAAGATTTTAGATCTAATAATATATGAATTATGGTTAGTGTAGTTGTAATTAATAATTAAATCTTAAATTTTACCTAAATCTATTGAACATTTCTTTCAGTTAAGTTTTTTATTTAATAAAATCCAATTGTAGGGACTAAAATTAGAAAAATTTTCTTCCGAAATTACTAGATGGTTAATTTCGGAAGAAAGCTTTTCTAAAATTATGTAACCTTAAAGAGTATTAAAATACTCTTTAAGGTTACTATTTTCTTTACTTATATAAACGTTTGTTCTATTATAAACATATGTATATGTTTATGTTGAGTGTTAATTTATTTCAAAGGGGAACTGAACAAAATGGATTGTTTGAAGTTGGCCATTCAAGAAGTTGAAAATTTAAATTCTGGTGAGATATTTTTGATTAAGGATTTATTTAAAGGTTATGAATGGAATCGTTTAGCTATTGGCGATAGACGCTCGCTAGGTTCTTTATTTTTGCATGAAGTAAAATATGGTGAACTAAATGAAAAAATAGAAATTGGGATTAAAAGTAGTGCAAATCAGCAACAATATAAGAAAAAATAGTATGTTAATCGATAATTATTTATGTAAAATGGATTGTTATTTGGAGTTGAGAATATTGAATAATAAAAAACCTACAGTTATTGATATGTTTTGTGGTTGCGGTGGTTTATCAAGGGGATTTATGGATGCAGGTTATGATGTTTTACTAGGCATTGATAATAATGAGCCTGCTTTAAAGAGTTTTAAGGAAAATCATAATGGGGCTATTGCTATGAATGGAGATCTATTTCAAGGATCTACTATATTAGAAATGGCGCATCTTACAGATAATAAAAGTATCGACTTAATAATTGGTGGTCCTCCTTGTCAAGGTTTCTCATTGACTGGAAAACGTAATGAAAATGATGAGCGTAATACGCTGTTTGAGGCTATGGTAAATGCTGTTGCATTTTTTCAGCCTAAAGCTTTTGTATTAGAAAATGTGCCTGGCTTAGCCACTTTATATAAAGGAAAAGCAAAGGAAGCTATTATGAAGGAATTTGAAAATTTAGGATATACAATAACTTCCAAAGTTTTATATGCTCCTGATTATGGAATTCCGCAAATAAGAAAACGTTTATTTTTTGTTGGATTGTCAAATGGTATGGAATTTGAATTTCCAGAACCGGTTCTTACCCCAGAAAATTATGTAACATGTGAAGATGCCATTGGTGATTTACATGATTTCGAACAGGATTTAGGCACAGATATTAGTGAATATTTAAATATTCCTAAAACAGTGTATCAAAAAAAAATGAGAAAGTATGCCAAAAACTTATATAACCATGTAGGGACAAGGCATACACCTGAAGTGATCAATGTCATCTCTCAAGTTCCAGAAGGAGGAAATCATAAAGATTTACCACCTGGTGTAGGAGAGAGTAGAAAGTTTAATGAAGCTTGGACTCGTTATCATAGCAAAAAGCCTTCCAAGACTATTGATACAGGGCATCGGAATCATTTTCACTATAAATATAATAGGGTACCGACAGTTAGAGAAAATGCTCGATTACAATCGTTTCCAGATGACTTTAGATTTTCAGGTAACAAAACAGAACAATATAAGCAAGTTGGTAATGCCGTGCCCCCATTATTAGGATATCACTTAGGCATACAACTAAAAAAATATTTGAATATAGATGGAGAATAGCGATGAGTCAGTATAATTTAATAGATATTTTTGCTGGTTGTGGAGGACTTTCTGAAGGATTTGAAAAAAAAGCTAATTTTAACATGGTAGCTGCTGTAGAATGGGAAAAGCCTCAAGTGCAAAATCTTATAAATAGATTAGTAACAAAATGGAAGATAGAAGATGCTGACAAAAGAGTACTGAGATTCGATATTCAACGAACTGAAGAGTTATTTAATGGTTGGATCAATGATCCGAATTATGGAACCCATGAAGGACTAGATAAATTGCTACAGGGAAAGTCATTAGATTTAATAATTGGTGGTCCTCCTTGTCAAGCATACTCAGTAGCGGGTAGAATACGTGATGAAAATGGTATGAGAGATGACTATAGAAATTATTTATTCGAGAGTTATTTAGAGATTGTAAGGAAATATCAACCGAAATTATTTGTCTTTGAGAATGTACCTGGAATATTAAGTGCTAAACCTGGAGGTACACCTGTTACAGAGCTTATGCAGAATGCCATTGAACAATCTGGATATGAAATAGTTGATGACTTGAAAAGTTATGCACAAATAGATTTATCGGAATATGGTGTCCCACAGAAAAGAAAACGTGTAATCATTATCGGTCTAAGAAAGGACTTGTATCCAGATGCGCAAAAACTTCTAAAATCATTCTATGTGGAACATCTTCCAAAATATAAAGAATCTACTCAAACGGTGAATGACACAATTAAAGATTTACCTAAATTATTACCTTTAGATAAAGAAATCAAAGTTAATGGTAAAAAAATTTCACATTCTTTAAATTATGAAATTCCAAATCATTTACCGAGATTTCATAGTAAACGGGACATTGGAATTTTTAAACTATTAGCTGAAGATATTGAAAGTGGTCAATATAAATATACGTCTAGTGAAGCGTTAAAACAGCTTTACACTCAAATTACAGGGAAAAATTCAAATGTTCATAAGTATCATGTATTACGATGGGATCAGCCTAGTAATACCATTCCAGCTCATCTTTATAAAGATGGTTTAAGACATATTCATCCTGATTCTACTCAGGCGCGTACAATTACTGTACGTGAAGCTGCTAGATTACAGACCTTTGATGATGACTATGAGTTTATATCTAGTGCAGGAGATAATTATAAAATGATTGGAAATGCGGTTCCGCCCAAATTCTCAGGGAAATTAGCTGAGGCTATAGAAGTACTATTATAAATAGTTTTTTAGAGAAGCTTGTACAGGCTTCTTTTTTTTATGTTAAAATATGCTAAATGATTATGAAAGGATGGAGCTTATACTTAGGGTGAAATCAATTACATACACAGGGGGTACAAACTATGACATATTACATGAAAAAATTAGGACAGCAAGAGTTAGGAAGTATTAAAAAACCTGGCGATAAGGCATCTAGAGGAAGGTACATATATATTTCTAAAGATGAGAAGGTTCTTTCTTTTTTTCCGCCATTGTCTAAAAGTGTGAAAAATGATTCATCTTTATTACCGATTATACCTTTATACACAGAACATAAAGAAAAAATCTATTGTAATTATATTTATCATAATGATAAATATAATGGAAGTACCTCTGCAAAACCTAGAGATGAATATAGAATCTATTCCAATAATGCTTTAGAAATGTGTCAGTATTTTTTTGAAGCAGGAGATATTATTGTAATGAAAAAAGATGAAATTATAGAAGAAGCAAGGCAAACTGTTTATTATTTAGAAAGAATAACACCCATTGAATCTGCACTTTATCAAAGGTGTGAAACTATTATTGATGAAAGTGATATTGGTGGTAAACATGCGATTTATGAAGGGATTTTGGATGAGATTGAAGCAAAGATTGATCAATTATCTATAACACCCTTACAAATAGTTGTAGATACTAGTGTTACTAAAAAAATGGAAACATCTGACACAAAAATTGAAGATTTATTTAATGCTACTAGTTTTAGAGATTTTACTATGGTGGCATACAAGGGGAAATGCGCAGTAACTGGAAGTGTTATTAGGTGTAATAATTTTCTTAATCTAGAAGCTGCACATATAAGACCTAAAAGTCATACTGGATCATACCTCCCTAATAATGGATTAGCTTTAAGTAGGGATATTCACTGGGCATTTGATAAGGGATTCTTCACATTAAATGATGATTATACGCTAAGAGTACATCCTGCAATTGAAAGTGATTTTTTACAAAAATACAATGGAAAGCAAATTTCTATTCCTGAAGAGGATTTTTTTAAGCCTGCAATTGAAAGTATTCGTTATCATAGAGATAATGTGTTTGGGCTCTTTCTAACATCAGGTAGATTATAAAGATCGGTTTCTATTCTTAATAGTTATATATATTGTTTTAGGTAAAGTAGGGCGGTTGTAATTTCACTCTACTTTACTGTATTTTTGTTTTTTATTAACTACGTGTATATTTAAATGATTTCTAGTGTAATTTAAAAGTTTTGTGATGTAGTATGATCTCAAAAGAATTTTGAATGAGGGATGGTTATTTAGGCAATGTTAAATAAGAGAGTTAAAAGTTTTAATTACATTTAATAGAGAGAATTATATTAATAAAAATGAATGTATAGATTCAAATTTGGCCTAAGAATAATCTTCTAAAACTAATGATAATAAATTTATATACAAAATATCTTTATTTGAGTGTGATACCATTAATGGAAGATCAAAATAATGAAAGCATCCCCATACTAGCCTACAACAAACTAATCCGAAACAAAATCCCACAAATAATAAAAATCAATGGAAAAACACCCACAACAAGAATTCTAAAGGAAAAAGAATACATAAAAGAACTATGCAAAGAAGTACAAGAAGAACTATCCGACCTACTAGAACTAATAAACGCCCTATCCGAACACGTTGGGTACAACACTAGAAGAAATATCAACAACATCGGTAAAAAGAAAGCAGAAGAAAGAGGCTCTTTGGTGCATGGAATGTCTGCCAACAACCACTATATTTTACTACTGTCAGAATTACTAAGAAATTCAGTAATAGCAAGCAAATATGACCTCGAATGGACTCGAACTAGCGATCTTCATCCTGTCAAGATAAGAAGCATATATTTTACATTTCGGTAATATCAAGCAGAAAGGTAGTTGTATCAAGGGTTTATAGGGTGTTTTGTATTTTTTTATGCAAATCCTGTAACGTAGAAAGATGAAATTTCTTGACCAGAATCTTGACCGCTGTTCAATCAGTTTCTTGTAGTAAGTAGTTGTAAGGTATTATGTATAAAGTGGCATATATTTCTCATCTCTATGTGGTAACATACTCATAGTTAGCTGCATTGGGAGGTATTAAAATTACCGGCAAATTGATAAGTTAAGGAGAGATGTTTTATGTCTGATAAGAAATAAGCAATATTTAAGGGGGAAGGTGAAGGGATTATTGAGGCAATCAAACTAGTCCCTGGAACAGGGATTTTAATAGAAGGTGTTAGGGCTTATCAAGAAATGATTGAAGAAAATTGGCTATAACTGCGACATTGTTAGTTTATGATATTGTGAACCGTATCATAAGTAAATGAGGTTTTGGTAATCCTTGCTATTAAACTATAGCAGGGATTATGTAATATATGGTAGAATATATAAGTACCTTTTTTTCTTTCGTGATATTAATCTAATATTATTAATTTTCAAAAATAAAGATTTACCGTTAAAAGGATTGGGGTGTAAACATTGGAGAATATTGGTGAATTTAATGATGTACTAATAAATGCTGATACAAAGGATACAAAAATTAACTTCATAAGAAAGTACTTTTTTCATGGTATACCTTTTGTGTTTAAAGACAGAGAGCAAGAATATTTTGAATTTAGAAATAGAGTTGCGAGCAATTTTGATATAAGTTTTCATGAGGTTTTTATAGTAGGTTCAGGAAAATTTGGTTTTAGTTATATTAAGGATACTCCGTTCACCTATGATTCTGATATAGATGTGGTTCTTGTTAATGAGGCTCTCTTTGACTATTATTATGAAAAAATTTGTGATTATCAGTATCAATTAGATTCTCAATATAAATTTATTTCTCTAGAAGAGAAGAAAGATTATGCAAATTTTCTACGTTACTTAGTTAAAGGTTGGATGAGGCCGGATCTACTTCCATTATCATTCCAAGTGGAGTTATTAAAGAATGATTGGTTTAAATTTTTTAAGTCTATATCTTATGGTAAATCTGAAGTTGGAGATTATAAGGTAGCAGGTGGATTGTATAAAAATTATGATTATTTAGAAAAATATTATTACATAAATATAGATAGTTATTATAATAAATTGAAGTTGGGGTGAAAAAGATGGCAAAACAATTATTAGCGACTCCTAGTACTAAAAAAATATCAGATTTGTATACAAGATTAACATCGGAGAATCCTACTCTCATATTACAACCAGCTTTTCAACGTAGATTTGTCTGGAGTAGTGAACATAAAGAAAATTTTATAGATACATTGCTTCAAGGATTACCAATTCCAGAAATTTATATAGCTCAATCTGGAATTGATATACAAAAGATTGAAACTCAGGAAGTAGTAGTAGATGGACAGCAAAGATTAAATACAATAGTTCAATATATTAACGAAACTGAAGATTCTTCTGTATTTGGAACTATAGTTTCTAAATTTAAAGACCTATCAGAAACGGCTAAGAGAGAGTTTTTGGGATATAATATAGTTATAAGGGACCTTGGAGACATAAGTAGTGAAGAAATAATTGAAATATTTAAAAGAATAAATTCTACAAGATACGGATTAACAGAAATTGAGCTTCATAATGCTGTTTATGATGGGAAGTTTATAGAAGTAGCAAAAGAAATTTTAGAACAAATCAGCTTATCTGAGCTTCCATTTCTAACCGAATCTAAGATAAGTAGAATGGAAGACTTACATTTTGTATTGCTTATACTTTCTACGATAGTTCATGAAGGTTATTTTAGTAGGGATAGAGAAATTGAAAAATGTATTATTGAGTTTAATGATTATTTTCCTAATGCCAGTGAAATTAAAGAAAAATTTATAAGCACATTTAAATTTATTGAATCGCTGAACCTACCTGTTGACTCAATATGGCTTAGAAAATCTAATTTCTTTACATTATTTGTAGAATTATACACTAATATAAATGAAGTAGAAATCGATAGGTTAAAGAATGAACTAATACAACTTGAAGAGAAAATACTAGAAAATAAGAATAAGGGTAAGGAAGAAAATGATTACAGCCTTTACTATACATATATGTATTCTGGTACAAATAGTAGACAGGCTAGAGTTATCAGAGGACAAATATTGGAAAGAAATTTAAATGTAATATAAATTCTTTATTTAATGCTATTAAATTAGATAGTTTATTTTATAATAAAGGAGCTTTGCAGCTATTAGCAAGGCTCCCTTTTGTATTTCCTTTTATGTTTATATTTATATTAATTCGATAGCTTTATATGATATTGTTAAATTAAGTATGTTTAATGAGAGTGAAATGTGAATATTCAGGCTTAAAAAGGGACATATGATTCATCAGTGTCTATTACAAAGAATAATGGAGGGAAAACTTTTAGTGTATTAAATTTGGGGGCAGGTAAAATTCAGCTTACTGTGGAATTTGCAATTCTTGATATAAAAGTATAAGGGTGTAAGGATGTGTATCTAAAGTGGTTAATTTGTTTAAGTCAATTAGATTTTTTATGAAAAAAATCCCATTTCGGAAGAAAAGGGATCATTTGAGGACTGAATTATTTTTATCAGCAGTGGATTATTTTAACGCTGTTTACAAAAATGCTGGCTCAACACAAGAAACTGCAATAGTCAAAAGTATGCATAAAAACTTCTTAGACTTAAAAAGGGAGTGGGAAGGTATATACGATAGATATACCTCTAAAAAATTATTTATGTTTTCAAATTTTACTCATGGTCATCCACGAATTAAGCGTATTGGAACACATCAGGGTTGTGAACTAGGAGACTTAATGTTTATTCATATAGACTATAATACTGATGGAAGTTGCATGGAACGTGCATTACTTTATCAAGTAAAGACAACCAGTGGGGATTCTAAAAATGAAGAACAAGATATTCTATATAGCAAATGGCCAGAATTTAAATTTACGATACCCGATATACCGAAGTACTATGACGTGAAGCCAAAGCAACCACATAAAGGGGCGCGATATCTCTATGTTGAGAATACAAAACATGGATTAGATGCTAAAGATAGATATAGAACTAAGGAACTCAGGGATGATACAAATAACCTTTGTTTTATTGAGGAGTTGGTGGATCTTTTATCGCCTAATGATCTTTCCGGACGTCTATTAAATGATGATACTGGGTGGAAAGATACAATAAATGTTGTGAAAGATTATTGCTCAACCAAAAATTATAAAGGGGCTGGATCAAGAACCTTAGGATTATTGAGAGTAAACGAAAGCGTTCAGTTTCCTATTGTTCTTAATAACAGTAACGATGATGGAATGCTTATAGTTTATCTGATAACAGCTAACAATATATCTCTTTTAGAGCAATGGTAAGAAATTATTAGAAACATCGTTTAGATTAGTTACGGTTAACCGAACAGTAATTAGAATAAGGTTGTTCTAAGCTGAAATTTAAAAATATAATAAATACTACTACATTAATAAGGAGGAAGATGATATGAAAATTTATATTTTTTCAAGCTACAATATTACCAATGCTTGGGCATCTGTTGGTGGAAAAAAATGGGCGGTTAAGCCAAGTGATAAAGAAAGTATTAATAAAGGTTATAAAACAAAATCAGAAAATATGTTAATAGGTAGTTTTGGTATGCTCTATAATTCTAAAAAACAAGAATTTACAGTTCCTTTTGTTGTCAAATCTAAAGCAAAAGACGTAACAGAGAATGAAATTTGGAATGGGGAATTTATCTTGCCATTTGAAATAATTCCTTTAGGTGACCCATCAAAAGTAATAAGTAAATTTGATTTTGAGTACATATTAAACAAATATGAAGATATAGAAGGTTTACGTATATCCGGTAGATTAAGTCCGTCGCACAATTTTAATAGTAATACAATTAAAGAAGAAGTTTGGAACGATGTTCTAGAAAGACTTGTTTTTTAATTTATACTTTAATTTAAATGAATTTTTTTGTTGAGCAAAATACCGTAGAAAAATTACTTCCAATCATTCTGATATTTTGCTCTATTTCTCTATATGTTAATGAATATTTTATGGTCAAAATTAACTTTGTTCTTATGTATCAATCGGTGGACGATATTGTAAATAACAATGAACCTTTAAGATAAAAAGGAGCTTGCTTTCAATCATTTGAGATAAAAGTTAAATGAGTTGTACAGTAGCAATAATGTAAACAGTTGTACATGTAAAAAAGGGGGAATATGAAAACTTTCCTTATGATACTCGGTAGGGATTTTTGACTTATAAAGATTTTAATAATTTTAAAGTTGTTGGGTGTATATCTTACTTCCATTTTGGTTATAAAGAGAATAACAACCATAGATGTTGGCAAAATAAATTAATCAATAATAATAAGATGAAATCAATAATACGGTAAAAAAATATGAAAGTATAAATGGTAAATAGGGCTTTTAGTCTTGTCCCTCTTTAACTTTCTAATTTAACCTTGTTGATTTTATCTTTTTTATTTGGAAGAAAGGAGGATGCTTCTGTTTAAACTGATTTACTAAGAGTGTTAATAAAATGAATTTGAGAATCTAATTAATGGAGGTTTAAGTAAATGATGAGGGAGTTTTTTGATTTGGTGGGCTTTGTAGTTACGGAACCATTAAAAATTGCTTTTAAAATTGTGGATGAAGCGGTAGAGTCAGTCGATAAGGTTATTGATGCACCATCCAAATGGTTTAACGAACCAAAAGATATCCGACCAAGCTTTGGTACTCCAGTTTTTACTGAAATTGGTTTTGGTATTAGTGGACATTCGGGTATTTATATAGGAAATGACAGAATAATTGCACTTAATGCAAGAGGAGAAATTATTGAAAATACCTTTGAAGAATTTACTAGTCATATAACTACATTTAACTATGAAATTTACATTCCCTATGACAATAAACATGATTGGGAAATTGGTTTTGCTGATGTTGGAGCAAGAGCCATAGAAAAATTGGGAAAGAGCCGAAACTATCATGTACTTTTCGATAATTGTCATCAATTTGTTTCAGGTTGTCTGACTGAGGAATTTGAAAACTCATGTAATTTCTTATGGATGTTAAAAGATGAAGTACAAAAAAAATACGGGGATCAAGTAGTATGGAAAAAATGGGATTGGAAAAAGTAAGTCAACTATTATAGCGTTGCTCCTGGATTATACATAAATTAAGGTACAAATATTTATTGTTAAGTTAAAGGTAAACTCCAATCTAATAAGTATATATTATTTACATGAATTAGTACAAGAAGGGTTGTTCTTTTAAGTATGAGGAGCAACACTTTCGTTATGATTGGAGGAAGAAGAGATGGAATGTTATAAAGTAAAACTAGGGAAACAGCTGGAATTATTGGAAACACCTGTTGGTATAAACAAACCAGCAAAAAGAGTAAACATCGTTCGCCTAAAAATGGTAAAAGAGGTGAGTCTTCTTTATAAGGAAAGAAGAATTAAATCTCCAGAAGGTTCAAATGTATTGTTGAAGCAGTTTTTAGGAGAAGTAGATCGAGAGTATTTCATCGTACTTTGTCTAGATACTAAAAATCAACCAACGGCCATTAATGTTTATCATATTGGCAGCTTAAATGCCAGTATCGTTCATCCGAGAGAGGTGCTGAAACCAGCAATTATTTCAAATGCTGCTTCCATTATCGTTGCGCATAATCAATGGGGAACGTGTATGTTCCACAATAAGTAAAAAAAGACGTTCGTTGAAAACGAGGCCACTGAAAAATTTACGTTTTTTGGTTGATAAACCAGATGCAAAACAAGAAAGGCGACTTTTCATTCTTTTTTACTTTGTTTCTTTCATCAAGGTTAGGATTCGTTTTAAATTAACAGCGAATATAGCCATTGCACCTTGCAGTTGCATGCCAATCGGACCCGAGGAAGATGCCACATCATACCCGTGTCTATGCTTAAGTTCACTATTTTTCGCTTCAATTTTATAACGCTCTTTCCCCTTTTCTTTAAAATATGCACTTTCTTGAAATGCTTGTTGTTCCTTATGTTCAGTGGATTTTATTGTTACAGAATATGTTTTACTTTTAGCGCCTTCTTTGTAACACCCACTTTTGAATGGGCATACCTTGCATTTTTCAATATCAAAATAGTAGGTATGACTTTGATTATTGTTTGTTCCTTTTTTACCTGTGCGTGCTCTACGAACAGCCATATGTCATATGTCCAGCTTTACAGACATACATACCGGCATCTTTATTAAACTCAAATTCATCTTCTTTTTGACGCGGTCCTTGTGTCACAATAGGGTTTAATTTCGATACTAATTGTAATTGATTTTGGTTGGCGTATTGAATATTATTTTTCTCCGAATAAGCAGTATCTCCAATAACTGTATCAATTTCCATCCCTGTTTCACGAGTTTTTTCAATCAATGTTTGAAGGTATTTTCCATCGCTTTTTTCACCCGTTGTAATCACCGCAGCTGTAATGATGCGTTCTTCATTCATCGCAATATGTGTTTTATAACCAAAGAAAGAAGAATCCGCTGTTTTATGCCCAATTCGTGCATCAGGATCTTGCGAAAATTGAAGGTATTCTTGGTGATCTTCTACGATTTCTTTTAAATAATTCAGTTTTTCTTTCACATTTGGATATTCACGAATGATTTCCTCTTTTTCTACTGTTTCAATCACTTTTTGACAATATTCAAGTTCGTCACTTAAGTCATCTGTCATTGTTTTTGGTGGAAACTTTTCCTTCATTCTTTCGGTGATTTTTGATTGAAGCGTGCTTTTGTATGCGTGGCATCAACAATAATAGATTTATTTTTAATCAAGTTTTTTTCGAGTGCAATTTCCACTGTTTTTTGAATGAGCATGTCAAGTAAACCTATATCTGTTAGACGAAGCTTGCGGAACTTCGTTAATGAACTAGGGTCAATGACCGTATCTTCTGGTGCCATATCTAAGAAATATTTAAAGGACATATCGTATTTTGAGCGTTCTACAACATCTACATCTGATAAATCAAAAATAGATTTTAGTAATAAGTATTTAAACATACGAACAGGGGGCACTGCGTTGCGATCGTTATCGAGACAATATTTATCTTGTAGTTCTTCTAAAACAAAAGAAAAGTCTACCAGTTCATTGAATTGACGAAGCATATTATCCTTTGGTACAACGATATCGTAAATCGCCATAAATGGACTGAGGTTAAGAGATTGTTGGTTAGAAATCATCCGAGACACCACCTAGAATTAGTACAATCATTATACATGAAAAAAGCGAAAGCTTCCTCGATTTCATCGAGGAAGCTTTCGCTTTTTAAAATGGAAGGTATGTGTTAAATAATGTATACTGAAATAGGAAATTTGTTACAGGTCCATGTGAGGGAGAGAGAATATGAAACTATTAAATAATATTTATTCTAACCATTACAAGGATATTAAAAATATCTTATTAAATGCAGTTGAACTTAAGATCATAAGCCCATCCTAAATGGAGGCAATGGATAATTTTTTTAGTAAATTAAATGGAAAGGGCATCAAATGTATTTCGTTGACAATTCCATTTTTACATTTGATCCGGTCTGAACATGTTTGTAAATTCATTATACGTTTAATTAATATATTGAAAGAAGGTACTATTTTGATTGAGAAAATAAATATTGAAAGTTTTGGACCATTCAAAGATTTTAAATGGACCAAAAATGTTAGTTCATTACTAGGTACATTTAATATTATTTACGGAAGAAATTATTCAGGTAAAACCACTTTGTCTAGAATATTTAGGTCTTTAGAGCAGAAGAAATTACATGCAGATTTTGAAGATGGAAAGTTTAATGTTGAATTATTGGATAAAAGGTCTTTAAGTCATTTACAGTTAGCTAGTTCAGACCTAAAGTTACGTGTATACAATTATGATTTTAAAACTGAAAATCTAAGTTTTCTTTCTAACAAAGAAGGTGAAATTATACCTTTCGCAATATTAGGAGAACAAAATGTCGAAACAGAAAGAAAAATTTCAGAAGCTAATATCGAGTTACAGTCAAACAAGCTTAAGCTTAATGGTAATAATGAAAAAATAGGGATTATAAGTAAGTGCGAAACTTTAAAAAAAGGACTAGAAGACCTTGAAAAGTCTTTAGATGATAAGCTCCGTGAAAGAGCGAGAAATATAAAAAGGGATTCAACATTATTTAAGATAGGGGTTAAAAGTGACTATAATATTAGAGATATTAAAGCTGAATTGAGATTAGCAAAAGAATTATCAGTTGATGAATCAGATAGAATGAAGAAAATTTTAGTTGAAGAACATAAAAATTCACTAGCTGAAATAAAACAGCCTGTATTTAAACTAGAGGAATATATTGAGGCAAGCAATGAACGGCTAAGAAAATCCATTAGTCCCAGTCAATCAATTAAGGACTTGCTTGATAACTCGGATTTGCAAAATTGGGTTAGAGAAGGGATAGATCATCATAAAAATAAGAGAGACCGATGTGCGTTTTGTGATTCAGAGCTGACTACATTTCTTTGGGAAAAGTTAGGTGAACACTTTACAAAAGAAGCTGAATCTCATAAAACAGAAATAAATAAATTAGTAAAACAAATGGAAGGGCACAGAGATGAAATAGAATATATAGTGCCTAACCATATAAATGATTTTTATATTGAATTTCAAAGTGGTTATCAAAATTTAATAAATGAATGGAACGAACTAAAAAATAAATACTTGAGTGATTTAGATGATATATTAGGTTTACTAAGGCTAAGATTTAATAATATCTACAATGAGTATAGTCTTGATAAGAGTGCTTTAAACAATTCGCAGGAACTTTTAGTTAGTTGCATAGTAGAGATGAATAACATTATTAAACAAAATAATGATTATAGTAACAGTATAACTGATAAAAAAGAAGAAGCTGTTAGAAAGTTGCGATTAAATAACATTAAAAACTTCATTGATGAAATAAGATACGGTGAAGAATTAAAGAGAATTGAACATCAAAGAGAACTTTTAAAAGAGAAAAAGGAAGAGTTAAGTACGGTGAAAAAAAGTATAAAAGAAATAGAGTCCAACATTGCGTATTTAAGAACTCTTTTAAATGATGAACTGAAAGCAGCAGAAAAAGTTAATGAATATCTTAGGGTTTCTTTAGGGCACCCAGAGCTTACTCTTGAAGTTGAAAAAGTAGGTAGTAAAAGTACTTTTGTGATTAAAAGGGAGGGGGAGATTGCTTATAATTTAAGTGAGGGAGAACAAACGCTAATATCATTTAGTTATTTCTTAGCTCAATTAAAAGATATTCCTGCTAGTGATAAAGATGACTACATAATTTTTATTGATGATCCAATTTGTAGCTTGGATTCTAGCAATATTTTTTCTATATTTAGCTTAATTGATTCTGAAATCAATCAAGATAAATATAAACAAATCTTTATATCTACTCACAATATGGACTTTCTAAAGTACCTTCGTAGAGCAAGTAGAAGGAAGAATTATTTTATGATTGAACGATTATTAACAGATAAGAGTAATGCCAATAGTAAGTTAGTAGATATGCCAAAATATATGCGAGAGTATGTTACGGAATTTGTTTTTCTCTTTGAACAGATCTATAGAGTGGCAAACGAGGTACAGGGTGAGGAGAATTATCATGTCTTCTATAATTTTCCTAACAATGCACGGAAATTCTTAGAAAGCTATCTGTTTTTTAAGTACCCAGATATTAAGATTAAAAATGATGATAGAATAAATAGGTTCTTTGGAGAATCGTCACAACAAGTTGCTTTTATGCAAAGGATTAATAATGAATACTCACATGGTGAAGAACAGTTTGATCGGTTATCGAAGCCGATCGATATTCCGGAATTTCAAAAGGATGCGCTGTTAATACTAGATACCATTCAAAAAAAAGATATTGAACAGTATAATGCTCTTTACAATAGTATAAAAAAATAAAGTAACTTTTGTAGGGAATCAGGATAATTTTAATCAATGAGATATTTTTTAGATTTTAGAAATGTAATCATTTTGAGCAGTAGAGTAGAGGAAGGTAAAAAACTTAATTTTTCAAGTTTTTTTTGCGTTTTTTATTGATAGACTATAAGGGGACGAATCCTTAATCGCTATACTCGTATCTTTAGAGAATCTATTTTTTGCTCTATTATATTTCATATATTTCAAAATTAGTGGCGTTATTGGTAATGTAGGTCATTAATTAAAATTCATTTAAACTAACTATTGATCGAAAAAGGAGTTATTGATCAAATCTTGACCAAACAGTAGAAAGTTTGTCTTTCAAAAAGAGCCAAAAGTTTTCCATATAAAGAAAACCCCTTGACTATCAAGGGGTTTTTCATATGATCCCGACTGGTCTCGCACTAGCGACCGCCACCCTGTCAAGGTAAAAGTCTAATTTTATCTATATTGATATTAATCAATTTTTTCTATACAATCCCCTTGCACCTCCCCCAACGTCACCCCCTAACCTAAAGAAGACAAATCAAAAAGGGGGGACCAAACCACTCATGAAAACCACCAGAAAAGAAAAAAGAAACACCATCATCATGCTACTACTTTCAGCTGCAATAGGAATCTTTTCACCACTACTCATGTACATCACACTGGCACGTAAAAATGAGGTGTATAAATATCATTGCCGAAAGGCGTTCAACTTTCATTTATTAATTTTTCTTCTATTTAATATTAGTTCGCGTATTAGTGATGTTTTGTTTTGGATTGTGTTTGCCTTTGAGATCGTTCAAGTGATTTTTGTTGCGTGGAAAGTAATACGCGATGAACCATATCGTTATTTCATTCGGATTCCTTTATTTAAAGAAGATAAGTACGGATTGGAAGGGGAATAGGTGATGAAACAAGAAGTGGAGATAAGGGGAAAGCGATTTTTCGTTATGATTGCATTGTTGTTTATTGCAGTTTATATCGTTTTACGAAGACGAAAATATGAGTACTTTTATGATGGTATTAGCGAGTATGAACATCGTTATAGAGGGAGTGTTCCTTTTGTATTGCTTGTTTTAGGGTTGTTTCAATATTATAGACAAAATGAGATGAGTTTTTCTCATATGCTTCAGTATGTGAAAGAGAAGTTAGCGGAGTAGGTGATGATATGGCGTGGATGATTAGTGAGTTTGCAAGTGTTGGGGAGGTTACGGTGCGGACGCTTCGTTATTATGACAAGATTAATTTATTAAAGCCGAGTGATTATACTGAAGGCGGGCATCGGTTATATACGAAAGATGATTTGTATGTGTTACAGCAAATTCAATCGTTTAAGCATCTCGGTTTTTCGCTTGGTGAAATTCAAAATATTATATTGCAGCGTGATATAGAGACTAAAGATTTTTTAAGACAGATGCATTTTCAAAGGGAATTGCTTTTGGCGGAGCAAGAAAGAATTGCGAAGGTGCTTTCGCAAATGGATGAGATGAAGAAGAAATTTCAAGAGGAAGAACGAGTGGATGTCGCTTTGTTTTCTTCGTTTTTGCAAACTTTTATATGGGAGAAAGAAAATAAGGAATGGCTAGAGGAACACTTTTCAACGGATAGTGTTCGAGCGTTTTATAATAATAAGGAACTAAAAGAAAAGTTTGAACAGCGATTTATGGATGTGATAGGGAAGTTGAAAAAGTATAAGGTAGAAGAGAAAGATCCGGGTCATCAAGACGTTCAAGTTACCTTGAAGGAATTTTTCAATGTAATAGAAGAAGTAACGAATTATCTTGATACACCCCAAAGCGATATAGAGGATATAATCCAAAAATCAAACCTTCCACTATCCGAATTCCCAACCCTCTTCACAACCGAAGAAGAAAACTATATAAAAGAAGCAATGAAGCAGTTTAACACCTAGTTAAACTGCTTTTCCATTATAATAGAAGAAAAACCAAACGGAGGAAACCCACATGCCAACCTACAACAAACTAATCCGAAATAAAATCCCACAAATCATAAAAGCTAACGGAAAAATACCTACAACAAGAATCCTACCCGAAGAAGAATACATAAAAGAAATCTACAAGAAAACAGAGGAAGAACTAACCGAATATCTAGAAGCAACAACAAAAGAACATAAACTAGAAGAACTATCCGACCTACTAGAAATAATCAACGCCCTAGCCGAACACGAAGGCGCAACATTAGAAGAAATCAACAGCATCCGTAAAAAGAAAGCAGAAGAACGAGGCGGCTTCTCAGATCGAGTCTTCCTAATCGAAGTAACCGATAACTAGCCCCTCCTAAGCCCCTTACAAGCCCCTACCAAGTAATAAATCACTAAGAAAAAACATAACAAAACAAAAACACCAACAAACACCGTAGTAGGCGTCGAAAAAAATTTGAAATAACACGCCAAAAACCCGGCCCTCCTTCCTATATATAGTACAAAGAGGAAATTTTCATTTTTGAATTAGGACGGGAGGAATTGGGATGGCGGTGTATCGTACTGTGCAGGTGAATTTTTGGCAGGATGATTTTGTTTTGGATTTGACGCCGGAGGAGCGGTATTTTTATGTTTATTTGTTAACTTGTTCGAAGACGACGCAGTGTGGGATTTTTCCTTTTCCAAAGCGGTTAGCTGAGATGGAGACGGGTTATAATCGGGAGACTGTTGATAAGCTTGTGCAGCGCTTCATTGATTATGGGAAGATTCTTTATGATGCGGATACGCGGGAGTTATTCGTTTTGAATTGGCTTCGTTATAATCCTGTGACGAATACGAATGTGGAGAAGTGTGTGCTTCGTGAGCTTAAGGGTGTGAAGAATAAGGAGTTTGTACATATGTTTCTTCAAAAGTGCGTAGAGGAGGAGCTGAATGTTCCGATGCTTTTAGCGCATTTCGGTATGCCGAGTGATTTGGCTGTGGATGATGTTGAGCCAGTTTGTGAGGAGACAGAGGCGGAAGAAGAGGTTATAGAGGAAGAAACGGGAAGTCGCGTGTTTTCTTTTTACGAGCAACATTTTGGTAGTTTGTCTCCTCATACTGTGGAGGAATTGAGTGCATGGATGGATGATTTGTCAGAGGAGCTTGTGCTGAAGGCTCTTCAAATTGCATTTGAGAATAATAAGCGGACGGTTGCTTATGTGAAGGGCATTTTGAGAGGGTGGCACGGGAAAGGATTTACGAAAGTATCTGAGGTTGAGGTGGATACGGCGAGCTTTAGGAAGAAGGAGTCGTCTGTTAGCACGGGGGAGACGGAGGAGTTTTTGGCGAGGTGTGAGGAGTGGGAGAAGAATGCACCGTCTGAGGAAGAGTTGCAGCGCTTTTTAGCGGAGCGCGGGTGGCGGCCATGAGTATTCAAAATGTGGAGGCGGAAAAGACGGTGTTAGGTTCTCTATTACTTGATGGAGAGCTTATTAAGGAGTGCCGTTTGACGGAGCAGTATTTTTCTCTGTCAGTGCACAAGTCTATATTTCAGTTAATGCGGAAAATGGAAGAAGAGGGGCAACCGATTGATCTTGTGACGTTCATTTCTAGGGTAGATCCGAAGTTTTTAGAGGGGATCGGGGGAATGGAGTATTTTATAGGGTTAATGGATGGTGTGCCTACAATTGCCAACTTCTCTTATTATGAGGGGCTTGTTCGAGGTGCTTGGAAAATGTATCAGGCGGGTGTTCTCGGGCACAAGATGGGCGAGCGTCTTATTGCGGAGAAGAATGAGAAAATTATTGGTGAGACAATTACGGCACTTTGTGAGTTAGAGGAAAAGGATTGTGTATGTGAGTTTGATTTGAAGGATGCGCTAGTTGATTTATATGAAGAGCTTCATCAAGATGCGAAAGAGATTACTGGTATTGAGACGGGGTATACATCACTAAATAAAATGACGTGCGGATTGCAGGAAGGTGATTTTGTCGTTCTTGGTGCGCGTCCTTCTATGGGGAAGACTGCGTTTGCGCTAAATGTCGGACTACATGCGGCGAAGTCTGGAGCGGCGGTAGGATTGTTTTCATTAGAGATGAGTAGTAAGCAATTGTTAAAAAGGATGGCGTCTTGCGTAGGTGAAGTGTCAGGAGGTAGGCTGAAAAATCCGAAGCATCGTTTTGCGATAGAGGACTGGGAAAAGGTGAGCAAGGCGTTTGCGGAGATTGGGGAATTACCATTTGAGATTTACGATAACGCAGGCATTTCGGTGCAAGATATTTGGATGCAAACTCGTAAGTTAAAGAGGAAGCACGGTGATAAGAAGGTTTTAGTCATTGTAGATTACTTGCAGCTTATTACGGGCGATCCGAAGCATAAGGGCAATCGATTTCAAGAGATTAGTGAAATTTCTCGTAAACTTAAAGTATTAGCGCGTGAATTAAATGTTTGTGTAGTAGCATTATCGCAATTGTCTCGTTCCGTAGAAGCACGGCAAGATAAGCGCCCTCTTTTATCTGATTTAAGAGAGACAGGACAAATTGAGCAAGATGCGGATGTCATTATGCTTATGTATCGTGAAGATTATTACGATAAGGAAACGATGCAGAAAGAGATGACGGAGATTCATGTGGCGAAGCATCGGAATGGGCCTGTGGGGAGTTTTAAGTTGCGGTTTTTGAAGGAGTTTGGGAGGTTTGTGGAGGGGAAATAGTGAAAAGGATCGAGTATCGCTTTGCAAATAAAATAAAGCATAAGTGTTTCATTTCATTAACTTATGCTTTATTCTTTGATTCTTTAAATATGTTTCTTATTTCCCCATAAAGAAGGATTTTCTCTCTGCAGTGATCCATTGCTGCAAATCATCTTGGCTACGTCGGACAAGTCGATTTACTAAAACATCATGCCATACATAATCCTCTAGTAAGTATATATGAACGGGGTCATCTGTATAAAAAGCAATATTACGCTCTTCAATTGATGGTCCATAAATCATCTCTTTAGAATCTATCGATAAAATAAACCAATGTTCTGTAGACAGAGTTTCTGTATAGGGTGTGATACGATGAGCTTCTAGATTTTTAATTGGATTTTCAACATGTAAGGTAATACCTTGTACTGTGACTTTATCAGCTACCTCATATAGTTCCTCTTTTAACGCTTCATACATCTCATCCCACATTGAAATGACAATACGGTGTTCTGCTTTTTTTATTAATGCCTGACAATAGCTAATGATTGTTTTGTTGTCTTTTAAAGTAATCACGCGATTATCCGTTTTTTCCTCGGAAGTTTCGAGTTTTTTTAATGAATCACTAATTCCTTCATAAGTAGACTGCCATTCTGATTGAGCTTTCTGTAAAAAGATTTCAACAGGTAGAGGTGAATAGCGAGTGGTGTCATTTATTTCTTCCTTCATGACGATTCCTTTTTCTACAAGGTTACCTAAAATCTCATAAATTCGTGCTCTTGGGACCCCTGAATCCTTACTCACTTGGTAGGCTGTGACAGGCCCCTGTTTAACAAGAGATACATAAGATTTAGCTTCATATTCATTAAAACCAATTTTTTTAAGCTGTTGTACGATGTAGTCCACTTTTTTCGTCCTCCGATGTTTGCTTTTATCCCGCTATTTGCCGGGCAGTAAGACCCCACCTCAAAATTCAGCGGAAGCAAAGAAGTTAGGTGGGGGGTCGGGCTGCCCGTAAAAGCCCGATTGGTGAGGGCTGATTAAAGTTTCACTTTATATTTCAACGTTACAATAACTCTTTACATTTAGCAAATTGATAGTTACTATTACAATAGTGACTAAAGGGGAGGCTACTCGTATGGATTTGTATTTAGACCCATCTATATTAATTATTTTGATTGTTTTTGGATTTGTAGCTGCATTTATTGATTCAGTTGTAGGTGGTGGTGGATTGATTGCCTTACCAGCTTTATTATTTACAGGGCTGAATCCAGCAAGTGCAGTAGCCACGAATAAATTAGCATCAACAATGGGGAGTGCAACTAGTAATATTGTGTTTTATCGTTCTGGTAATCTTGATTTGAAATCGGCTTTAAAATTATTTCCAATCACTTTTATAGGCTCTATAGTAGGTGCATGGACCGTTCATTTAATGAACCCAGAAGTACTGAAGCCATTGATGTTGGTAATGCTTGGTGCAGTCGCTATTTATACGATATTTAAAAAGGATTGGGGTAGTATTTCTACTCATAAGAAATTATCTGGTCGACACGTCATTATTTTTACCTTTTGTATTTTTGCTATTGGTTTTTATGATGGATTTCTAGGTCCTGGCACAGGTTCGTTTTTAATGTTTGCTCTTTTATTTATTGGGTATGATTTTTTAAAAGCAGCAGGTAATGCGAAGTTTCTTAATTTAGGAAGTAATGTTGGTGCATTGTTAATATTTATGTATGTGGGGCAAGTAAACTATGCGTATGGTTTTATAATGGGGATTGCTCAAATTGCTGGAGGAGTCGTTGGCTCCAAATTTGCTATAAAAAAAGGCAGCGGATATGTTCGTGCTCTTTTCATTACAGTAACTTGTTTATTGTTAGCGAAAAATCTGTATGACTATGTGCAGTAAGTAATGTAGAAAAGGTTAACTATGCAGGCTACATAAATATAATAATTCTTTGTAACATATTTTAGATGCTACCTTATTCAAAGATAGCATCTAAAAAAATTAAGGTAATAGGGTGAAAATAATATAAACGAATATTTTCGGGGTATGTTTATGTACGTTAGCGAAGTAACTATTCCATATTCTTCTTATAATTAACCCGCAACAACCCCTTAAAATCCACCTCAGCAATCAAAACACTCACTAATATAAGTGTCGCCCCTAAATATCCTTTTCCAGTGAGTGTTTCACCTGTGAAAACGAAAGCGAAGCCTGCGGAAAAGACAGGTTCTAATGAGAAAATAAGTCCTGTATGTGTAGGCGTCGTGTATTGCTGGGCGATTACTTGCACGATGAAAGCGACTGCGGTGCAAAATATGCTTAAGGCTAGGATGATGAGCCATGAGTTGGTTGTGCTAGGCAGTTTTGGCGTTTCGATAATGAATGAAAAAATAAGACTAAATAGGCCGACGAAACCGAGTTGTATGACTCCAAGTGCAATGGAGTTCACATGTTTCGTTACGCTACCAGTAATGATGACGTGAATCGCATAAAATAAGGCAGACAATATGCAAAATATATCGCCATTACCGATCTTGAATTCGCTCGTTAATGTTAATAAGCCGATTCCAATTATCGTTAAAAAGATTCCTACTATCACTTTCTTTTCCGGAATGTGTTTTAAAAATATAGCTGATAATATCGGAATGAAAATGACTGTGAGACATAGTAAGAAACCAGCATTAGAAACACTCGTATACTTTGTGCCGAAAGTAGCGAAAATGTAAACGATAAATAAGACAGAAGCGAGTATAAATGCATATTTTACCGTTTTAAAATCGATTTTGAATAAATGTTTGTAAAATATTAAACCTGATAAAAGAAAGGCGATGATAAATCGTAATGCAATTAAGCTGTATTCTTCGATGCCTTCAAGTCCAACCTTTGTAAGTAAGATGGATGCACCCCAAAAGAATGTAACTAGTAGTAGCCCTAAATCCGCTTTTAATTGTAGTTTCATTTCTATTCCCTCGTTATGTATAAAATTTTAAATCCCATACCCCTATCCCCATTTTTTATTTTAATATTAATTCTGAATATTTAAAACATAAATTTACCGACGGTTTTTTCAGAACAATTGGGAAGTAATAGTATGTATATAAAAAGCCCAGTTGGGAGGGGCTTTTTTCTATGTAAAATTTCATCTGTTTTGTTTACATAATATCTTTACAATCATTTGATAGAATATATGTAACTGCATATTGTGAGGGTGGATGGTTATCCCTTCTTTCTATTCGGAAGGAAAGGAGGTGATAATATGGAGTTTTTGATTGATCTTGTAAAAGAGTTTCTGAAAGCGACTGTGCGCGAAGTTTCAGCGTATTTTTTGCGGAAGCAACTTCTAGATAAGGACAACAAAAAACCCACTCCGCGCCGTAGGAAGCAGAAGGGTGGGTTTCGTAAAAAGAAATAACTTATAATAACTACCACCCTATACGGTAGCAGTTAGGGAAGAGATGTTAGCGCATCTCTTCTTTTATTATATGCCATTTTATTTGATGTCATACTTATATAGTATTCTACCGAAAATATATCATATTCCTATTTTATGGTCAATTTGATTACATTTCCTCCGTAACATCATACCGAAGCAACTGCCCCTGATCATAAAACCTCTCAAAAAGAACCCCCATTACATAAAAGAATACTAGCCCGAAACCAATATGAATGAGTGTAAAAGTAGCTCCAAATGAAGAAAATTCATACACGAGAATTGGCAATTTCGCAGTTGTCCAAACGCCTAAGAAAAAGACGATATACCGAATACTTGCGCCTTTCTTTAGGAGTAGTGCTGCAATTGGGAAGGCAACGTAGAGAGGACCAGCTGCAATGCCGCCTAATAATAGAGAGAATAAGATTCCGTATATGCCGGATTTTTCGCCCATGTATTTCATGAGCGTTTCTTTCTTCACCCATTGATCAAGTAATCCTACAAATATTAGGACAGGGGGGAGTAGAAACAACATATCTAAAATGCTATTTCCTGTTAGTTGTAATGCGCTCCATCCTAAAGATTGATTTATAAAAGTTAAGGCAAAGAGTCCTAGTAGTAAGATGAAAAAGAAGCGATATCTTTTTAGTTCCTTCATACCATCACCACCCAAATGATGTAGGAGAATAGGAGTGACATGAGTAATGCAGATGCATTACGTGCGTAAGCAAAGCTTCGTCCAAATATTTTTTGTTCCATCGGTAATGTTGTAATTCCTACTGACATGAGTGTAGACATAAGTGCCGCAACTTGAGGAAGGCCTGCGCCGTGTTGTACTAACGTATTACCAAGTGGGAATACGACGAAGCTTGGAATAAGTGCAACGGAGCCGAGTATCGCTGAATAAATAATACCTAACAATCCAGATTGCTCCCCAATAATAGAAGAGATGAAAGACGGTGTTAATATAGAAAGCGATAAGCCAACGAAGAGCATGATGGAAAGCATCGCAGGTAGAAGATTGCGAAACATTTTCCATGACTTCATTAGAGCTTCTTTCGTTTTCGTGCGGTCCTTCATAAAAGAAATCCCCGTAAGCATAATGGCTAAAGTGTAAAGGATCACGCCATTAATCATGGTCGGAATCCTTTAATTCCTTATATTTGTCTATGAAAAAGGATAAGTTCTTCATTTTTTCTTCAATATCCATTTGGAAATCTGCCAATTGTCCTTTTCCAGCAGGCGTAATTTTGTACATCTTTCTCGGTTTGTCTTGATGATCTGTACTTACATAAGATTCAATTGCACCTTCGTTTTCTAATTTTTTTAGCGTACGATATAAAATGGCACTATCGATTGGATTGACGGGAAGTTCTTCCTCGCACTTTTGCAGTAATTGCCCGCCATAGTTATCATCTTCTGCTAAAAATAACAAAAGAAATGCACCTGTATGTCTTCCTGTATGTTTCATGGATATACCTCCTTGAATGAATTAGGATTTATACTGTTAATGACAGTATACTGTTGTTAACAGTATATGGTGCATGAAGTGTTATGTCAATTTGTAATGTTACATGTACTGAAAACGGTGTAAGAAAACTTGCTACGAGCAAAGCACAAATGGAAACTAAAATAAAGGAAGGGTAGGATATTTAAAATGAAGTGTACAACAGAATTGGTATGAGGGTTATTGGATGTACATCTATGGCCGCACTTCATGCAACAGGGGCAATAGCGCTTATAATAAAAATGATAGGTAAACAAGAAATAGAAATACTTCTTTATCTGGTGAAATTCTATCTAATTGTTTATTCTCAACGACTAGGATTTCCAAATACACAAGAAGGTTATGGATTAATCCAATTCAAATAAATAAAAAAGGCACCTTAGTATGCCTTTTTTATTACCACACTATGATATGTAGTTAATAATAAACTAATAAATTTCTTCATTTCTCTCTTCATTGGCAAACATGGTTTTTCTAATATTAAATGTTATGATCGCAAGTATAGAAATAATAATAATATTAGTGAGCTGACTGAAAAACTCATTATTTAATAAATGCGGTAAATTTCCTATCAAGATAATACAGATTGTTGTATATACTAAAAATGTTCCAATCCAAGAAATAATGTAATTAATAAATGCGGCTATTCTAGGGAAGTTAATAACTAGATAATTTAAAACAATGTAATATAGAACACAAGAAAGGATAAAAAATATAATATCCCAAAAATAAACGGCATACCCACTAGCTATGTTTACCGATATGAGTTTATGTAATGAATAAGCAGTGAATCCTCCTAAAAATAAAAAATCAACTAACACAGCTACGGTTCTACTAACCATTTTAGAAATCTTATAAAGGATAAATAATAAGAATAACAGTATAGGTAATATTAGTATCATTATTTTTTCACCTCCAATTTATTTATATAAAATAATTATAACAAATATAGAAAAATTAACCATATGAATAGAGAGAATTTTTATAATTATCAATCATATTAGGATGCCGTATTTAGGTGGGAAAATACGAAAGGTTCTTATCCGTCTGTTCCACATTCTATCTACAGAAGATAGGAGTTTTACATCAAAAAATACAAAAAAAAGACACTCTCAAGAGTGCCTCTCCTTAGCAGCCGAATCCGCCGCCCCAACAACTAGCTCCTACGATGATTAATAAGATAAAGAGCACAACAAGTAAAGCAAATCCGCCGCCGAAACCACAGCCTCCACCACAACTACCGCCATATCCCATATTAACTCCTCCTTCCATATAGACCATTTAATTAATGGATTTAATTTACTTTATGTTTTTACGGATAAACTTGAGCAGGTCCTTTTGAAAAATAAAAAGTGCTTAGATTTTAAAAGAGTTGACGACCTTATTTTTGTCACGGGTATTATGCTGATGACATATTGTATTTTATTCTGTGTATTGGGGGAAGGAGGATCTTTATGGCCAATTCTGAAATGATTTTACGATTACTTACGGATTTAAAGATTGAACAGCAAGCTTTAAAAGAGCAGTTGGAAAAAATACAAACTGCTGTGACTACTCTTGAAGAAAAATCAGCGATTGTGGAAGAGAAACCAACGACTATTGAAGAAAAACCAACGACTATTGAAGAAAAACCAGCTGTTGCTGCTGCAAAGCAAAGAGCTCATTCTGGACACCCAACATCTTTTCGTGCTTGGAGAGCATCTGCTCAAAGGAATTCATAAAAATATAAGAAAAGAAGACATCTAGTAAGATGTCTTCTTTTACTTGTACAATCCAAATGAGTTAAGAAGGTATATCCATATTGCTTTAAAAATAAGAAGAAAATAACGATTGTCGACTCCTGTTTTAGTATAGCATGTAATGATGAAATTTTTTATGTAATATTGCATATATATAGAATATATAATTTTAATCGTATATATTTTAGTTGTCTGTTATTTTTTTTAATTCATTTACTTATATTATTTTTGGAGCGCCCCAGTGATGGGGCCTTTTTTTATAATTGTGTTAAAGCGGAAACCCCTCAAGCATAAGGAGGGGTTACATGACTAGGAAAATGGTTACTGGTGTTTAATGAGGTGAAGACCTGGATGTTGCTTCTGAATTTCTTCTAAATGGATTACTATTTGTTTTTAAACTGTTCCCCATAAGTGATAAACCATGCCGATAACAAAAAATGCTAGTCCTACAAACAAAACAATTAAAGCAAGCATTCCGTTTTTATTATGTTCCATACAGTCAGCTCCTTTTTTTATGTACATACAAAAAGCCCTTAGTCGTAATTATGGCTAAAGGTTCCATTTCTCATACTTTTTAGTTTTTAAAGAAAAGGTACCTTATGGTGTCTTTTCTTTAAGGGGCATGGTAACGATTAGATTTTCTGGTTATAAAATAAAACAGGCTCCATAAAAGAGCGACCTTATTACGGACATAGTATTCTACTTTTTTTCCTCTTTGTAATTCAATGCAATCTCTACTATTTCTTCAGGTGTTAAGTCTCTAAAATCCCAAAAGATTAAGTCACTTGGAGCTGGGTGGGGTACATTCTCTTTTAAGATATCAATATACTTACTACCTAACTCATCTGGCAATTTAGGATCACATATTTGCTCTACAAGTTTAATAAGCTCTTCTTTAGTCATTTTACTATTCATGTTATATTCCTCCTATCATTTATAGCCTTTTTTCCAAAATTCTTCTCGAACTTCTTGCGGAATAATACCAATAGCACCATCATTATACATTAACTTCTTTTGGGTACCTAAACTTCGTTCGAGGTTAAAACTTGAGGTCACTGTACCTGGTGTCTTTCTTTTTACTGCACTTGAAGTTTTTGCAAACATAATGGAGGGCTTGTTTGGGGAGAAGGAACAGCTTAGAGCAGTATTAACAAAAGGTAAACAACTAGCAGGAGAATATGAAGAATGAAATAGGCAATATAATAGGGCAAAGAGACCTATTCTTTTAAGTGGAGCCTTACTAGTAATCATTTTAGTTATTTTAGAAATAATTGTTATATCACTAAAATAAATTATATCTATGACTCTTATATTAAAAGAACTTTTTATAACTAATACAGGTCAATGGCCTATGCTGATAGGAATTAACGTAATCATAGCATTAATTCTTTTGTTTTTTCCAATTATTAAACAAGTCACTAAGATTTATGTTTATTTCATAGGCAAGTGCTTTTTATTAAATAAACAAAAAAGACTAAAGAAAGAAATGTCACATAAGTTGGATCAACTTATTCATTCTACACAATTACCTCAATTATTTTGCGAAACTAAAATAATTGATAAATTTATGGAGTATTTAGATACATATCAAGCTGATAGTCTAAAGGAATGTGTAAAGCTTTATAAAGAAGAGGAAAGACATGATAAAATATTAGAGGGAATAGGAAATCTAAAAAAAGAAATGTCTGCCGTCGGCGAAAAAGTATCCGATGTTAGTGATAGAATATAAATAATCTTTTTTTATGCAAAAATAAAGAAAAGACACCCATATAAGAGTGTCTTTTCCGATAGTTTGTTTAGCAGAAGCAAGAAGCTCCAACGATGATTAATAAAATGAATAACACAACTAATAATGCAAATCCTCCAGAAAAACCGCAGCTTCCGCCGCAACTACCACCAAATCCCATAACAGTTCCTCCTTTAATAAGAGGGGAAAACAAAGGGTCACTCGTGTTTTTTAACGGATTCCATTTACTTTATGTTTTGACGTATAAACGTGAGCAGGTCCTTTTGAAAATAAAAAAGACACCTTGAGGTGCCTTTTGTCCCATGTATTTCATTCATATTCGTTAGTATAAAATTCTTTTATTAGTTTTATTTCATTTGTATCTGGGTTAAATTTAAATATTTTAATTTGATTAGATTCGTCTTTATAGGCAAATGTATTATCGCCAACTTGGGTCATATTGCTGGTGTTTACGATAGGGTCATTACCATGGTCAGTGATTTCCACAGTTTTCTCACGATCCCAAAACGCAATGACAATGATCAAGATGATAAGGCATATACGTATGTTACGTAGTTCTCTCGATACAGTATTCTCCATTTAATAGTCTCCTTCGTTGTTTAATAGATTTTGTTTATAAAAGAGATAATTATTATGAAAATAAATAAAAAAGACACTTTCAAGTGTCTTTTTTATTTGAGTTATGCGCATTACTTAATAAGACGCTAGTTCCTCATTCCGGATATGAGTAACTATGTAGGGTAATTAAATTATAACATTTTAACCAGTAATGGGTCTATATGGAATTTTATAGATAATTATGTTTGATTATTCAGAATGATATATGTAGTGAAAGGTATACGTTACCTACAGTAATTGTAAAATATAATGATGTATATAACTAGTCTTGTAATGAATGTAAGCAACAGCTGATCGATTGTTAGTATTTTCTTTGTAAAAAAATATTCAATAATTTATCATTGCAACCGCTTACTCTTTGTGTATAATAAAGGTAAGTTAATAAGTAAAAGGATTGTTACTGTTCGGCAGGCAAAACCTAAATTGATCTAGAGGCTACGGGTGTAGTGTAGCTTTTGGAATCAGTTTAGGTTTTTTTATTACCTTTTGTGACTTTAAGAAGAAGAAGGCGGAACAATATGAGAATCCATAAAATCTTAAATAACAATGTTGTTTGTACGATGAAGGATAATGAGACAGAAGTTGTACTTATGGGCAGAGGTTTGGGATTTCAGAAAAAAGTTGGCGATGCGATTGATGAATCTAAGATAGAAAAAACCTTTGTGCTAGAAACAAAAGAATTGTCAGAGAAACTTGCTAGGTTACTTACTGAAATTCCTGTAGAAAATTTAGAGATTACAGAGAGAATTATTCAGTTTGCTAAGACTGTTTTGCCGGGGACTTTAAGTGATTATATTTATCTTACATTAACGGATCACTTAAGTTTCGCCTTAACTCGGCATAAAGAAGGAATGGATCTCAAAAATACTTTGCTTTGGGAGATTAAGAGATTCTATCAGAAAGAGTTTGAAATTGGTCTACAAGCTTTGAACATCATTGAAGAAGAGACTGGGTTTAGACTTTCTGAAGATGAAGCAGGGTCAATTGCACTACATTTCGTGAATGCGCAGCAAGGAGAGCCGGCGATGCAACAAACGGTAGCGATGACGAAAATCGTCCAAGATATTTTAAATGTTGTAAAGTACCACTATAAGATGAACTTAGATGAAAGTTCATTTAATTATAGCCGGTTTGTAATACATTTACGATATTTCGCTCAGCGTTTAATGCAGAAGGAATTGAACTCGGCCGATGATGATTTTTTATACGAGCAAGTAAAAAGTAAGTACGAAGAGGCATATTGTTGTACAGAAAAGATTGAAGCATACTTGCAAAAAGCACATAATAGTCATCTTTCAAAAGATGAAAAAGTGTATGTAACGTTGCACATTCATCGTGTAACGAAACGCAATGAATTATGTAATTGAATAAACGGGATTGTTACTGTTTGGCAGGCAAAACCTAAATTGACTTGTAATGGAGTGATTCGTATGTATCACGCCGTTATGGTTAGTTTAGGTTTTTTCTTTTATAAAAAATAATAAATGGGATGATTGTAGGGAGGGGAAATTACTATGAAGTATGAAAAATTAGCAAAAGACATACTGAAGAATGTTGGCGGGAGAGAAAATATACATAGCGTTGTACATTGTATCACTCGTTTACGATTTCAGTTAAAAGATGAGGAGAAAGCAAATACAGAAGTACTGAAAAACATGGAAGATGTTGTGACTGTTATGAAAAGCGGCGGACAATATCAAGTTGTAATTGGTAACCATGTATCCGACGTGTATAAAGCGGTTATTGCTGCTGGAGGATTTCAGGAAGCTGAGGAAGAAAATACGAGTGAGAAGAAAAAGAGTAGTCTTATAGATATTCTTTCTAGCATTTTTACTCCTATTTTAGGGGTGCTAGCTGCAACAGGGATGATTAAGGGATTTAATGCTCTATTTGTAGCGTTAGGCTGGTTAAGTACACAGTCAGGAACGTATCAAATATTAAATGCAGTTGGCGATTCATTATTTTATTTCTTCCCGATTTTCCTTGGATATACAGCAAGTAAGAAATTCGGAGGATCACCATTCATCGGTATGGCAATTGGGGGAGCTTTAGTTTATCCGGCTTTATTAGGTTTAAAAGCAAGTGAGCCATTATATACGTTATTTGCAGGGACGATGTTTGAATCACCAATTCATATTACGTTTTTAGGCATACCAGTTATTTTAATGAACTATGCATCATCTGTTATTCCAATTATTCTTGCTGCTTATTTTGGAGCAAAAGTAGAACAGTCTTTAAAGAAAGTGATTCCGGATGTTGTGAAAACATTTTTATTACCATTCTTCACATTATTAATCGTTGTACCAGTTACATTTCTCGTTATTGGCCCAATTGCGACGTGGGCAGGGCAGTTTTTAGGACAGGCGACGCTTTGGGTTTATCATGCAAGCCCATTAGTAGCGGGTGCTTTACTCGGTGCTTTCTGGCAAGTACTTGTCATATTTGGCCTTCATTGGGGCGTCGTTCCGATTGGCTATAACAATTTAGCGGTAAACGGTGTTGATCCGATACTAGCGCTTATATTTGCCGCTTCATTTGCTCAAATTGGTGCTGTGCTTGGCGTTTGGATTAAAACGAAAGACAAGAAATCAAAAACACTTAGCATTCCAGCTTTTATTTCAGGTATTTTCGGTGTTACAGAGCCAGCGATTTATGGTATTACACTTCCGCTAAAAAAGCCGTTTATTATGAGCTGTATCGCTGGAGGAACTGGCGGCGCAATACTTGGCGTATTTGGTACACAAGTTTATATGACAGGTGGCCTTGGTATATTTACGCTTCCGACATTTATTAGTCCGAAAGATGGGATTACAGCTGGATTTTGGGGAGCAATTATTTCGATGGTTGTTTCTTTAATAGTAGGTTTTATTCTAACTTACTTATTTGGTTTTACGAAAAAACAAACATCTACAGAAACAACTGAAACAATTAATAAAATCGCTGCATCAAACGATGATGAAGTAATCTTTAGTCCTTTCCATGGCGCTGTTATGCCGCTTCAAAATATTGATGATGCTGCATTTGCATCAGGTGCGTTAGGTGAAGGAGTTGCGATTGAGCCTTCAGAAGGAAAGTTGTTTTCACCAGTTTCAGGTACGATTGCTGCGCTGTTCCCGACGAATCATGCGGTAGGAATTACGGCGGATTCAGGTGCTGAAATTTTAATCCATATTGGAATGGATACTGTGAAATTAAACGGCGAATTTTTCTCTTCTCATATTGAACAAGGAGCAAGAGTAGAAAAAGGACAATTACTTATTGAGTTTCATATAGCTGAAATCCAAAAGGCGGGTTACATTGTGACAACACCAGTTGTTGTTACAAATTATGATAAATATAGCATCAAAAAAACAGAAGTAGAAAAGATTCAAGCAGGAGATTCTTTATTAGAGTTAGGAGTTAAATAGTAGTTATATTTCATATTGGTTCACACGAAGAAAGGTATTCTTTGAGAAGCATAATACCTTTCCTCGTTAAATCTTATATAAAGGAGTTTTTCTATATGTCTAAAGTTATTTTTCCTAAAGGATTTTTATGGGGTGGAGCGACTGCAGCCAATCAAGTTGAAGGAGCGTATGCAGAAGACGGAAAAGGATTAACGACGGTTGATTTATTACCAACTGGTGAAAACCGCTGGGATATTATGAAAGGAAATATTCATTCCTTTACGCCCGTAGAAGGAGAGTTTTATCCATCACATGAAGCAATTGATTTTTATCATCGTTATAAAGAAGATATTGCTCTATTTGCAGAAATGGGATTTAAAGCGTTACGTGTGTCTATTGCGTGGACGCGTATTTTCCCAAGTGGTGAAGATGAAAAGCCAAATGAAGCAGGATTACAGTTTTATGATAATTTGTTTGATGAACTGTTAAAGCACGGTATTGAACCAGTTGTTACGATGGCTCACTTCGATGTACCTGTTCATTTAGTAGAAAAGTATGGAAGCTGGAGAAGTAGAAAGCTTGTAAACTTCTTCGAGACGTACGCAAAAACGATTTTTAATAGATATAAAGATAAAGTGAAATATTGGATGACGTTTAATGAAATTAATATGCTTTTACATTTACCTTTCATGGGAGCAGGTCTAGCATTTAAAGAAGGTGATAATAAAAAACAAATTCAGTATCAAGCGGCGCATCATCAACTTGTCGCAAGTGCGTTAGCTGTAAAAGCGTGTCATGAAATCATTCCAGATGCAAAAATCGGTTGTATGCTTGCGGCAGGTGCGACGTATCCGTACACATGTAATCCAGATGATGTACTTCGTGCGATGGAACAAGACCGTGAATCATTCTTCTTCATTGATGTACAAGCAAGAGGAGCATATCCTGGATACGCAAGACGATTCTTTAAAGATAACAATGTAACAATTGAAATGGAAAAAGAAGACGAGGAAATTTTAAAAGAGCATACAGTTGATTATATTGGCTTTAGCTACTATTCAAGCCGAGCAACAAGTACAGATCCAGAAGTGTTAAAAAGTATAACGAGCGGGAATGTATTCGGTTCTGTTGAAAATCCATATCTTGAAAAATCAGAGTGGGGATGGACAATTGATCCGAAAGGCTTCCGTATTACAGCGAACCAACTGTACGATCGTTACCAAAAACCTTTATTTGTCGTTGAAAATGGTCTCGGTGCAATCGATCAATTAAATGGTGAAGACGAAGTGAATGATGAATACCGTATTGATTACTTGCAAAAACATATGATTGAAATGTCCGAAGCAATCCAAGATGGAGTAGATATTATCGGTTATACAAGCTGGGGCCCGATTGATCTTGTAAGTGCTTCTACTGGAGAAATGAAAAAACGTTACGGATATATATACGTTGATAAAGATAATGAAGGAAAAGGTTCATTAAAAAGATCGAAGAAGAAAAGCTTCGATTGGTATAAGGAAGTAATTAAGACGAATGGTGAGAGTTTGGAGTCTTAAGTATGAAAAGGAGGCATCTTAATTGATGTCTTCTTTTTTTCATTGTGAATGATAAAGCGACATTTCCCTTTACACAAACATAAAGGTGTAATATAGTTTAGTTAAGTGAACTAAACTATTAGATAAGATGAAAGAGCAGCATGGAGGAAGAACGCTATGACTAAATCATATAAAGAAGTAATTAATGAAATGAATCGAGCCTACACGGAACTTTACATTTTACTATTTCAAGATTTAAAGGATGAGTTTGGTCTTACTGGGCAGCAAGAGAGCATGTTATTTCATATTAATTTAAATGAAAATACGACAGCGAATAACATTGCGAGTACTTTTAATATAACGAAAAGTGCGGTGAGCCAAGTTTTATCGAAATTGGAAAAGCAACAGATGATTTCAAAACAAGTTAATCCGAATAATAAAAGGGAGTATTTCCTTACGATCGGTCCAAATGGTAGTAAATATATCGAAAGATTGTCCGAGTTAGATGATGTATTGATTGAGAAATATTTCTCGAAAATTGATATCGGAGCTTTGCAGCAAATGACTGATACGTTAACGAAAATAAATAAAGTGATATTGGAAGAAAAACAGAAGGAACTTGAGTCTAATGAGTAAGAAGCAAGTTGAAGCAATTAGTAGAAAGGAGGAGAAGCGTGTGATGAGTTACATACCAAATATGATTACGATAGCAAATTTTGTGTGTGGGCTTTTAGCTATTCACGCTGTTTTCGTTCACGATATGTATGGTGCAGTTATGTTCATTATTACAGGGATGGTATTTGATCTGTTTGATGGCATGGTTGCTCGGAAACTTGATGCTGTTTCGGAAATTGGCGGAGAGTTAGACTCATTTGCGGATTTAGTTACCTTCGGTGTGGCACCATCTATTCTTGCCTATAGTGTCGCTTTAAAAGATTTGCAGTCTATCGGGATGATATGTGCACTCGCGTATAGTATTTGCGGAATGCTTCGGCTTGCAAGATTTAACACGCAACAAAGTAAACTCCCAACATTCATTGGAATGCCCATTCCATTTGCGGCAATGTGTCTCCTCATTTTATGCCTCTTAAATAATCCAGTTTCTGTGGCGTTTGGCACATGCGTACTCGCTTATTTAATGGTGAGCAAAATCAAATTCCCCCATTTTAAAAAGGATGTATCGGAAAGCTTGAAGTCCGAAAGATGGGATTAATAGGAAAGATAAGGAGCATAACATGATTCGTATGGCATTAAGATCATTCAACATACAAATATATTGTTTGCTAGGCGTGATGTTATTGGGATGGCTGATGACACCTTTTCGAGCCCAGTTTGTAGGGATAAGCATTGGCCTTTTAGTAAGTATGTACTGCGCCTGGATTTTAGAAAGGCGTATCGAAAAGTTCGGAGATAGCATCGTAAAAAAAGAAAAAGCACCAATGCTTGGCATGATGAATCGGTTTGCAGCCGCCATACTCGGAGCGATTATTATGTATGAAATTGAACACCGTGAGTACATGTGGACATTTGCAGCTGGAATTATGGGTGGGTATTTCTTAATTATTATTAATTTAGGGTATTACAGTATGAGGGATGCGAAGGAATAAAGTGCTGTGTAAATCACTAATTTGGATGTGAAAATTTTCCTTTATAGAGAGCTTTTTATTACAAAGAAAAGACACCCATATAAGAGTGTCTTTTCCGATAGTTTTTTAGCAGAAGCAAGAAGCTCCAACAATGATCAATAAAATAAACAATACAACTAGTAAAGCAAAGCCGCCGCCACAACCACTACTACAACTACCACCAAATCCCATAATAGTTCCTCCTTTAATAAGAGGGGAAAACAAGGGGTCACTCATGTATTTTAATGGATTCAACTTACTTTATGTTTTTTACACAATAATTGAGCAGGTCCTTTTGAAAATAAAGAAAAGACACCCTAAGGTGCCTTTCTCCGACTTGAACCATCTTAATTTTAATAATATTGGACTCCCGTCCGAATATTATTTTACCATGTTAAGTTGTTTTTGGAAATGTTCCATATCGATAATTGTAATAAACGGTTTAGTTTTGGAATTATGTATCTGTCTAAACGTTGAAATTAATAAGGGAACGATATACTTGAGGGTTTTTATGAGTGATTACAATCATACCATTAAAAAGAACCCCATAAATGATAAACCATTCCACTAACAAAAAACACTAATCCTAAAAACAAAACAATTAAAGCAAGTACTCCATTTTGATTATGTTCCATAAAATTAGCTCCTTTTAGAATTATTTTTATATACAAAAAAGCCTTTAGTCGTAATTATGGCTAAAGGCTTTGAGCATTATACTTTTTAGTTAATAAAATCTTATAAGAAGAATTTATAATGTTTTTTATCGAATTTGGAACTGAAAATGTACTAGCTTGATAATGAAGCCTGGCTATTAGAATTGAAAAATTTTAGTTTTATTATAATTAATAGAAATGAGAGTAGTGTGAATATAAAGCCGCTCCAAATAAGCTGGTGAATACCTAAGTTTGAAATGAACCAGCCTCCAATAGTGGTTCCTAAAGTAATTCCGAGATTTGAGAACGAAACGAATAGACTGTTACCAAATTCGGGTGCTTCTTTAGCTTCACTTATTAACCATGTTTGACCAACAATTAACCCACCAGCATGTACGATTCCCCAAACGAATACTATAAAAATCATTGGAACAAGGTAGGAACCTAAATAGTAAACCAATATGTAAACAATAGAATATAGAATAGGGAATGATATTACAGTGTTTATTATGTTTTTTTGTAGGAGACCACCAAATAAATGATTACCTAAAATCATAACTATACCAAATATGAATAGCATGATACTGATGAGAGATCCATTCATGGAAGTTACTTTTGCAAGGTACTCAGCGAAGTAGCTGTATACGGAAAACATGGCTGCAAAAAGGAATGTGACGGTTAAAATATTTAACCATAATCCTGGTTTGCCGAGTATACGAATTTGTTTGCCGAAAGACATTTTTTCTTTAACAGGCATAGAAGGAAGTAGGAGTAGTATTCCAATGAATGCAACAGTGTTAACGAATGCTCCGAATAAGAAAGCCATTTGGAGTGAAAATTGGTCTGCAAGGTAAGAGGTTAGTGGTACACCTAAAGCAAAGCCAACAGTAATTCCCATGAAAACTTTTGTAACTGCTTGACCGCTCTTTTCTGGAGGGACAAGTTTAGCAGCTGTTACAAGAGCGATTGAAAAGAAGAGTGGATGAAGCGCTGCCGGTAAAATACGAAAAATAAGCATGATTTCAAATTGTGTTGTATAAGCGTAGATTAAATTTGAAATAACAAATATAAAAATTGCTGTTAATAAAATTATTTTGCGATTCATACTAGAGACGAGCAGAATTAAAAATGGACCAGAAATAGCAACAACTAGTGCAAATATACTTACTAAAAATCCAGCTTGTGTAGTTGAAATTCCGAATTTTTCAGTGATTTGTGGTAATACGCCGACAATACCCATCTCGGTAGTAATAATTCCGAACACACCTATTGCGAGTGTCAGAATAAGTAAAGGATTTACTTTTTTCATTTATAAAACTCCCCATTCGTATCAGTATTTTGAAAATAAATTTATTAACAAAGAAGCATTATTATAAGCATGATTGGATGCCAATATTATCAGGAGTATGTAATCTTAAATACAATAACAGATATCTAAATAACTAGATATGATATATTAAAAAAAATTCTCCTTTCGATGTTTCTTGCTTTTATAGGCAGTGCAATTTATAAAAAGTAATTGAATACCTGTAAAAAAGCAGAATGTGTGAAAGCTAATAATCAATTAGTATGCTGATTGATTATTAGCTTTCATTTTATAATTCGTTTTGGACGTATTCAGAAAACTCTCGTATTGTTTTTTCATTTCGACGATAGTAGGTCCATTTTCCAATTCGGTCAGAATCTAGTAAGCCTGCTTTTTTCATAGTTAATAAATAACTAGAAATAACCGATTGAGCTAAGCCAGTTTTAAGCTGGATATCTCCTACACATACGCCAACTTGAAAGTTAAGGTCTTGTTCTAGATAAGGTTTTTCGTCGAAATGGTTTTCTGGATTTTTTAACCATGATAAAATTTGACATCTTGTTTCATTTGACAATGCTTTATAAATTAATAAAGGTTCCATAAGGATATTATATCTACTTTTATAGATTTGTAAATGGGTTTTAGTGATTTTAAGGGGAGAAGGTATATGTAGATTCTTTTAAATCTGAATGAGATGCTCTAGTAATAGGGCTTGTTTTTTCTTCGTTTGCTGTTATATAGTATGTTTGTCAACGGCAAGAAGTAGCAGGACAATAATATTAAATTGGCTGCCATTCGCAGGAATTTAAATTCATCTAATATTTTCGAATATACATAAAATATTCAAATTAAAAAAGAATGCTGATATTAATACCAGCATTCCTTTTTTAATTTCTGTCAGGGTCTTTAGTGTGTGCTACAAATAAGCCTTCAGATATACAAAGTTGCTCAACTAGTTTTAAATCTTTCGATTCAAAACTTACATAGGCAAAACAACCATCACCAATTATTACGCCTATTTTTAAATCAGAAAATACTAATATGAGCTTATCTACTTCTGTACACGGTAAAAATTTCAACACATCATCATTAAATTCAGTTATAGATTTTGTGTATTTGCTATAATTTAGGGATTCTACATTATCCAAAATGTAAATATTCTCATCATATAAATATAACTTACTTAAAGCTAAAACACTTTTGTTTAAAATGTTATATTTATTCTGTAGCAATATATTCTCTTCAAAATCAAAATACTTTTCACTCTTTACTATTTTTGGAAAAGTATCTACAACGTAAAAATCGGTATCTTCTTTCTCATAATATTCTTCAATTAACTTTTGAAACAAATCTTTGATTTCACACATTTTTTATCTAAGAACCTTTCCTTTACTATCTAAAGTAGCTTCCTTTTTTCCTTTTGGACTTATCAACTTCCATGCACTTCCTCCATGAGGGTTACCAGACCTTTCTTTAGAAATAGACCATCCTGATTTAGGATCTTTAAATAGTTGACCTGATACCCTTTGAGTAAACTTAGACATATTAATATGTCTAGATCCAGCTTTTAATGCCACTGGAACAAGGCGCATAATCGCAGCAATAGCAACTGGAATTAAAGGTAGTGCATACTGTACGCCATGTTCAGGAAGACCTTCAGTACCTTGTAGATTAGATTGCTCTAACTCACTGTAATCCTTCACTTCAAAATTATTTTCAAATGAAACATCGTTATTGTACTCTAATTCGTAAGTGCTTTCAATTTTATTTTCATAATTAGATACTTCTGCAAACCCCTTCTCAGGTGCAATTGTTGTAATCCCTAAAGCAAATGCTGAAGCGATTAGAAGTGGTTTAATAAATCTTTTCAATTAATTCATCCCCTTGTAATTTTTTACTGTACAACCAAATTTTAAGTTTAATAGGTATTTATTACAAGTATAGTTTTTTATGTTTTTTTTTGATAAGATTACCTTGTCAATAAATGTAAACTTAATGAAGTGTACGGTTATGAATTTTCAGAAAAATAATTTGAACTACAATAATATTGGATAGCAGCTTAATACATAAAATGTGGTTATCAAGTAGGAGGAAGGGGACTTAGGGTTTCTGCTCTTTTTTTCTTAAAGGGCCTGCTCAATTAATGCTTAAAAATATAAAGTAAACTGAATCCGTTAAAATACATGTGTGACCTTGCATTTCCACTCCGACTCAAAGGAGAGATTATGGTGGTAGTTACGCCGAGTCGATTAATAAGGATGGCAAAGTTATCACCTTTTCTCCAGTGGTAAATACTTTTAAGTTTGTTCATTAGTTCGATCGTTAATATTTCAGAGAGGACAGTACTTCGTTACGGTACCCTTTTTTCATTGTGGATGCCGACGCCCTTAATTAATATAATTCCTTAATAGTTTCTGTAGCGATTATATTAAAAGCATCCAGCTCTAAAATTGTATTACAAATTGCAATTGCCTTTTGATCAGAAATTAATTTATCTGGTACGGAATGAAGAAACAGTAATTGCAATAAACTATCCACATTTTCTTCCTTTGTTAAATCCACGGATCTTTTAGCATGATACAAAGCAGAATGATATGCTCCTTCAATATGGTATAAAGGATTTACTAATAAATCAAATGCAAGATCATGTAACTCACTTGATTCTTTTTTCGTTAATAAATAATGTATAAAACTATAATTGGTAATACTGCTGTTTTCATAAGTAACATATAGCATTTCTTCTGAGAAGTCCTTAAAGCTATTGTTTTTAAATAACTTTTCAGCTTCTTCGAAAGCGGCCGAAGTGATTAGATTTTCTAGCTTTTTTAACATTATGTATTCACCCACGCATCATGAATTCTTATTTTATCAAGTACCCTTTCATTCATGCTTCCTGTTTTCCTCTTGTCAGAATAAGTATATCTGGTTGAGTCAGACTTTAACTTATATATACTGTATGGATGAAAATACTACAAGGTTGCATGTGAAGATTTAAGAAAAATTTTATGTTTACCCCACTTTTTATTTTAAAAGTTTTTCCTATCCTATAAACAACAAAGTCATAGATGAAATTGTAAAGTTAGGGGATTCTACATGGATACAGGAGTTTTGATGAGTTATTTGTATACTTATTTTTTTACTATTATGTTTTGTATTGTGTTTCAAATTGGATTTTATTTTAAAGTGAAAAGAGCTATATCTATTCTGCATTTTTTGTGGGTATATGTTTTTCTGTTCTACCTTTCGCTCGTGTATAAGGTGACGCAAATCGCGACTGTATGGGATATAAGTAGATATGAAACGTGGATTCGTGTAAATCAAATTAATTTGACTCTATTTGATACGGCAGGTAGTACGACGTATCTTTTAAACATTGTACTGTTTATGCCGTTCGGTTTTTTACTACCGACTATTTGGCCGCAGTTTAGAAAAATGAAAAACACCGTATGTGCGGGATTCTTTTTTTCATTGGCAATTGAGTTAAATCAATTACTAAATAATAGAATTACAGATATTGATGATGTATTTACGAATACCCTCGGGGCGATTGTTGGGTATGTATTATATAAAATATTATATACAGCATTATTTAAAATGATATTAAAAAGAGAGGGCAAAAATCTTGATACGAACTCTTCTTTAGTCATAAAATACGAAGCTGTTTTTTGTTTAGTTTGTTCATTTGTAGGTGCGATGTTCATTTATTATCCAGCTTTATTTGGAAGACCTGTCATCCTTCAGTGAGGTGATTATGCCCTTGTGCGATTTCGTTTATAAAATGATTCTAGTTCTCCTCGCTTAAACACGGTAAAATGTGAATGGTTCATCCTTTTTTCTAATTTAATAGATATAGTTTATGTATGACATGATAGGCAGGTGTAAATGTGTTACATGTTCAATTATCCCAATACGTACTAAAAGAGTATCAACCAGCTCTTCATACAGATGGAAAAAGAGTGTATATGTTAAAAGATGAAGGATTATCACCGTATCCTATCTATTTAAATCGTCCTATTATGATAGGGGTGGGAACAAATTGGAATCAGCATACAGGATTCGAAGAAATCATTAAAGGATTGATAGGTGCAAATAAAAAATTTCCTATGTATATGTTATTTGAAACGTATTTATGTAGAAACTTTATTGAAGGTTTTTTAGAAGAGAATAAACTCCATTTTGAGCTAGTTTTTACTAATAAGAAAAGGGATACGAACTTTTTTAACGTGTTCATTACTATAACCACACTTATGAAGTATTTCTTCCAATCAGCACAAGATTCTCTCTATACGTTATTAAGCTATTCAGCAGACTGTAAGGTTATCAGTAATCGTACTGGTGAGATTGAAATAAAGGCTGACAGTTTCTATCCAAGCTTTTCATTTATGTATGATGCGCAAGAATTATTTATTATTGGTGGGGAAGAGAAATGGTCTGATATCCATTATATAAAAAGATTTTTTCATCTTGAGCAGATTACAGATGAGCTGAATATTGATGTAAGAAAATGAGAGATGAGTAAACCCTCAAGTATAGAACGATATACTTGAGGGTTTTTATGTATGAAGAAGGCTCTTATATCATATATTTTATTCGTCGTTCCATGTAAGTCATTCGGTTTATAAAAACAATGTGTCGAATAGATCAGTAAAGAAGGCTTTTCTATTTTTCCCTAGAATGAACAGTAATGAATAATCTAATTCCTTCATGTAATAAGGAGGCAGTAAAATTTGAACAGGAAAATTTGGTTTGTAGTTACTTGTTTTGCTTTTTTAGTAGCTAGTTATATTGTTGTCCAATATTTTATTATGGATGGATTTCAAACAGGGCTTGTAAAAGTGAAGCTTATGTTTGGATCTAAATTAAGTGCGTTCTGGTATATGATGCTATTTATACATATTACAACTAGTATAGTAGCATTAGTAATTGGTCCTTTTACATTATCCACTAGATTTAGAGAAAGGAATATCAACCGTCATCGAATAGTTGGGAGAATCTATATGGTTGGTATATTATTAGGAGGCGTTTCTGGACTATATCTATCCTTTTATGCTACGGGAGGATTGGTAGCGAAGCTAGGTTTCGGTTTGTTATCTGTATTTTGGCTAACATCAGCATATGAAGCGTTACATAGAGTTAAGAATAAAAAAATTAAAGAGCATCGGAATTGGATGATTAGAAATTATTCTTTAACCTTTGGAGCAGTTACATTAAGAATTTGGCTACCGTTGTTTATCGTTCTATTTGGAATAGAGCGGTTTGAACTTAGTTACGCTATTATTGCTTGGTTAGCGTGGGTACCTAATTTAATTGTTGCAGAATTATTCATAAGAAAAAGACTTAATAAAGGAAAGTACCAGGGAAATGAGAATTTACATTTTTGATATAAATTTGCTGTAATATTGAGTGCAGAATTCTTCAGTAATTGAATATTTTAATAGCTGGATTTCGTTTGTAGATTCAAAAATCCACTAACTTTATTGAATAAATAGAAAATACTTTCTTTTTCCGTCTATTTAATTTAATATCAATAAGGGCACCAAAAAATTAGATAGAGGTGCTAGAATGTACGGTATTATTAATTATGAAGTGTTTTTACTAACAGGAATTTTATTGAATTTAATTCCTGGTGCGGACACCATGTATATTGTGGGAAGAAGTATTTCACAAGGTAGAAAAGCAGGTGTGTATTCTGTTTTTGGTATTATTACTGGTTCTTTAGTTCATACGTTATTGGTTGCTTTTGGTTTATCTATTATACTTACAAAATCCATTGTGCTATTTAACACTATTAAGGTTATAGGTGTTATCTATCTTGTATATTTAGGGATTAAAATGACACTTGATAAGACAAATGTAGCTTTCCAGGCCTCATCCAATAAATTGAACATTAGAAAAATATATATACAAGGGCTTTTAACAAGTCTTACGAATCCAAAAGTCTCTTTATTCTTTATTGCGTTTCTTCCGCAATTTATAGATACAAAGGCTTCAGGTCCTATGCCTTTTATCATTTTAGGACTTACTTTTACAGTAACTGGACTATTATGGTGTTTATTTGTTGCTTATTTCTCTTCATATGTTACAAAAAAATTAAGAGGAAACCAAAAGGTAGGAATGATTCTAAATAAGATAACAGGACTGATTTTTATTGGTATGGGGTTAAAGTTGCTTCAAACAAAAGCTCCTCAATAAACCTGAATAACATAAAAATGCCCCCTTTCAAGAGATGTAATCTTAGGTTTAGGCTAATTTCTACATACTAAAAAGTCCCTTTAACTTTGAAGGGACTTTTTGCTTGTTATTTTGAGTTATTTAAAAATTCATTTCAAGAAACAACCTATACTTTAATTGACGTTGTGCGAGTTTAACTTGATAGCAATGGGGTAAGCACAGCGGATATTTCAAGGTGGGGATCGATCTGCCCGTAAAAGTCCGATTGGTGAGGGCTGATAATCAGTGGGGATGAACAAAACCCCCAACTGATTAAAGTTTCACTTTATTTGTATTACCAACTAGCAGTTTCCGTACTTTCTTTCAACCACTTCACCCAATCAGAATCTTCCACCTTAAGCAAACTAAGCGAAACACCTTTCATATCTAAAGAAGTTAGCAATGTACCAACTTTTACGAATGTAATCTGTAATCCTTCCAGCTCACATAAACGGCGAATGTCATTTGCGAAAATGTATTGTTCCATTAGTGGAGTTGCGCCTAATCCGTTAATGAGGATGGCGAAGTTGTCGCCTTTTCTCCAGCGGTAAATGCTTTTTAGTTTGTTCATTAGTTCGATCGCTAATATTTCAGAAGAGGATAGTGCTTCTTTACGGTAACCTTTTTCGCCGTGAATGCCGACGCCGTAAAATACTTCATCGTCGTTTAATGTGAATGAAGCTTTTCCTTTCACCGGATCGTTTGCAGGTGAAAGTGCGACCCCTAATGTGTGTAAGTTTTCAGTGATAGAATGGCCGAGTGTTGTTAGTTCGTCTAAAGAGTGACCTGCAAGAGCGGCCGCACCGAGTATTTTTTGAACGAAAACAGTACCAGCGACGCCGCGTCTTCTTTTATTAAACGAAGCATCATCTTCAATTGAAACGTCGTCATTTACGATGATATGGTCAATTTTTCTTCCTTCTTCTTTAGCAATTTGTTCAGCCGCAAGAAAGTTTGCTACGTCATCTTTAAAGTTTTTGATGATGAATAAAATACTTTTATTTTTTGGCATGAGGCGAGTTGCCGTAATAATTTGTTCCACTGTAGGCGGAGTGAAAATATTGCCGTTTACGGCCGCTGTAAGCATACCTTTTCCTACATAACCAATATCAGCAGGTTCATGTCCGCTACCACCACCGCTTATAATAGCGACGTTTTGCTTCAGTTTTTCTATATCTTTTACATAAATGATGTTATTTGTTTCGTTGTAATTTACTTTGTCGTTATGTTCAAAATAAAAACCATGCATCATATCTTGAACGATATTTTGTACATCATTCATAATCTTTTTCATTGCTTTTGCCACCCTTTAATTACTTTGCTGATTGTTCCAATAATAGTAGTAATTGATTATTTATCATATTTTTCATGAGTGAAGACATAATGGACGGATCTACTTCGCATTTGCTTTCAATCCAATCTTTTATCGTTCCAACGAAGCCGTGACTATAAAAAGAGGCAATCGTATTTTTTGTCTCGTCAGAAAGGCTGAATCCACAGCTCACAGATAATTCATCAATAATTTTCATATATAAGTTTTTCGTATGCTCAAATAAATAGTGATTAAACGAGTTTTGCTCAATGACTTTAAAAGCATTTCGGTAAAATTTTTGATTTTCATAAAAGTAATCAAATAGTAAATCGAAAATGTTTTCCCACGTTTCATAGTCGAGAAAGTCGATAATGTTCTCTTTCGTTTCTTCTCTATAAATCCAGCTTAATAGTTCAAATTTATCTTTAAAATGATAATAAAAAGTTTGCCTGCGCATTTGACAGTGTAACATAATATCGCTCACTGATATTTTATGAAATGATTCTGTTTCCATTAAATACTTCAATGAATTTGCGATTATCTTTTTAGAAATTATAGAAGAGGTCATGTGAATCATCCCTAGAATGTTATTAATATGAAAATCCTATCCATAAATGAGAGCGGTGTCTTTAGACAAATTGTCCATTTTGTCCGTTTACTATAAAACGCTTTCATTTTAACATAAGTAGTAAGAAGAAGATTTCAAATATATCACAATATATTAAAGGAATTGAGGGAGAATCACAATGAAAAAGATTATAAACAAACCAGAAACATTAGTAATGGAAATGTGTAACGGAATGGTTATGGCTCACCCAGAGCTTGAGCTTTTGAAAAAATATAAAGTAATTAAGAAGAAAGAAATGAACGAAAATAAAGTAACGTTAATTAGTGGCGGCGGTAGTGGTCATGAGCCAGCGCATGCAGGATTAGTCGGAAAAGGAATGCTAGATGCGGCAGTGTGCGGAGATGTGTTTGCTTCGCCTTCACAAATTCAGGTGTATCAAGCAATTAAAGAGACAGCGAGTAAAAAAGGTACGTTATTAATTATTAAAAATTACAGCGGCGATATTATGAATTTCAAAAACGGTGCACATTTAGCGACGGAAGATGGAATTGAAGTCGACTACGTAAAAGTGGACGATGATATTGCGGTAGAAGATAGTTTGTATACAGTAGGACGCCGCGGCGTTGCGGGCGTTATTCTCGTTCATAAAATTGCCGGCGCAGCAGCGGAAGCAGGTATGGATTTAGGTGCGGTGAAAGCTGTGGCGGAAAAAGCAGCGGCTAACGTGCGTACAATCGGTTTAGCGTTAACTTCTTGTACAGTTCCAGCGAGCGGATCACCTACTTTCACACTTGCGGAAGATGAAATGGAATATGGCGTAGGTATTCATGGCGAGCCAGGAATTAAACGTGAAAAAATGTTATCAGCAGATGAATTAGCGAACCGTATGACAAACGATCTTGTAAAAGACTTAGAAGTAAAAGACGGCGAAGAAATTGCGCTTCTAGTTAACGGTTTTGGCGGAACACCACTGCAAGAACTTTACCTATTTAATAACGCAGTTACGCGAGAATTAGCTGCTAGAAACATTAAAATTAATAGAGTATTCGTCGGTAATTATATGACGAGTATTGATATGGCGGGTATGTCTTTAACAGTAATGAAACTAGACGATGAGCTAAAAACATTACTATCTAAAGAATGTAATACACCAGCGTTTAAAGTAGATGGACCAGTTGAAAGTGTAGAGTACGTGAATGTACTTGAAGATGTAGAAGAGAAGGAAGTTTCATTTGAAATAGAAACAGCTGAAGAGCACGCTGTTATAAAAGATAATGTCATCACATTAAACAATATGGTTTATCTCGTTGATAAAATGAGCGACATTATTATTAAAAATGAAGTATCGTTCTGTGAGTTAGACACGCACGCTGGTGACGGGGACTTCGGAATGAGTGTGGCAAAAGGATTTAAGCAATTAAAACGTGAGTGGCATTCTATTGTAGAACAAGAGAACGTAACGATCGGATCATTCCTTGACGGTTGTTCGATGATTATTATGGAACATTGCGGCGGCGCATCTGGTCCAATTTGGGGCGGAGCATTCCGAGCAGCTAGTAAAGCAGCTGGCGAAAAACGTGAGCTAACAGTGAAAGAATTCGCTGAAATGTTGCAAGCAGCACTGCAAGGCATACAATCTATCGGTGAAAGATCATTTGGCAGAGGAGCAGTAGTTGGTGATAAAACACTTGTTGACGCACTTGCTCCATGTGTAGATTCTTGGTTAGGTAGCGCTTCAAACGAAGAAGACATGAAAACTGCCTTTGAAAAAGGAGCAGAAGCAGCGGTTAAAGGAGCAGAGTACACGAAAGAAATCGTTGCTCGCATGGGCCGCGCTGGTACAGTTGGCGAGAGAAGTTTAGGCTATCCAGATGCAGGTGCACATGCACTTGGAGTTATCTTTACGGAGATTGCGGGTAGTTTGAAATAGGAATGTGAAGATCCCCTCTGCCTTGTGGTGGAGGGGGTTTTTATTTATAACCATCATTCTTCCAGTGAAAAAATTTATTTGTTACCTAATCTAGAAGCTACGTCTTCAACTTCTTTATATGCATTTTGTAATACTTCATTTGGATCTAGTACTGCTGTTCCTTGTGCACGAACGATTTGATAATCTTCAATACCTAGGAAATTAAACATTGCTTTTAAATATTTATGAGAGTATTCCACTTCTGTATACCAATCATCATTTGTATAGATCCCTCCACTTGCTTGTATAACAAGCATTCTTCTTCCATCTTTAAGTAGTCCCACTGATCCAGTTTCAGTATATTTAAATGTTTCACGTGCAATCATGATATTGTCCATGTAATCTTTTAACTTTGATGGAATATTAAAGTTGTGCAAAGGTAATACGATCACATACGTATTTGCACTTTTAAATTGTTGTAAAATTTCGGACATACGCTCTATTACTTTTTGTTCTTCATCAGTTAACTTTTGTCCATTTCCTTGCTTTTCCCATGCGCTTAAAACAGTTTTATCTATCATTGGTACTACATCATCGTATAAATTAATCTGTTCAATCGTTTCATTATTAGGAATTAATTCTTTATAAGATACTAAAAAGTGGTTAAGAACCTTAATGCTGACTGATGATGTATCATCCACTTTCGGATTTGCGTTTATAATAAGTGTTTTGTTCATTTGTATTTCCCCTTTTTAAAAGTTTTTACGTTTTAATTGTCGACAATATTAATCGTCGATCAATATTGTCTTTAATATAATCTCTGAAATTATTTTTGTCAAATGAAATACATACTATTCTAAAAGAGCCTTCTTTTATTTGACTAAAATTCTAAATGGTCCTAAGATACAATTTGATAACCCTTAAAATAAAAAGCAGGTGATTTGTATATGCAATATAGTGTTGGGGTTGAATATGCCTTGCATTGCCTAGTTTATTTAATCAATGCTCCTTCCAAGGAAAGTGTTGGAATAAAAGATTTGGCAGAGTTTCAAGGACTTTCTGAAACATTTCTTTCAAAAGTTTTCGGTAAATTATCTAAAGCTGACATTGTGAATTCTGTCCCAGGTGTAAAAGGAGGATACAGGTTAGCTAAGTCTCCAGAAGATATTTCTTTTTGGGATGTAATAGAAGCCGTCGAAGGCCCAAAACCTATTTTTCAATGTAAAAATATTGTACAAAATGGTCTACTATATCGAGACAAAGCTTGTAATTCTTGTGAGCCTAGCAATTCTTCTTGTACAATTAACTTAGTAATGCTTGAAGCAGAAGAACACATGCGTGAGTTTCTTCGTAAAAAGACTCTTGCATGGTTAGATAAAGAACTTGATATTGTTTTACCTGAAAAGATAAGGGTAGATACTCGTGAATACTTCAAACAAAAAAACTCTAACTAAATCGCCATGACGAATTAGTTAGAGTTTTTTTGTTTTTTAACATTAATTCCATCATGTGAGTACTTCATCACAAATTATTTCTTTAAATATCACATTTAATTAACTCATAAAGTTTCAAATTGATTAACATTGAAATTCTAAAAAATACAATTTTATTTTTGTAAAAAGTAAATGAATTTATGTGTTCAGATATTTTAAACATAGTGAAAATTGCCTTTGAAAAAGGAGCAGAGTACACGAAAGAAATCGTTGCTCGCATGGGCCGCGCCGGTACAGTTGGTGAGAGAAGTTTAGGCTACCCAGATGCAGGTGCACATGCGCTTGGAGTTATCTTTACGGAAATTGCTGGTAGTTTGAAATAGGCGTTAGAAAGTCCCTTTGCCTTAAGGTGGAGGGACTTTTATATATTATTCATTTGTATCTATATCAAATTTTTCATTGCTTTTTGCTTATTTGAGACTTAGTTTTTTTGTGATTGTAGCTTATCGATTTTCCAGTGTGCTCCTAGAGGATCTAAAGAGCTTTCAATATAAAACATATATTCATCTGCGGTACTTGGTACTTCAAAAGCTATTTTTAATTCTACCGTTTCATTTGGTTTAACTTGTATATCAGAAGGGGTTTGATCAAGCACCTTTCCTTCATAGGCCTTTCCGGCTTTTTCATCTTTTAGGTTATATTTTAATTCTGATAGTCCAATCGTTTGACCTCGTACATTTTTTACAGAGACATTAACAACGACGGAATCGTTACTAGCATTTAAATATGCATTTTGAACGGCGGTCAAGTAATAGCCTCCCTTAACACTCTCACCAACTAATAAAATACCTTGTTCCAAGCGGCTCATATCTTCTTTTTCTTCAAGATTTATTAATTCTTCATTTTCATTTTTTGCGGTTGGTTCTTCTATTGGACCATTTTCAACGGCACTATCTTTTTTATCTTGTGTGCAAGCAGCCGTAACACTGACTAATACTAGAATGAAAGTAAGTAATATGAATGATTTTCTCATAAAATTAATCTGTCTCCTTAAGTTTCTCAATTTTGTGCAACTATACATATAAGATTAACATAATGTCTCATTATTGGCTCAAAATAGGTAATTTTTTAGACGCCTTATTCTTTTTCCTTTTCATATACATTCGATTGGGTCTCACGATATTTGTTAATCTTTTAAATCATTGTCTTAGTAATACCGAGGGTTATTATAGATATATTAATCATATAATTTGTCCCTATCAAAATGAACGTTTCTTGCATCTAATATATTGTAAATATATTTTATTTTGAAAGGATGTGATTATATGGCTCATAAATCTACTGGAGTGTTTCGAGTTCCAGTTTCTGAAAATGGGATTATTCCAGCTGCTCTCAACATTATGTTAAACAATGATTCACGCTGTCATACTAGTAATGTAACGGTAACTGTTAAGAGAAGTCGAAACATTTCTTTCCCAATTCAAAATGAATTAGTTGAAATCTCTCGTACTTTTGTTTCTTTAGAACCAAACAGAACAACTAAGATTGTGTTGTTTACGCCAGAATTCCAAATAGAAGATTTTCTTGATGTCATCATTAGTGGAAATAAAGATGATGTTAAGGATGTGCTTGTATATTCTTTCTTAGCAGATTCAGCAGGTCACAATCTGCCATCTACTGTTTTTAGAAATGCAGAATACACTTTTGCTTGCTGACACCGTGATGATGTATTCTTTACTGTCATATATCTGAAGGGAAATGTTAAATAGGAGTTGATTTAACTTTTATTTGGGTTTTCCAAAGAAGTCTGCTTTAGCTAAATAAACAAGGAACCGACTAATACGTTCCTTGTTTATTTGCATTTTATATGAAATTTCGTGTCTATTATTTCGAAAGTAAATTTACAGAGGAACGGATTTTTCCTAGTGAAGTAGCACCTATAGATGAAAGTACTCAATATTCCAATTCTAAAGGTAGGCGAAATGCTTGAATGTTACCATCAGTAATAAACATCTTTATAATATGTAATTAGTATTATTCTACTCTTCAAATATCTCCGGCTTCTCCACTCTAAATGATTTCACCTCACCACATTCTAAACAAAATGTAGTTAATAGTTTGGAACCAGATAATGAATAAGGCACATAAAGAAAAGGTACCTTTTCTAATAGTTTTTTAGCAGAAACAACTACATCCGATAATGATTAATAGAATAAATAATACAACTAGTAAAGCAAATCCTCCAGCGAAACCGCAGCCTTCGCCGCAACTACCACCATATCCCATAACAATAGTGCCTCCTTTAGATAAAAGGGTAAAACTAGGGTTCATTCCATGGATTTTAACGGGTTCACTTTACCTTATGTTTTAAAGAATGAATTGAGCAGGTCCTTTTGAAAATATAGAAAAGACGCCATTAGGCGCCTTCCTGTTAGGTAGATAAGACTTTAGTTTTCCAATCTAAAGAAATTTTGTATCAGCTCTTTGTGAGTATATCATAATATCCGATTGATTTATTATGCATTGTTACATACTTTTCTAACTCCCTCTATTTTCTATTTGATAAAATAAAATCCCAATATTACCAAAAGTTAAATAAATATTTCTACATATTCAAGATATTTACATAATTTACAAAAGTGATACAGTTGAGTTGTAAGCTATAAAAACTATTAAAGGGGGATTTATTATGTTTAAGAAATTAGTAGTAGGGCTATTGGCAACTGGTATTGCATTAACAGGAGGAATTGGGGCAGCTTCAGCTGATATACAAAAAGATGTGAGCTCTCCGAAGCAAGCAACATGCTCAATTCCTTATGAGTATTCTAATGGTAAATTCAAAAGAACTCTTTATTACTCAAATGGAGTATATGCTAATAGTTTTACTGAAAATGTTTGTGGTGGAACGATTACGTGGTATTTAAAACATGTTCAAAATGGAGTTGCTTTTTACGAAGGTAATTTAAAATAGTAGATTTTTTGAACCTCATTTATTGAGGTTCTTTTATTTTTAGTTTTTAAACTGATCCTCCATAAAAAGGAAAAAAGAACTTGTAGAAATCACTACAAGTTCTCTTTTTGGTTAAAGCAAATATAAGTGACACATAAATTATCTCATTATTCATAACGGGGAACTATAATAATTACTAGTATTTATTTGAAAATTATGTTAATTGAGAGTAGGAATGAGAGGATACATCATTTAATAATCCTATTATTCCTCAACTTTATAGAAGGGTATGCTCAAGCGTTGTCATAAGGGTTAGGGGATTTATTAAATAGAAATAATTAGTTGTAATATAACGTGTTTTTTACCTAATAAACCTTTTGAATTCTAAATATTAACTATAGAGTAATTCATTTCATAAATTTTAAATTTTTGTGAACGCTGTTATTATTTTATATATAATTATTCCAATAAGTATTGTATTGGTTAGTTGTTTTCTGATAACATCTCTGTGTGTTCTACTCTAATAATTATAAAAAGGTGGTGTTTTCTTTATGTCAAACATGTTTCATCAAATTGGTGATGCGATTGAAAGGAGTATGTATTTTAAATCTTGTTTTTATATCTTAACAGGAGCTCTGCTTATTTATATTGGTTACATTGTAGGTAAGTGGGTGGGTTCTGTTGTATTCTAAAGTAAAATAATGTAATTTAATCAAGAAAAAAGAATTTTTTCAAAAAAGTGTAGATTTTTATTAAAAGGTGTATTAATATAAAATTCATATTGCTTAAATGTAATATAATTAAATTAAGAATAGGAGATATTATTATGAATTCAGTATTAAAAAAAGAAATGCCTAATTTAGCAGTATTAAGTAATGAGGAATTAAAAAACATTGATGGTGGAGTGGTTCCTTTAGCAATTGCTGGAGTTGCTGGTTTTACAAAAGTAGCTGGTGCAATAACAGCTGGAGCTGGAGTTGTTGGAGCAGGTTATGTAGGCGGAAAATGGGTTGGTAAAAAGATTTTCAAATAAGAGGTAGTAAGGAGTGCTTAAAATGAAAACGATTACTTTAGAAAAGTACAAAAGTCTAACTGAAGAAGAGTTGTACGATACAAATGGTGGACTTGGTCCTGTAATAGTAGCAGGTGGCTTACTAGTTGTTGGAGCTGGTGCTGGACTGTGGGATGCTTACGAAGAGAGTCAAGCAAAAAAGAAAAAGAAGAAAAAATAAACATTTTTATAAAGAGGAAAAGATTGTATGCGCTTAATAGTACAATCTTTTCTTCTTTATAAAAAGCCTTTCGATATGGAATTTTTGAAAGGCTAACAAATTTTATTGTTATCTTTAAGTACAATAAGTTTGAAACTCCTGTGTTTATTAACATATGTGGGAGAGAATGCATTTAAAAGTTAAATATGAGAGGTTGTTTAAATAAGTATGTCTTTATTTAAAAAATATCATTGGGTGAGACAACACGATATTAAAGATTGCGGTGCAGCATGTATTTCTACTGTATCTAAACATTATGGATTACATATACCTATCTCCAAAATCAGAGAATATGCTGGAACTGATAGAAATGGAACGAATGTTTATGGTTTAATTCAAGCGGCTGAAAAGTTAGGTTTTTCTGCTAAAGGAGTAAGGGGAAATGTAGAATCTTTAAAAGAGATTCCATTACCCGCTATTGCACATGTCATAATTGATGGGAAGTTATTACATTATGTTGTTATTTTAGAAATCACCAAAAAGGGTAAAGTGATTGTTGCTGATCCTGGAGAAGGGATTATTAAATATGATATTAAGGAATTTAATGAGATTTGGACAGGCGTTTTAGTTCTTTTAATACCTAATGAATCTTTTCAATCAAGAGATGAAGAGAAAAATACATTCAGTAGATTTATGTTTCTTTTAAAAAATCAACAAAGTCTCTTAATTCCTATTTTTCTTTCATCAATTTTAATAACCATATTTGGAGTTTTGGGTGCTTTTTATTTCAAAATTGTAATTGATAATATTGTTACTGAGAATTTAAAGCATACGCTAACATATCTTTCTATTGGGATCATCGTATTATACATTTTTAAAGTTCTTTTAGAGTTGTTTAGGTCGCATTTAATTTTATATTTGAGTCGTCGGTTAGATATAAAGTTAATGTTTGGTTACTATAAACATGTTTTATCCTTACCGATGAACTTTTTTGAAACAAGAAAAGTCGGTGAAATTATTTCGAGGTTCCAAGATGCTGCTAAAATTAGGGAGGCACTTGCGACAACAACTTTAACTGTGATGATTGATACGATCATGGTAATAGCTGGCTCTATTTTGTTGTATACACAAAGTTCTACTTTATTTTTCATTACAGCATTACACGTACCTATATACATCCTTATTATTTGGATGTTTCAAAGCTCTTATGAAAAAATTAATCGTCAAGAAATGGAAAGTAATGCTGAATTAACTTCTTATATTGTAGAATCGCTAAATGGGATATCAACAATAAAATCCTATAATGCTGAAAAAGAAGCAGAATTTCAAACTGAAAAAAGATTGATAAGTCTTTTGCAGAAATTCTTTAAACGGTTTCTAATTACAAATAGTCAAGAATCTATTAAAACAATTGTGGAATTAGTAGGGGGTGTTGTAATTTTATGGGTTGGAGCTATTGCTATATTAAACGGGGAAATGACAATAGGTCAGCTAGTTGCATATAATGCACTATTGGTGTATTTCTTAGATCCTATAAAAAACCTAGTAGATTTACAGCCAACATTACAATCTGCTTTTGTTGCTTCAAAAAGATTGACTGAGATTTTAGATTTAGATTTAGAAAAGAATGATCAAGAAGATAAAAAACTTTCACCTACTTCTTTTCATCACAAAATTAGATTGGATAATATAACTTTTAAATATGGAACTAGGCAAAATATATTTAATAATTTAAGTTTTGAAATCCCAATTGGATATAGTGTTGGGTTTGTAGGGGAAAGTGGTTCAGGTAAAACAACAATTGCTAAATTATTAATGAGATATTATGACGTAAACGAAGGTAACATTTATTATGATAACTATCATATTAAAGATATGAATAGGACAGGTTTAAGAAATAAAATAGCTTATGTTGCTCAGGAATCTTTTTTCTTTAGTGGTAGTATTTTTGATAATTTGGTATTTGGTTTGAATAGAGAGGTAACAATGGACAAAATAATAGAGGCATGTATATTGGCCGATGCCCATGAATTCATTAGTTCCTTGCCACTCCGATATGACACATTATTAGAAGAAAATGCTTCTAATGTATCTGGTGGTCAACGGCAACGGTTATCAATTGCCCGTGCTCTATTAAAAGAAGCAGACGTACTTATTTTAGATGAGGCTACAAGTCATCTGGATTCGACTAGTGAGAGAAAAATAATTGAAAACTTAAAGGAATATAGAGCAGGTAAACTAACAACCATAACAATTGCTCATCGATTAAGTACAATTATGCATTGTGATAACATATTTGTAATGAGCAAAGGAGAAATTGTTGAGGAAGGCAAGCATGGAGAATTAATAAATAAAGATGGTTTATATAGAGTGTTGTGGAATAATCAGCTACCACAAGAATTATTAGAGATCACCCGATAAAAAGGAGCATAAGAGGAGTATACATAAATGTCACAACCAATAAGAGACATAACAGAGCTGACTGATAGCGTTGAAATGCTTGAGAAAAATCCCCCGAAATTTATTAAGCTATTTATCTATCTAGTACTAGCTATAATAGTTAGTGCTTTGATTTGGTCTTATTTTAGTAAAATAGATATCTCAACTAAAGGGTCTGCTACTATCCAATCTTCTACGGCTGCAGTAGCTGTTAAACCAAAAGTATCAGGAGAAATTAATGATATTAAGATTAAACAAGGCGAAAAAGTACATAGGGGAGATCCTTTAATAGGTATAACTAATAAACAGTTAGAGCAGGAAAAAAAACACTTAGAAGAAAATAGAGATAAATTGGATGCGGAAATTAAGGATTTAAACATTCTTAAAGATGTTATTGAAAAGAACCAATCAAAATTGCCTGTAGATGTTGAAGGAAGTATAAAAAATGAGTTAGATAGCTATTTAAAGCAAAAACACTTATTAAATAATGAAAATAAAAATAAGATTGCTGATTTTAACTTTCGCCTTCATGGCCTAAATCATGTAAAAGATGAGGTTATAAATAATCTGGAATTTGAAATTGAAGCTATAAAAAATCAAAATAATATCTTGAAAATTGAAAAAGAGGGATTTCTTAAACAAAATAAGATTATTAAGGATGAAAATATTAATCAAGAAACTGAAGCAAATATGAATAAGGTGAATCAATTAGATTCTCAGATTGAGGGGAATCTAAAGAGTATTTTAATAAAACAAGAGCAAATAAAAAATAGGACCCAGGAAATAGCATTGGAGAAAAAGGTTATCAATGAGAATATAAGAACTCAAGAGTCTAATGTTCAAGATTCTGTTGAAAGTCTTAGAATTTCTAAAGTCTCGGATATTTCAAAGGAGATTGATGAAAAGAAAAAACAATTGTTTTTGTTGCAACAAGATATTAATAATATGAATTTGAGCTATGAACAAACTTTAATTATTGCTCCGAAAGATGGTGTAATTGAAATGCCGAATCGTATTAAAGTAGGGGACACGATTGAACAAGATAAAGAGATATTATCAATATCACCTGATGAAAATGCGAATAGGGTATTATTATATATTAATTCAGAAGAGATTAATAAAATTAAATCGGGCGATAAAATTAAATATACTTTTGAAGTGGGAACGACGGAAACTTATTATGGAAGTGTAGTTCAAATTTATCATGACCCTGTTATTAGCAAGAATAAAGATACTACATTCTTTGTTGTAGAAGGAACAATTGAAAATAAAGGGAAAAAGAAGTTGCGATCAGGTTCTACTGGAAAAGCTGCAATTGTAGTAGATCAAAGAAATATTCTTTCATTAATATTAGAAAAATTAGATGTGCTTAACTGACAAAGAATAATAAATTAGCTTTTTAGGAGGAACATTCATGTTCATGGTGTCTACAGCAGTTTTTTTACTGGTCACTTTACTGTGTATTACGTTATATTTTAAAACACACGATAAACGTTTTATGTATCTTGGATATGTATCATTATTTTTAACTTTTTTTGTTATTGGTACTTTTTCATAATTAAATGTCCAGTGGTTTATCACAAACTAAATTAAGAAGAGCATATATAAGAGAGAAAAGGCATTCATAAGAATGCCTTTTCTCTATCAATAGCCCGAGGAGAAGAGAGTAAGAAAGAAGTACCAACAAAATTTGAAATTATATCAGACTTCCACGAGCCAATTATTGAACAATACAAAGAGTTTTTGAAAGAAAATGAAATAACTGTCGCTGGTATTGAATTTATTCGTAGTGCGGATCGAACAATTTATCCCGCATTAACGGGCAGTAAGACCCCCACCTCAAAATTCAGCGAAAGCAAAGAAGTTAGGTGGGGGATCAACTGCCCGTAAAAGCCCGATTGGTTCAACTAATAATCAGTGGGGATGAACAAAACCCCCACTGATTAAAGTTTCACTTTATACGTATGATATTAATACAAATACAAACTATAATTCTGACGCAGAGTCTGTAGCGAATCAATTTGGTATGCTTGAACTTGCTACATTCCTTGGAAGAGAATTAGAGAAACAAGTAGAGTCAGTTAAATAGTGTAGAAGGTTCTAGTGAAAACCTTGGTTAAAGTAATCGTGGGAGTATGGTCAAGTTTAGGGTAGTACTACTTACATGCTCCATGGTGTTTGCGCTAGAACGAAAAATAGTAATCAGGAAGAAGTAATGAAGACACTTTTCAACGCCTATAAAGAAGTGGCAAGTAAAAATGAGTATACAAATTATAATAGGTCGAATGTTTCATATGGAATTTCTGGATCACCTGGAAATTATACGTTTACGTTAAAGATTACATATCGTGAAACGAAAGAACAAACGGAATATGTAATGAAGCAAGCAAAGGCAATCGTTTCTTCGATTACGCAAGTTGGAATGGATGATCATGAAAAAGTGAAGGCGATTCATGATTATGTCGTAAAACACGTTTCTTATGATACATCTTATAAAGCTTACACAGCATATGAAGCACTCGTAAATCGTTCTGCAGTTTGCCAAGGTTACGCACTATTAACTTATCAATTATTAAAAGAAGCTGGAATTGAGAATCATTTTGTAGTAGGAACTGGAGACGGACAGCCTCATGCTTGGAACTTAGTGAAAATTGAAAACAAATGGTATCACCTTGATACAACATTCGATGAACAAGGCCGCGTAACATATTCTTATTTCAACTTATCAGATGAGCAAATCGCAAGAAATCATGTGTGGAACCGCGGGGACTATCCGCAAGCTACAACAAATTATTATAGTACATTAACAAATAAAATTGCGGCAGGAGGTACGAAAACTCCTACATATCAGCAAATTTTAAAAGATACAAAGTTGAATTATTTAGGAAATGAATACATCGCAAATAACTATAATGAATTCAAAAATAAAATGCAGCAACGTTATAACGAAAAGTTACCAAAGATTGAAATCCTTTATAAACAATCAATGGATGGCGCATTGCAAGATGTGAAAAAAGTAATTGGGGAAATCGGTTATCCGCAAGGGGCAAACCGTGTTTCTTATAAAGCTGAGCCGTATAATGCGAAAGAAGGATATTCTTTAGTGACGATTACGTTTATGTAAAAAAGTAACCTAGATCCCATGTTGGATCTAGGTTGTTTTTTTATAACTTAATTTGACATATACAGTTCAACTGTATAAAATCAAACTATACAGTTGAACTATATAGTTTAGCTATATATTTATCGTTACATTGGAGGTCTTTATGAATAGAGATAAAAATTTACCATTAACGGAAACAACGTATTACGTTCTTTTAGCGTTATTAGAGCCAGCTCATGGATATTTAATTATGCAAAAGGTGGAGGAATTAAGTAATCAACAAGTAAAGATCGCAGCGGGTACATTGTATGGTGCGGTTGAAAATTTATTAAAACAAGGGTTAATAGAATCGGTAAAAAGTGAAGATAAACGAAGAAAAGTGTATGTCATTACGGAACGTGGGAAAGAAGTATTGCGCTTAGACTTTATGAGAATGCAGCACATTATTGAGGTTACAAAGAGTTTATTACACGTATAGTTAGGGGGAAACGATGATGTGGAGATTGAAATTCTTTTTAGACTTTGAGAAAGAGGAAAAATGGTTAGAAGAGATGGCTTGGAAAGGCTATCAACTAGAAAGCACTACATTTGGTTATACATTTAGATATACAGAGCCGGAAGATGCGACGATTAGAATAGACCATAGAGTATTTAGTAGAAAAAGTGAATTTATGAATTACTGCACGTTATTTGAAGATAGTGGCTGGGAGCATATAGCTGGTAATCGGTGGTCAGGTACGTACTATTTTAAAAAGATAAATGAAGAAAGTGAAGATGACATTTTCTCAGATCAAATGTCACGAGCGGGGAAGTATAAACGTCTATCTAAAACATTTTTAGAATTAGCGATCTGTTATTTGCCGATAGTATTCCTATTTATGTTTAATGACACGATTCATTTAGGAGCACTTGTAAATCCGAAAGAACTATATTTGACGCCAGGACTATGGGATAAGCAAGGTGTATCATTTCTATGGTCATTCTTATTTGAAACGCCATTTGCATTGATGAGAGGTTTTGCATGTTTGTTTATCCCTGCTGCAATTGTTATGTATTTAGTTTGCTCGTATAAAGCAAATCGGTTGTATGAGGCGAGAAGATGATAGAAGAGATCTCCTTAAAGCTGACGCTTTGAGGGGATTTTTTGAGTTTGTAAATGGTACCTTTTTAAAACGAGTAAAGGAAAAGGATGCTTTATAGAGCATGCCTACAATTTAGAATTTACTATATTCATTGTTGTAAATATGTATAATTACATAAAAATTCAAGAGAAAAGAGAGTATACTTTTTTATTGTGTAATAAAGATAAGGCCCGCCTACGGAAATAGGTGGGCCTTTTTAATATATAAAGAAAAGATATCCTCTAAGATGTCTTCTTAAAGAAATCCTTCATCATTTTCACATCTTTTATGTTCACTACCACGCCTTGCACCTTATCTTTCTTCTCATCTTTAGCAATCGTAACTTGCTCTTTATTATCAACCCACACAAGAAACTCTTCTTTTGCGTCATCTTTATATGTAACGGTAATAGTAGAATGCGCAGATTCTCTCTTTTTTTGATTTAGTGTGATTTGTTTAGGTTTGCCTTTTTGAACTGCTGAAACGATTGATTGTATCATTTCTTCGTTGTCTGTTTGAGATTTAGAAGTAGTGTTGTTGGTTGTCTGAAGTATTTCGATATCTGTAATATTTGCGGAGTTTAATTGAAAGGCATTTTTTTTCTGTTCTTGTTTAGTTTGTGGAGATTTGTCTGTAGCTGAGGTACTTGCACAGCCTATTAAAGTGAAAGATAGAGCGGTTAGAGCGCATATAGATATGATTTTTTTCATAGTATCCCTCCTTACTTTTAATTATAACAATTTTCTGTTAATTAAGGTAGTTATTGTAAGGGAAAATGTTTTAAAGTGGTAAATTATGTTGTTCATTCTCTATTAAAATCAAAATTCACATAACTTTTTTCATATTTTATGTTTAACATTTCGAAAATGGGTGTACTACATATAATATAACAAATAATTCATTTTAGAGGAGGAAGTTAAAGATGGAAACGAAGTATAGTAAACCTTTTGTATATGAATTTATTACGGAGAAAGAGGTCATGAATGCGGCGAATGATCTAGTGAAGAAAGGGATAGACCAAAAAGATATTTACGTATTAACACATGAGAAAGATAGGACAGATAGAATCGCAGACAATGCAGACGTGAATACAATTGGAATAAAAGAGGAGGGACTTGGGACAAGTATTATTAACGTCTTTCAAAAAACGGGAGATCAGTTAAGAAATAAGATGCAAGAGTTAGGACTTAATGAGGAAGAAGCTAACTTTTATGAAGAAAAACTGGATGAAGGAAAAATCTTGTTATTCGTTAAGGATTTAGAAAGAGTCGGTGAATGGTTACAAGAAAGAAGATGCATGTATTCTATTTAAATTTGTATCCTATAAATCTATTACGAAAAGGAGATTGTAAATATGAGTGAGAACGGGCTAAAAGAACAAATTACTGGTAAGGTTGAAAAGAAAAAGGGCGAAGTAAAAGAAGGAATTGGTGAAATTACAGAAGATAGAGAGTTGAAAAATGAAGGGAAGTGGGAAAAAACGAAGGGAACGATAAAAGAAAAAGTCGGAAAAGTGAAACAAAAGATAAGTGATGAATTGGATCATAAAGAATAATACATGTTTATCAAGCTTTGGTTACATACCAAAGCTTGATAAATCCATTATAAAAATAATATAGGAGGTTTAATTATGGGACTTATTATTACGTGTATTGTAGGTGGACTTATTGGTGCGTTAGCTGGAATGATTACAGGAAAGGACTTCCCTTTAGGTATAGTTGGTAACGTTATTGCCGGATTAATCGGATCTTGGGTAGGTAGTGCGTTATTTGGTCATTGGGGTCCTGAATGGGGAGGCATCTTTATTCTTCCAGCTTTATTAGGTGCAATCGTCTTTATTTTAATCGTTACATTCTTTTCTAGAATGCTGCGGAAAGCGTAAGTATGATAATAAATAGTAATCTTAAGTTTATTATATATAGCTATAAAGTAAATGAACTGATAAATATACATAAAAAAGCATCCAATTAAACTAATTTGGATGTTTTTTTCATGTAATCTGCATAGAAATGAGTGGAGGATGAAGAACCCCCACTCATTAACGTTACACTTTCTATTATGTATTAAACCATTGTTACTTTTTCACAATTATTTATTCTTACGACCTGCCTTGGTTCTATATGAGATAAGTCCTCGCTATTACCTATATCAACTACAATTGTATTACTTAGTATGTTAATAACGGAACCAATTAATTTTGTAGCATGATCGTGTCGATAAGAAAATTGAACAAAATCTCCCTTTTTAAAGTTGTGCTCTTCCATAGATACATCCCCCTAAAAATAATGTTTATACATTATACATACACAAAATTATAAGTTTTAAACATTTATTAGTACGATTTAAGTGTTAAGCCGAGAAAGGTGTAGAAAATTTATTTATCCCGCTTTAATGGGCAGTAAGACCCCCACCTCAAAATTCAGCGAAAGCAAAGAATTTAGGTGGGGAATCAACTGCCCATAAAAGTCCGATTGGTTCAACTAATAATCAGTGGGGGATGAAGAAAACCCCCACTGATTAAAGTTTCACTTTATAATTAAAATGAAAAAATATGTTTAAAACTAATTTTTACGGGTAATTAAATAGTAGTAGTTTGAGATAAGGGGGCGTAAATGATGAATTTGGCAGTAAATATTTTGCAAAATGATTTAGGTTATACAGTACAACTTAATGGTGAAATTGATGCATATACGGCATCAGATTTGAAAAATAAGATGATGCCCATTGCAAGCGAAAAAGAGGTTTATATTATAGTAGATTTTAATAAGGTAGATTATATGGATAGTACAGGTTTAGGCGTGTTTATAGCTCTTTTAAAAGCAATTAAGAAAAATGATGGAAAGCTAGAGTTTATTGGCGTATCTAAACGACTAAAAAGATTGTTTGATATTACAGGGCTAACAGAAATATTAAATTTGAATTCCGATTTTGAAAAAGTAGAAAGAAGGTGACTAGGGATGATGGAGAGATTTGAAAAGATAGAAATGAAAATTCCTGCAAAAGCAGAATATGTGGCTATTATTCGTTTAACAATGGCTGGTGTTGCGAATCGAATGGGCTTTGCTTATGACGATATAGAAGACATGAAAATTGCTATTAGTGAAGCTTGTACAAATATTGTACAACATGCATACAAAGAAGACGTTGGAGAAATTGCAATTGTCTTTGGGCTATATGAAGATCGATTAGAAATTATGGTTGCTGATAATGGGGTTAGCTTTGATTTTAGCACCTTAAAAAGGAAAGTTGGTCCGTATGATATTAGTAAACCAGTAGAACATTTGCCGGAAAATGGTTTAGGTTTATATTTAATTAATACGTTAATGGATGATATACAAATTATGCATGATGAGGGCATGACAGTTTTAATGACAAAATATATACAAAGAGAGCAGGTGGAGAATGATGGAAATCCAATCTCAACCTACAAATCTTGCTAAAGAAGACGTTATTAAACTAATTGCAGAATTTCAACAAAACCAATGTGATGAAGCGCAGGAAAGGTTAGTTCATCACTATAAAAATCTCGTACATTCCATTGCATATCGCTATTCAAAAGGTGGCCCGATGCATGAGGATATTATACAAGTAGGGATGTTAGGGCTCTTAGGCGCAATAAGAAGGTATGATTATTCGATAGGAAATGCTTTTGAGCCGTTTGCCATACCTACGATAGTAGGGGAAATAAAGAAGTATTTACGTGATAAAACTTGGGGTATTCATGTTCCAAGGCGGATTAAAGATTTAGGCGGGAAGATTAAACTTGCGATAGAGGAGCTAACAGATCATCTACAACGTTCACCGAAGATTATAGAGATTGCAGATCACTTAGGACTATCCGAAGAGGAAGTGCTAGAAATTATGGATGCGAAAAATAATTATCGAGTATCTTCCTTAGATGATGTAGTTGAAAATTCATCTGATGGAAGTTCGGTAGCGAGAATTGAATCTGTAGGTGAAGTAGAGCAAGGATATGAAGAGACAGAAAGACGTCTCGTTTTAAATGATATTTTTAACGTATTAAATGATACGGAAAAGAGTGTTATTCATTATATATTTGGTGAAAATTTAAATCAAAAGGATACAGGGGAACGATTAGGTATTTCACAAATGCACGTTTCTCGTATTAAAAGACAAGCGATAAGTAAATTGAAGCAAGCAGCGTTTTTAGATACATAAAAAATTTTAAATAATTATGTTTAAAACATGAGAAAAGGGGTAGTTATTAAGTATAGGAGGAGATATAAAAATGTCACACGATGTGAAAGAACTAATTGAAGGATTGAATGAAGATTTAGCAGGAGAATACGCAGCAATTATTATGTATAACCATAATGCAGCTACAGTTTCTGGTATATATAGACAAGTGTTAAAACCTTTCTTTGAGTCTGAAATTAGTGATGAACAAGGACATGCCCTATATTTAGCGGAGAAAATTAAGACGTTAGGTGGTACACCTACTACGATCCCTTTACCAGTGAAACAAGTAGAAGATGTTAGAGAAATGTTAGAAGAAGCTAGGAAGTCAGAATATGAAACAATTAAGCGTTATGAAACGAGAAAAGAACAGGCAGCGAAATTAAATATGACAGAGTTAGTTGTAAAGTTAGAAGATATGATCGCAGATGAAACAAATCATATGGAAGAATTAGATCGTCTTTTAAGTGACAAAGCAATGGTGTTAAATTAATTTATAGAGTGAAAGAACAAACTCTCATTTCTAGGGGGTTTGTTCTTTTGCTGTATAAATATGTTTGAGTAGGAAATTTTCATTTTGTAACTGAGTATGTAATACTAGAAAAATAGAAAATGATCATAGATTTACATTTTATATAAGAAAAGGGGAAATAACTTGTGTCCATTTTAATTGTCGATGATAATCCGGTTAACATCTTTGTAATTGAAAAAATTTTAAAACAAGCCGGATATCAGGATCTTGTATCGCTTAATTCTGCACAAGAGCTTTTCGAATACATTCAATTTGGAAAAGATTCTTCCAGGCATAATGAAATTGATTTAATACTATTAGATATTATGATGCCTGAAATTGATGGACTTGAAGTTTGTAGGCGATTACAAAATGAGGAGAAGTGTAAAGATATTCCTATTATTTTTGTAACAGCTTTAGAAGATGCGAATAAATTAGCTGAAGCGCTTGATATAGGCGCAATGGATTATATTACGAAACCGATAAATAAAGTTGAATTGTTAGCGCGTATGCGTGTAGCATTACGCTTGAAATCGGAATTAAATTGGCATAAAGAACAAGAAGAAAACCTTCGTAATGAATTGGATTTAGCTACACAAGTACAAAGAAACTTATTAAGTAGCCCATTAAGAGAAGATCATATAAAAATTGAAGCAAGCTATTTACCTTCATTCAAACTAGCTGGAGATATGTATTATTGGTATAAAATCGATGAAAACCGCTACGGTATTATATTATTAGATGTGATGGGACATGGTATATCTGCTTCATTAGTTTGTATGTTTATTTCGTCTGTATTACGTGAAACGATTAAATCTTTAATCGATCCAGAACTTGTCATTAAAGACTTAAATAAATATATGACTCTTTTACATAATGAGAATGACAATATTCCATATTATTTTACAGCGATATACTTAGTAGTTGATACAGAAAAGAGAACAATTGAATATGTAAATGCAGGACATCCTTCTGGATACGTTTTAGTCGATGAAGCGAATGTAGTGGAACTAAATCGCGGGAGTTGTGCGGTAGGATTTTTTGATGAAATAAAAGTTGAAAAAACAGTTATACCTTTTGAGAAGAACGCTCAAATATTATTATTTACAGATGGTGTGCTTGAAGCAATTGCAAATGATGAATTTGAGTCTGAAGAGAAATTACGTGCTTTTACAGAAAGAAAATGGGGAGATTTAGAAGAAGAGATAGAAGGGTTTTATAAGGAAGAACAGAAGAAAAAGCAATCAGATGATATGTGCCTAATTATGATACAAACGAATGCGAAATAAAAAGCGTATGAAATCCAAACAGAGGATTTCATACGCTTTTATTGTATTTTTTGATAGATTTGTTCGTTCGGATTAAACTGGATATAATGCGGCATTATATTTGAAAAACGAAGAGTTTCTTTATTTCCTAAACATAGGAATCCATTGTGGCCTAAACTTTCATAAAATAGTTGCTGTACTTGGTTTTGAAGTTTACTTGTAAAGTAAATTAAAACGTTACGGCAAAGTATAATATGAAATTCGTTAAAAGATTGATCAGTTACTAAATTATGTTGCGCAAAGATAATGTTTTGTAAAAGAGATGGATTAAAATAAGCAAAACGATTATCTGTTGAATAATAGTTAGAAAATGCTTGTGTACCGCCAGCTTGTAAATAGTTTTTCGTATAAGTTTGCATTTTATTTAACGGAAGGATGCCTTGTTTTGCTTTTTCTAACACATTTGTATTCATATCTGTTGCGTAAATAACAGCTTTTTCACTTAATCCTTCTTCGTGAAGTAAGATGGACATTGATAATACTTCTTCACCAGTTGCGCATCCAGCATGCCAAATTCTAATTTCAGGATACTTTTTTAATTCAGGAATGACATGCTCTCTTAGCGCTTTAAAAAAGTTAGGGTTACGGAACATTTCAGTTACGTTAATGGAGAAATCATTTAATACCTGTTCTAAAAAGCCTTCCTCATGAATTACTTTTTCAATTAATTTTGAAATGGTTGGTATATTAGAGAGCTGCATTCGATTACAAATTCTTCTATAAATAGATGTGCGAGCATATTGGCGGAAATCGAAGCCAGATAGTTTAAATACCGCTTCTAATAGTAATTCAATTTCTAAGTTCGTACGCTTATCCATATCTACAGATGGATCAAAATTATAATACTTATTTTCCACTTAAACTAAACCTCACTTATTTTATTAACCATACACTCATTACCGAATAGAGTTGATGTAAATTTAATGGTTTACTTATATAATCTGAAGCACCAGCAGATAAACATTTTTCCTTATCATTTGGCATTGCTTTCGCAGTTAATGCGATAATAGGTATTTCATGTAACCTTAAGTTCATTCGAATATGTTCCATCGTTTCATAACCGTCCATATTCGGCATCATAATATCCATTAAAATAAGGTCAATATTTGTATTGTTTTTTAGTATGTCTAAACACTCTATGCCGTTTTGTGCAGTAATAATGTTGGCATGTTGTTTTTTTAATGCATTTTGTAATGCAAATATATTTCGGTGATCATCATCGACAATTAAAATGGTTTTCTCTTGGAAGACGTTATTTGTTTCAGGAGTCACGATAGTTTCCTCCACAACTTCAGCAGGAATAACATCTTCTATCGTTGCTGCAACTTCTAAATTGGATACTTGTATATCAGTTAATCCATTTGGAAGATTAGGAATATATACAGTGAAAGTACTGCCTTCTCCTACATGACTCTCTAACGTAATCCAACCACCTAACAATCTAGCAAACTCTTTACAAATCGATAACCCTAAGCCTGTACCACCATATTTTCGAATCGTTGCGCCATCTGCCTGTTGAAAGGCCTCGAAAATAAGTTGATGCTGTTCTGTAGCGATACCAATACCAGTATCTTTTACTGAAATTGTAATCCAATCTTTACTTATAGAATGCATTTCATGACTCAAATTGGTTATTTCTATCGAATCGAAATGTAAAGAAACGGATCCTTTTTCTGTGAATTTAAATGCATTGGATAATAAGTTTTTAATAATTTGTTCAATCCGTTTTGCATCTGTATAAAACAGATCAGGAATAGCATCACTGTCTTCAATAGTAAATTCGACATTTTTTTGTGCAGCTATATGTAAAAAGTTTTGCTGCATATTTGCTGCCATGTCACTTATATTCGTTGCTTCAAAAATAACATCCAGTTTTCCAGCTTCTACTTTAGATAAATCTAGTATGTCATTAATTAAAGTAAGTAAATCTTTCCCTGATGAATGAATAACGGTTGCTAATTCAATTTCATCGTCGGATAAATGATTATCATGATTTTCTTTTAACATTTCAGATAATAGTAAAATACTATTTAACGGTGTGCGTAATTCATGTGACATATTTGCTAGAAATTCTGATTTGTATTTTGAGCTACGTAATAACTCACTTGCTTTTTCCTCTAATTCTGATTTAGTAATTTGTAAGTCAGCTGTCTTTTGCTCCGCCTCTTCCGTTCTAGACTCTAGTTGTTCATTCGTTGTTCTTAATTCTTCGGCTTGCATTTGTAGTTCTTCAGCTTGCGTTTGCAATTCTTCTGATTGAACTTGCAACTCTTCTGTCATTGCTTGTGATTCATGTAAAAGAGTTTGAATTCGCATACGTCCCATAATACTATGGATTGTTAAACCTAGATTATCAACAGTTTGTTGAATTAAATCTTGATGCAAGTCTGAAATCTCAGTTACACTTACTAATTCCATTACTGCAATCACTTTATCTTCAAATAAGATAGGGATGACTAGTAGATTTTTAGGGCGTATTTCTAATAATCCAGTAGTAACGTAACGAAACTCTTCAGGTATGTCCGTGAGAATAAAACTTTTCTTTTCAAAAGCTGATTGCCCAATTAAGCCTTCACCCATTTTAATGGAGTGTTTTCCAATATCAGAACCTTGCTCGGCGAAAGAAGCTTTCTTCACATAGTAGACAGTGTCTTCAATTTCTTCACGTACATAAAATGCACCGCAAGAAGTTTGCGTTTTTTGTATAATTCCACTAAGAATTTTGTTACCTAACATCTCAATAGAAGGTACACCTTGATACATTAAAATTAATTCTGCAAGCTCGGTTTGTAACCACTCTCTTTTCGATATTTCGTCTAGTAGATGGTTCGTTGTATGAGCAAGATCTTTTATTTCATCATGTGTGTTTACATGAATTCTTTCCGTAATTTTTTCTTTAGAAGAAATAGATTTAATAGCTTGAATTACATTTTTAATCGTTTTTGTAATGGAATTCGAAATATAGAGTGAAATGATAATAGAAATACAAGAAAGTAAGAACAATAAACTGTATAACCAAATCTCTAATTTATTATTTTCAGTATCTAATTGTGCAGCTCTTTTTTTCGTTAGTTGCTCCTCTACACCACGGAAGTTAGTTATCTGCGATTGTAATGACTGAATTTGAGTCGTATCGATTGCTTGTACGTTATTACTATTATGATTTGTAATGAATGGGTGAATCTCTTTATTAATCCAATTATTAATGTTTTCATTAATCTGTTTTAATTTTTCTTGCTGAGAGGGGTTATCCTCTAATAGAGCCAAAAGATCTTGATAATGTTTTTCGTAATCCTTTTCCGCAGCGTTAAGAGATTGAACGTAATTTGCATTATTAGAAGTGATAAATCCTTTCGCTTTATTTTCAATTGTTAGCAATTCTTTCTCCACTTGATTCGTCAAATTAAGAACTTTAAAATCGTGATCAATAATAAAATTACGAGATTTTTGTAAATTAGAAATCTCATTGTTTAACATAATGAAAGAGATAAGTAAGAACAAAATGATAACTAAATAACCAGCCATAATTTTGAAGCGAATACTAAATTTTGCTTTCGATTTCATTAAAAATTCCTACCTTCAAGGTTATTCAAAGTGTTCAATTGTAAAGAATGAAAAACGTAATATATATTATATCAGTTTTCATAAGGCCAAACTAGAAATCCCCCTATTGTATTAGGGGGTTCTTTTTTAATAGAGGAAATCATTTTGAAAAAAACATATATGAAAAGTAACGATCGAGGGAATAGGGGGATCATATAACTTTTAAGAAGGAAAGAGTGTTCTTAAAGCTTTTTTTGCATCTATTCCTTCAAAGATAAATAATACAAGCTCTCTCTTTTTTACAGTAAGGAAAAAGGATACTAATGTGCTTAAGTTTTTAATAGAAGTAAGTGTTCCATGTTTACTTATAAATAAATTCGCTTGAAATGTTGTCATTAAAGCATAAAAATGATGAATCTGCGTTATTGTAGGTGTTTCATTATAAAGAATAGTAGTAGATTGGATTGCATTCATCGAAATATTCCTTTCCATATAATAAGCATAACAATATAAACATACCCGTTTTAAAAAATGTTAAACATATAAATAAGAAAAAATATAATTATAGTATTTTAGGTTTAGAAAGGGTTACGAAGGGTATACATATACTAGAAAGAGATTGACTGAAGATGAATTATAAGAGTTCTAGTCTATAAAAATATACTTTTACTTTAAATAAAAAGGAGTCTGGTATACATGAATGAAATGATGATTGATATTACATTTGATTTAATTTACTTGTTAAGTAGTTCGCTTGTAATCCTTTTACTATTCGCTTTTTTCGTAAATGGTTATGTTAATAAGAAGATTAGTGTATACAGAAATGAAGAAAGATAAAGATACATTATATAAAACTTTAGGAGGTTAATAGTTATGAATGTAGATAGAAAAATAGTAGGTGTTTTTAGAACAATTGATGATGCGGCACTCGTTATTAATGAATTAAATGATAAAGGATACTCGGCGGATAATATTTCAGCTATTGCGAAGGATCAAAAGGAAATTGAACATCTGGAAGAAAAATCGGGTGAAAAAGTGAATCATGAAACTGCACATAAAGCGGATATCTTTTCAGCGACAGGGCTTGTGGCAGGAGGAGTAGCAGGCGGACTCGGTGGTTTATTAACAGGTCTTGGTATACTTGCCGTTTCTGGAATGGGCCCAATCGTAGCAGCGGGACCTATCGCGGCAGCTATTGGAGGAGCCGGTATTGGCGGAGGAGCTGGAAGTTTAATAGGAGCATTTATCGGATTAGGAATTCCCGAAGAACATGCTAAAAAATATGAAGAATACATTTACGATGGAAATATATTAATTTTAGTAGATGCAAAATTAGATGATAAGTTAGAAATCTATAAAATATTTGATAAGCATAATGCTTATAACTCCGATTTCTTTAAATAATATGTACGTCACATATTAAACATAGTGAATATCGTTTTTGATCTTACAACTTTGGCGCGGCCGAGGAGTCGTATGACTATAAGAGAGGAAGGGCTTATAGTAAAAGATCAAGTTTAAAAGGGAAGAGGTGTCTTTTCGTGATTGTAAAAATATTAAAGGATAGTAGTAATAGTTTCCTTTGTACAGTTCAAAATCAAAATGGAGAGAAGTATGTGAAGAAATGGTTTAGTAAACATGAAAACAAGGAAGAGTTAGGGCGACCAACCTTTAAAGAAGTGGAAAAGGATTGGAAAGAAAATAGAAAATCGTTTATGTATCCTAACGTAAAAGCGCTTTATTAAATAATAGCCGTTTCATTCTTACAAAATTGTCACACTCCTGTAAGGTAATTCAATAGATTAGATATTTTTTCTGTGTCATAATAAAGACATAAGAAAGCGCATTAAAAAACTACAACTTATTAGGAGAGTGTCAGTCATGATTGTAACAACAACGTCTGGAATTCAAGGTAAAGAAATTATTGAGTATATCGATATTGTAAATGGTGAAGCTATTATGGGTGCAAATATTGTCCGCGACTTATTCGCTTCCGTTCGTGATGTTGTCGGTGGTCGTGCTGGTTCTTACGAAAGCAAGCTAAAAGAAGCTCGTGATATCGCAATGGATGAAATGAAAGAACTTGCAAAACAAAAAGGTGCGAACGCTATCGTTGGTATTGACGTAGATTACGAAGTTGTTCGTGATGGAATGTTAATGGTTGCTGTAAGTGGTACAGCTGTACGTATATAAGTAAATAAAAAACAGGCTCCCCCTTGAAGTTCATGCTTTGAGGGGATTTTTTTGTTTCATGATTAAAGTTAAAATGAAGAAGAGTTGATGGCGTATTGTAAGTACAAAAAATAAGCAAAACGTTATTGTAAAAAATGCTAGGATTGCTCCTAGCATTTCGTGAGGGGGTATTGCACGGGAATTTAGATAATAAGCAGACGTACCCGCTTATTCTTTTTGGATTAGGAAAAGTTGTTTCCTGTCTTGCTATAAATTTCATAGGCGAAATAACCAAATAAATAGCCTATTCCAGACCCTAAACTAATGGAAAGCAGTGAGAAGTCCGGGAAAAACATACCGAAAATCAAACCGATCATACAGCCGACAAGCATTCCCATAGGTATGAGACTATCTAATAAATTTTGAGCTTTTTGGGATTTTTTCTTACCTAATTTTCCGTTCTTATATTTATGTTCCAATTTTTTTATTACAAATACTACAATTCCCCCGACTAGTATAACAGGCCAAATTGCCGAAATGAACCACATGTTAGAAGCTCCTTTCGTTTTTAATTAAATTATACCATATATTAACATTTTTAATTTAAGCGGAGACAAGATCTTCTGCATTTCTTTTCCTTTTATTCATGATTAAAGTTAATAGGAATAAAATGAAGCTTAAAAGTGTCATTATAATAAAAACTTGCGTATAACTATTAAAATAGTCACGAGCGATTCCTGCTAGGACAGGAATGAATCCGCCCATAATATATCCTCCTGATTGCATCATAGCAGTCCAAGCACTCGCATCTTCTGAAGTTTTTGTTTCATATAGCGGTAGCATGAGAGCGAGTGGAAATACGCCGCCGAGCCCGATACCTAGTAGGATAGAAGGGATCCATGGTGTAGTTAATGGGAAAATCATAAGCAATAAACCTATGAGTACAAAACATATACTCCCTAATAACCAAAGTGCCCTGTTTTTATAAATATCCGCTAACGTTGGAATGAAAAAGCTACATATCATTTGAATGAATGTAAAAACAGTTATAAGAGTCCCCGCTTGTTCGCTACTCACACCCATACTTTGATTTGCCGGCGCAAGCCAAGTCGTAATAGAATAAAAGATTCCTGATTGTAGCCCGAAAAAGATTGTGAATAACCACGCTTTTTTATTTCTTAAAGGCAAGCTATTATTCTTTTTATTTTGTGTACTCGTATTCTTTTTTCGTTTCATAACAGGATACCAAAATATAATGGCGATAATAGTAAGTACACCCCAAAAAGCGAGTGCCATATTCCAAGATCCTTTTAATACATGTTGTAAAGGAATCGTTAACCCTGCACTTAAAGAAGCGCCAGTTCCCATACCTACTGAATATATGCCAATCATTAAGCCGATTTTCGTAGGAAATTTTTCTTTAATAAAACCTGATAGTAACGGACCTGCAAGTGCAATGCCAATACCGATAAATAAAGAACTCGCGAATAATGTGGAAATGGAAAAGGTAAAGGCCCTCATGCATGTTGCAAACCCAATTAGAATAAGACAAGCCATAATTGCTTTTTCTGCCCCGTATTTTTTTATTACCTTCCCAGTCAGTAAGGCGAATGTCCCCATACAAAAAACAGGAATAGCTGTTAAAAAACTAACGGAAAAATTACTTATATGTAAGTCTTGTCGGATTGTTTCTAATACAGGTGAAACAGATGTAATTCCGATGCGTAAATTAATGGAAACAAAAAATAGTGCTAGTATATACAGATAAGTTCGTTCTGGATGTTTCAATTTTACTTTCTCCTCTCATAAACATCAGATGTTATTCAGTATATCATCTGATGTTTGAGTGTAATAGATAAGGAGCTTATTTCAGCTCCAAATTTTGAATGGCGTATGTTTGTGCCTCTGCGGCATTTTGTTTTAAAATAGCTTGGAATAACTTTTCATGAATGTCTGAGTTATCTTCATAGTTCGCTGTATGTAATATGAATTGGCTTAAAATGTGACGAAGGGCAGGTACGAAAGATTGATACAAATCAAGTAGAACTTCGTTTTTGCTCGCCTTTGCAATGGCTAGATGAAACTGAATGTCTGCCTCTATGTATGCTACATAATTTCCTTCTTGAAGGGCATTTTTTCTTTTACTCAAATGTCCTTTTAAGTATAAAAGATCCTCGTCGGTTCGGCGCTGTGCTGCTAACATCGCTACTTCTTTATCTAACATATTTCGTGCTTCATACACATGATGTATATTAGCTGCTTGCAGTCGTTTTTCAAATGAATCTTGCGTTGTATTGAGTGAAACAATACGAGTACCTTGTCCTTGGCGAACTTCTAATATGCCAGCATGTACTAATATCTTTATGCTCTCTCGCAATGTTGATCGTCCAACGCCTAACTCTTCCATTAATTGCGGCTCTGTAGGGAGGCGATCACCAACTTCATACTCGCCAGAAAAGATTTTCTCCTGTAGACGTTCCAACACTTCATCGACTAATTTCCGCCGAGAAACTTTTGAAAAAGATTTCTTTTCGTTCATATTCATCTGCTCATCTCCTGTTATATTCGTTTTTATGATAACCAATTTAAGTTTGGTTGACAATGTTATTTTTTAGGTAGTTGAAATGGGATACTAAAATAGGGTTTATAAGACATAAAAAAATCGATTTCTCCTGAATACATAGTAATATAAGAAAAAGACGCCCTTGTGAGCGTCTTTTTCTAACTTGAGATAGATGCATTATTATTGTTCTACTAGGTTACATAGTTCTCATATAAAGTTTTCTCACACAAATGATCTGTGTATCAATTTATTTTTGATATACAGATCATTTGTATGATAATTATTATAGATAATTGCTGAATGATAACCTTACATGAATGCTTTTAAAAGTTCTTGAACTAATGGAATTACTCCACCTACAAATTTTAAAACTGCCATTGCGATTTCCATATGAGTGCCTCCTTTTTTAATGGTAAGATGCAATAAATCTTTATACGCTTATTATAGTAAGCGCTTACAATTTTATCAATGCATTTTGATATGCAATATTTCATATTTACATTCTGTAATGGGGATGGAAAAAAGCCCAACTAATTAAAGTTTCACTTTATCAAAATGTAAGCTGCATCTTGTATAATATAATGATGGAGGTCGAATATGAAAAAAATGAATTCAAATATAGATGTGGATACAAATGTATTGGAAGCGGTATTTATTCCAAGAAGGTTTATTGTTTTATGGATTACACTCGTATATATAGCTTCAATGCTTTTAGAATTTCGTAATAATATTCTCTCAATAGATAGTTTCTTTTTTACAATAGTGATTGTTATTCATACTATTTTTCATTGGTATGCGAGTTCATTAAAAAATAGGCAATTGTTGTATTTCTTTTTTATACAACTCTTCATTGTGTTTCTTGCTGCATTTATTGTACCAAATGGTTCAATAGCTATTTTTGTTGGATTAACCCCTATTTTAATTGCTCAAAGTTTATATGTTTATAACAATATATTTAAAGTAATGGCAGTTTTTACTCTCATGTATGCCATATTTTGTACTGCGATTAGTATGAATTATGGTGTGAATAAAGTAGCTATTCTTATCTCTATGTTCCTTTTAGTACTAGCAATTATTATTCCTTTTTCTTATATTAATAAGCAGCAATATGATGCACGTAATCGTATACAGAGCTACATTCAAGAGCTAGAGTCTGCATATATGAGAGTAGAAGAATTGACATTAGCTAATGAAAGGCAGCGAATGGCAAGGGATTTACATGATACGTTAGCGCAAGGTGTAGCGAGCTTAATTATGCAATTGGAAGCAATAGACGCCCATATGCAAAAAGGGAATATAGGACGATCTCAAGAGATTATGAAACAAACTATGATAAGAGCGAGACAAACTTTACATGATGCAAGGTTGGTTATTGATGATTTGCGTCATACTACCAATTCATTTAATAAAGCAGTAGAGGAAGAAGTTCAACGTTTTTCTGAGGCTACGTCTATACAAGTGAGATTTACTATTCAAAGCCCTCCGCATATTTCAAGCTTAGTAAAGGAACATTGTTTATATGTAATTAGTGAATGTTTAACGAATATCGCAAAACATTCGCAGGCAACAGATGTAAATTTAAAAGTTGAATATATCGATAACCTTGAAAAACTTACTATTGAAGTTGAAGATAATGGAATGGGCTTTGACACTGGATCTATCGGTAAGAATCCTGGGCATTATGGATTAATTGGCTTAAATGAGCGAGTTCGATTGATTAATGGAGAAATACATATATTGAGTGAAAAGATGAAGGGTACGAAAGTGTGTATTCAAGTACCTATCAATAATGAAGGAGATAAACATGAAGTATAACGTATTAATTGTGGATGATCATTTCGTTGTAAGAGAAGGTCTGAAATTAATAATAGAAACGAGTGATTCATTTCAAATTATAGGTGAGGCCGCAAACGGAGAAGAAGCCCTTTCTTTCATAGAAAAAAAGAAACCTGATGTTATTTTAATGGATTTAAATATGCCTAAAATGAGTGGTCTAGAAACAATTGAAGCTTTAAATAAAAAACAAAATCATACGCCGATTATTATATTAACTACTTATAACGAAGACGAATTAATGTTAAAGGGAATTGAGTTAGGAGCAAAAGGATATTTGCTAAAAGATACGGATCGTGAGAATTTGTTTCGAACATTGGAAGCGGCTATTCGAGGTGAGATATTACTACAACCTAATATTATGGAAAAGATAGTGAATTATAAAAGGAAAGAAATACATGCTAATATGGTTGAAGAAAATAATTTAACAGAAAAAGAATTGTTTGTGTTGAAAGCTATTGCGCGTGGAAATAAGAATAAAGAAATTGCATTCGATATGGGAATAGCTGAGCGAACGGTAAAAGCGTATTTAACAAATATATACAATAAATTAGGTGTTAATTCAAGGTCAGAAGCAGTAGCTGTATCTATTGAAAGGAAATTAATTCATTTTTAAAACATTATATATGCCCAATCGTACATTATAGGCTTGCCCTTTTGTACGATTTTTTTATTTCTTTCTCATGTTATGCTTTAGAAAGTATGAGAGATTTAAGAACGCTCTAATTGCATTACACAGACGTTTTTAATGTGGGAAAGGAAGAAGAATAATTAAATGGCAACTTTGTTTTTAATTTCTGTAGTAATTTTCTTTATTTGGCTGCAAAGTAAACAAACAAAATTAAACTGGATACACATTATTACTTTTCTCATGATGATAGGGATTATTACTTATACGGCGCCGCAACCAGTGACTAGAGATTTACAAGCAGAGTTATTGGCAGTTACGCTTTTTTCTTTCGCTATTGGTGTTTGGCAAGGTGGAGGAATTACAGTTTGTAATGAGGATGGAATTTTATATATTACAAATGGAAAACAGTATTCCATTTCATGGATTCTTTTAATAATCGGCAACATAATTATTATTAACACATTTGAAGGTGGATTTACATTTAATGGATCGTGGATTATTTTGTGTAGCGTTGCCATTGTATCTGGGGTGAAAAACAGTATTCTATGTATTCAATACAAATTAACAGTGCGAAATTGAATGGAAAAGCAAAGCTGTTTTCTTTTATTACAACCTTGAACGTATTGTTATAAGTTCATAAAAATGAGAAGAACGTATTGGAAGAATGGGGGGAGTTAACTTAGATGTTTTTACCTATTACTATATTTGATAGGTTTAATTGGCTGGGGAATGTTGCTTTCTCTTCAGAAAAAGTTAGCAAAAATCAAACGCTTTTGAGGGCTGAAGAGCAAGATGATAATTTGCGTAACAAGAAATATATAGATTCGGTTACTAAAATTCATAAGGAAATAAATATAGATTTTGTAAAATGTGGTGCTAATTATGTATCGGGCTGTGCGGAACCGCATTCAATAATTGTCATAACAAGTGGCGATACGTTTGTTGGAAGTGGACGGGTTAATAAGTATGGAGAATTTAAAATATATACGAATGATTATCTGGAAGAGCATTTGGTAATAGAGATGCAGTTGATAATGGGTGGTTTTTATCAAGAGAGTATAACGGTAAAGATAGAACGTTAAGATAGGATTATTTCTTTTTTTTCCACTATATAAAAAGGAAGCAACCGTAGTCGCTTCCTACATCAATTAAGCCGAAGCTCTCTTCATTCTTTCAAGTAAACTAGATAACACATGCGTACGATACGATTCTAGTTTTTTACCTTCATAAGTACGGATACCTAATTTTTTAAGTTCTTTTACATACCAACCTTTGCTTCCGAAATACATGTGATCGCTCCCCTTCAACTTTGTTTTTAGTTGTTCTGATTGCATATGGAGGTACAGGTAATATAATGAAGGAAATGAATTTCGCGCGAAAATGGTTAACTTTGTTGCAAAAGACATATATACTAAGGATAGTATATAACGAGGTGGGCAAGACGTGATTATAGAGAAGCACGAAATTCAAATTGACCAAATTACGAGCGGTAAAGTGAATATCTTTACTTTCTATAGAAATAGAAAGCAAGTTGATGATCATTTTTTACGATTGCAAGAACCATCGCTTACAGCAAACTACTTCTTCCATTTTCATTTTGATGCAGAGAGCTTGCATCTACTGCAGGAAGAGTTTCCGAGCGTATATCCGTACGACGGTAGTGAAACGATTCACGACTGGACGGAAAAGATGAAAGCAGAATTGCAACATCAGATCCAAACAGGAAAATGGAATAAGCGCGTACGTATCGGTAATCGCATTCTAGATGTGGTGTTTACGTGGTGTGACGAAGATATAGTAGAGTGAAAAAGAAGCGGATGACGCTTCTTTTTTTAGCGCTGGAATAAAACGAGCTTACCTGCAGTAGATGTGCAGCGATGTGTTTTTTCATACAATCCTTTTTCTTTTAAAATAGATTCACCTTTTGCTTTCGCTTCTTTTTTAGTTGCCGCCTCGAATGATTCGTCTAATGCTTTTGAACCATCTTTTTCAAAGACTGTTAGAACGTATACTCCCATGAAAATTCCCTCCAATAATAAAAATCAGAATCTTATAACTATTTTGGCATAAATCACTAGAATATGCAAAGAAATATATGACATTGCGTGTTACAATAAGGTGAAACTTTAACTAGTGGGGAGTCTATTCATGCCTACTTATTAAAGTTTTCAGCAATTTTAATATTGATAAAATGAAACTTTTGAAAGATAGAAAGGATCGTTATTTGTGAAACAAGTGAAGTTTATACATGCGGCTGATTTGCATTTGGATAGTCCGTTTAAAGGAATGGAGATGAATGTACCGCAGTCTGTTTGGGAAAGAATGAAGCAAAGTACGTTTGAATCGTTTGAGCGTATTGTTGATAAAGCGATTCAAGAGCGCGTTGATTTCGTATTACTAGCCGGGGATTTGTATGATGCGGAGACGAGAAGTTTGAGAGCGCAAGTGTTTGTGCGCGAGCAAATGAAGAGACTGTCGCAGTATGATATCCCTGTTTTTATTATTCACGGTAACCACGATCATTTAGGAGGAAGCTGGGCAGCAATTGAGTTTCCGGAAAATGTTCACGTGTTTACGGAGCCTTACGTAGAAGAGAAATCATTTTATAAAAATGGTGAGTTGTTAGCTTCTATTTACGGTTTTAGTTATTTGCAGCAAGCGGTAACGGATAATATGACAGCGCAGTATACGAAAATGAGTGATGCGCCTTTTCATATTGGTATGCTTCACGGTAGTGTGGAAGGAGATGCAGAGCATAATCGCTATGCGCCGTTTCAAATTCGTGAGCTGAAAGAAAAGCAGTTTGATTATTGGGCTCTTGGCCATATACATAAACGTGAAATTTTATCAGAAGAGCCGTGCATTATTTATCCAGGTAATATACAAGGGCGTCATCGTAAGGAAACAGGAGAGAAGGGTGCATACCTGATTGAACTCACGAAACAAGGGTCGCACTGTTCATTTTTCCATACGGCGGATGTTGTGTGGGATGAGATAGAAGTGAATATTGATGGACTTGAAACTGTTGATGAACTTATGACGAGCGTATCGAGTGCGATGAATGAATGCCGAAGAGAAGAGGAAGGGACGCTACTTACGGTCGTATTTACAGGACAAGGCCCACTTTCTCCTTATTTACGTGATGAAAAGCGTGTGGAAGAGATCTTTCATATTTTAGCAGCTGGCGAAGAGCGAAAAGACTTCGTATATGCGATGAAGTGGAAAAATGAGACGGTTTCTTTTGCGGAAATCGAGCGTTTGAAAGAGGAAAATCATTTCGTCGGTAGTGTGCTGAAAGAGTTAGAAGCTTTCACCAATATGGACGGCGTATTGCGCAGTATTTGGACATCTCCTGTAGCGCGTAATAGTATTGAATCTTTTACAGAAGAAGAGAAGAAAGAGATTCAAAAGGAAGCAGAAAATATTATTTTAGAGCAATTATTCCAGCAAGAGAGGGATAAGAAATGAGAATTGAAAAACTCCATATTTATGGGTACGGAAAATTAGAAAATGTGGAAATGGATCTATCAATGCTGACAGTGTTATACGGTGAAAATGAAGCGGGAAAATCGACAATTCGCTCATTTATGAAAAGTATTTTATTCGGTTTTCCGACGAGAGGACAGCGCCGTTATGAGCCGAAAGAAGGCGGCAAGTATGGCGGTGCGATGACTGTGCAAACAGAGAAGTACGGCCGTTTGAAAATTGAACGGTTGCCAAAGACGGCAGCTGGCGAGGTGACCGTTTACTTTGAAGACGGGAAAACGGGCGGCGAAGAAATTTTAAACGATATATTAAGCGGGATGAATGAAAGTTTATTTGAATCTGTCTTTTCATTTGATATGCACGGCCTTCAAAATATTCATCAGCTCGGCGAAACGGATATCGGAAATTATTTATTTTCAGCAAGCGCAGTCGGAAGCGATGCGTTATTACAACTAGATAAAAAGCTAGAAAAGGAAATGGATCAGCGCTTTAAGCCGAGCGGGCGTAAACCTGAAATTAACGTGTCACTGCAAGAAATGAAGAAGCTTGAAGAGAAGATGAAAGAGTGGCAAGGGAAAATTGGCACGTATGAAAAGCAAGTGGAGCAGTTAAAAGAAAGTGAAGAGAAACTTGCTTCTGTTCGTGCGGAAAAAGAGAGTGCAGAAAAGCGAAAGCAAGATTATGAAATATTAGCAGTGCTAGAGCCTCTCGTTATTGAAAAGCGTGCGCATGAGAAAGTGTTAGAAAACGAGAGCGGGCAGTTTCCTGTAAACGGGATGGCACGCTATGAAGCGATTAAGGCGAAGATGGAGCCGCTTCAATTACAAGTGGATTCACTCCATAAAAAAATAGAGACTGTGCAAACGGAAATTGAATCGATTCAAATAGATGAAGAGTTTTTGCAAAAAGAAAGTTATGTAGAAGAACTTCGTATGCAGCATATGTCTTACGAAAATGCACGCCAAGAAATGCGTGACATGATAGGAACAATTACGAATATAAAAGAAGAACTGGCAGAACTAGAGCAACAAATCGGTGCTACTTTTGAAAAAGAAACAGTTCTTTCGTTTGATATGAGTTTGGCAACGAAAGAGTTAATTACGCAAACGGTGCAAAAGGCGCGCGAACTAGAAACGCAAAAAGCGCAGCTCGATGAGCGTTTTAAAGTAGCGCAGGAGCAATTAGAAGAACAAGAAGGAAACATAAAACAGGTTAAGCAACAAATGTTAGCGGATGAAGAACGAAATACGCTAGTTGAGAAAGAAAAGTCATTCCAAGATGCGGCGTTTATCAGTATGAGCGCAGAGAGAATGAAGCGCAAGTATGAAGAGAAGGCAGGAGCGGCAGTGCAAAAGAAAAAACAGTGGCAAAGAGTTTGTCTTCTGTTACTTCTTATTAACACAGTCGTTTTATTCACAAGCTTATTTATAGACAACCGCCTACTCTTATTTATTAGTGTTATTATTTTTGTAGGGATTGTTCTTGCCCTCGTTTTATATAAAGATCCGTCAAGTGGATTACAAGAAGAGCTTCTTACTCTTCAGCAAAGTGCTGGTGGGAGACAAAGTGAAGAAGCAATGTCAGTTCGTTATCAATTAGAAAAAGATGAAGAGATACGTAAATTATTTGAGCGTGAGTCGTATAAGTTACAGCAAATAGAGCGAGCTTATGATAAAGTCGTTTCATCGTATGAGGAATGGGAGAGAGAAACGTTCCGCATTAGCGAACAAGTAAATGTGTATAAAGTGCGCTATATGTTCCCTGAATTTTATACGTATGCACACATATTGCCGGCGTTTGAGCGTATGGAAAAAATGCAGCAATTATATCGCGAGTTAGAGAAACAAAGTGAGCGGAAATCTTCATTATATGAAATGATTTCGCAATTTGAACATAAACTAGAAACTGTTATCGGTAGTGCGGAGTATAGTAAACTGCACGAGGCACAAAGCCGTATGCAAAATGAGAAAGAGAAGCGACAAACTTGTAAGCAGCGAAAAGAGAAATTAGCTGAATGGCAAGAAGAATATGAGTTCATGCAAGAGCAATTAAAACAACTGTTAGTAGAACGAGATAGTTTATGGCATATCGCACATTCTACAGATGAAGAGATGTTTTTAAAAGCAGGTAAACTGGCAGAAAAACGTGAAGATGCTGAGCAGCAAATCGGGCGTTTATTACCGCAAATTGATCTGTTAGAACAACGTTTAACGAGTTTATCATTAGCTGAACATTATGAGGCTGACGGTTATGATGAAAAATTAAAGCAAGAAATGACAGCTGCGCAAAATTGTCTTATGAAAGAGAAAGAACTGACAGAGCGTATTGCGAAACATCGTATGGAAATCGCGAATTTAGAAGAAGGTAGTACGTACGGTGATTTACTGCACGAATGGGAAATGAAAAAAGCGCAAGTGCGTGAACAAGTGAAGAAGTGGGCTGCTTATGCGGCCGCAAAGACAGTATTAACGAAAACGAAGCAATATTATCATGAAGTACATCTTCCTCGTATTTTACAAAAATCAGAAGAGTATTTCGTCTATTTAACAGGCGGACGATATAGTAAAATCTTTTCACCGTCAGAGGCAGAACCGTTCATTGTTGAGCGTAATGACGGTATGCGTTTTTACAGTCATGAACTAAGTCAAGCGACAGCAGAGCAGTTATATTTATCGTTACGATTTGCGTTAGCGAAAACGTTTGAGCATGATTATCCATTTATTATTGATGATAGTTTTGTACATTTTGATGCGGTAAGGACGAATCGTACGATTGAACTAATAAAGGAAATTGCGAAAGATAGACAAGTCATCTTCTTTACATGTCATGCGCATTTACTAACGTATTTTACAGAAAAACAGATTATAAAATTAGTGCGTAAGCGTAAAGAAAATGAGTTGTAGTGTGCTATACTAAAAGTAATTGATATGGTGGAGGAATTCGAATGAAAAAGAAAATTGCAGAATATGAAGTTGGTGAACAAGTCGATGTTTTCTTGTTAATTAAAACAGCGACAAAAGGTCTAGCAAGCAATGGAAAGCCGTTTTTAACAGTAATCTTACAAGATCCAAGTGGAGATATTGAAGCGAAGCTATGGGACGTATCACCAGAAGTTGAGAAACAATATGTAGCGGAAACAATCGTTAAAGTAGCTGGTGACATTCTAAACTACAAAGGACGTATTCAATTACGTGTGAAACAAATCCGAGTTGCGAATGAAAATGAAGTAACGGACATCTCAGACTTCGTAGAAAAAGCGCCAGTGAAAAAAGAAGATATGGTTGAAAAAATTACGCAATACATATTCGAAATGAGAAATCCGAACATTCAACGTCTAACAAGACATTTATTAAATAAGCATCAAAACGAATTTTTAGAATATCCAGCAGCGACAAAGAACCATCATGAGTTCGTATCTGGACTAGCTTATCACGTCGTATCGATGCTTGATTTAGCGAAAGCTATTGCGGCTTTATACCCATCTTTAGATAAAGACTTACTATATGCAGGCGTTATTTTACATGACCTTGGTAAAGTAATCGAATTATCTGGCCCAATTTCTACAACGTATACGTTAGAAGGAAATTTACTAGGCCACATTTCTATTATGGTGAACGAAATTGGGAAAGCAGCAGACGAGCTACAAATCGATGCAGAAGAAGTATTAATTCTTCAACACATTGTTCTTTCTCACCACGGAAAAGCAGAATGGGGTAGCCCAAAACCACCGTTAGTAAAAGAAGCAGAAATTCTGCACTACATCGATAACTTAGATGCAAAAATGAACATGATGGACCGCGCATTAGGACGCACAAAACCAGGTGAATACACAGAGCGTGTCTTTGCTCTTGATAATCGTTCGTTCTATAAACCGACGTTCCATAATTAATAGTGTGAATAAAGTGGCCTCATTAAGTGTTAATAAGCTTAGTGGGGCTGTTGTATAATGATAATAAAGTTATTGAATTTTGATTATTAAAAGCTAAGAGCCTTACTACATTCTACGTAGCAAGGCTCTTTAAAGTTGTTTCAAATTACATCCATCTGTCCGTTTGAGTGTAACTATTCGTAATTTTTTGATATTATACAGGTGAATAGAAAGATATATTAAAATTTAGTTTCGTAGTTGTAAAAGGAGGTTATTTATCCGACATTAACGGGCAGTAAAACTCCCACCTCAAAATTTGGCTGGAGCAAAGAAGTTAGGTGGGGGTCGGGCTGCCCGTAAACGTCCGATTGGTGAGGGCTGATTATAGGTTCACTTTATATTATTCTCTTATAATTTTCCAAAAAGGAGGGTTTATGAAAAAGATTATTGTTTTTGTATTAACGATATTTATATTATTCTCAGGATTCGCAACACAAAGTTATGCGTTGTCAGATTCGCAATCTGCAGCAATACAAGCGTTGCTAGATGATGCCTGTCGTATATCAGGTGTGCCGGGAATGTCAATCTCAATACTTGCTGATGATGAAGTGTTCTACTTTTCTTCAGGGTATGCAGACCGTGAAAAGGGGGTGTCTGCAAGTGAAAATACACTCTATGAGTTAGCCTCGGTCAGTAAAGCTTTTACCGGTATGGGTATTATGCTATTGGAAGAGCAAGGGCTGCTCTCAATGACTGACCCTGTCCAAAAATATTTACCTTGGTTTACATTAAAGTATCAAGGGAAACCTGTTGATATGCAAAGTCTTACACTAAATAACTTTCTTCACCATACCAGTGGTCTAACAAATATTAGGCATCTTCAAAATATTCCACAAGGCAATACACCGGATATGTTGCAAAAGACTGTGGAAATGCTCGTGGATGCTGAATTGGCGTTCCCTCCCGGTGAACAGTATAACTATGGAACCGTTAATTATGACGTATTGGGTTTGGTTATTGAGATTGTGTCGCGACAAAGCTATGAAGACTTTATGAAGGAACAGGTATTTCAGCCGTTAGGTCTTCACCAGACGTATGTTTATAAAGAAGCTGCTCAAGCCACTGGACAGTTGGCACAGGGCTACCGTTCTTCCTTTTTTATGACAACTCCATTTAAAGCTCCGGATTATGCTGGGAATAAACCCGCAGGCTACATCATTTCTAATACAAAAGATATGGCGCGTTGGATGGGCATACAGATGGGGATCGTGCAGGACATACCCGAAATATTTCACACGGTTATCGAAAAATCACATAGGGGTGATATGTCTGTTTCGGCTGTCAACGGTATGTATTATGCGGCAGGCTGGTCCGTAAACGCCGAACAAACGATTATAGAACACACTGGGGGCAATCCAAATTTCAGAACCGAAGTAGCCATACTGCTAAATGAACGAACAGCCGTCTCCTTGCTGAGCAACGGTGCAAATACCAATACAAACATGGTACTAAAAGTTAAAGATATATTAGAAGGCAATCTAACTCAGTCATATGAAATAAGCGGCACACAGCTTTTGGATATCATTTTGTCGTCTATCACAATTATTCTTTTCCTATTGGCTGTTTTGCTATTTCTCTTAGGATTACGCAGAAGGAGAACGAATGAGCGGCAGCCAATGACAAAAAAGAGAATAACCGTAACAGTTATTTTCCTGACCGCTACGATTGCCCTGGTTATACTGTGCTGTGCTTTCGATTGGTCAACAATACTTATGTGGCAAACATATAGTGTTCTTACAGCTTTGATTTCGTCAGCATTATTAACAGCAAGCATTACATGGTTTGTATACACTCACCGATAAAATACCTCGCTCCTAAGATAAGCATAATGTTAAGTCATTAAATTTCAATTTATCCCGCTTTAATGGGCAGTAAGACCCCCAACTCAAAATTCAGCGAAAGCAAAGAATTTAGGTGGGGGTCCGGCTGCCCATTAAAGTCCGATTGGTGAGGGCTGATAATCAGTGGGGGTGAAGAAAACCCCCACTGATTAAAGTTTCACTTTATTGAAAATGAAATAAAATAGTTAAGAAGTACGCATGGGTGTAACGAAGAACTAATAAAACATATCTTGCCACTAGAATGGGAGTATATCGACTTTTTAGTTGAGTACCGCCAGCAGTTCAGAAAAAATACAATAAGCTGTCCATATGGGCAGCTTATTGTTATTCTACATTGTTCTTAAATAAACTTAATATTTGTTGAGCATCTGTATCCCTTATTATGTAATGTTCTAGATTTTTTTGTTCTTCATTATCTTGACGAGCAATTATAACTTTTTTATCCTCTAGCCAAATTAAATATGTTTCATTGGAATGATCTTGGTAATTTACATTCATTTGATAATCAATATTTGCTTTAGCCTCATCATCTAGCAAAAGAGGAATAACTCTTTCTCGATCCTTATCTATTCCTGTATGTTCCATGGATTTAATAATTTGATCAAACTCTAGATTTATAACTGCTTTTGTATTTTTTACCTTAGTGGATATAAGCTCAATTTTCTTTATTTCCTTGCCTTGAAAGAAAATAGGTTTACGATTTTCCTCTTGTTGTATTGAGGCAGTTTTTACTTTTGGTTGTTCAGTAGGAGATGTACTACCAGTGTTTGTCTCAGTCGAACAAGCGGATAGATATAGGAATAATGATAAGGTCAGTAATGATATATTTTTATTCATAAATTAACCCCTTTCTTTTATAGATAACATTCCTTTTCACCATGTAATAAACCTTTTTAAAGGGGAGAAGTTGTCTACTCTTCGTATGAATACTTTATCCCGCGTTAATGGACAGTAAAACCCCACTGATTATTAGCCGTCACTTTATCATTCTCCAGTTCAAAATGTTATCCAATAAAAAAATATCTCGAATTCGAGATAAATTACTTGCATTTTAATCACTTGAGTTGTAAAGTGATAGTAACGAAAGCGATTGAGTCATATGAAAAACATACACTCAATTGCTTTCGATTAAAAAAACGAACTAACTTATTCAGTAAAAACTAAGATGAATCTACAAAAACATAATGAGAATAAATTGAAAAGCTAAGAAGCATATTATTTTTTAGGTATCACTTGACTAGTAAAATGAAACGGAGGAATTATCAATGTATGAAATTAAAGGGCATCATCACATTTCAATGGTTACAAAAAACGGAAGTGAGAATAATCACTTTTATAAAAACGTACTTGGTCTACGCCGTGTGAAAATGACGGTAAACCAAGATGACCCGTCTATGTATCACTTATTTTACGGAGATAAAACAGGAAGTCCAGGTACGGAATTATCATTTTTTGAAATGCCTTTAGTAGGAAAAACATACCGTGGTACGAATGCAATTACTCGAATTGGATTACTCGTTCCGTCAGAGGAAAGTTTACATTACTGGAAAGAAAGATTTGAGAATTTTGATGTAAAACATAGTGAAATAACAACATATGCAAATCGTCCTGCTTTGCAATTTGAGGATGCGGAAGGTCTTCGCCTCGTGCTACTCGTTTCAAACGGAGAAAAAGTAGAGCACTGGGAAACGTGGGAGAAATCAGAAGTTCCTGCACAGCATCAAATTCAAGGAATGGGTTCAGTGGAAATGACAGTGCGTAGACTTGATAAACTGGCGAGTACACTAACAGACATATTTGGTTATACAGAAGTTAGCCGAAGCGATGAAGAAGCGATTTTCCAGTCTATTAAAGGAGAAGCCTTTGGAGAAATCGTTGTGAAATATTTAGATGGTCCTACTGAAAAGCCGGGCCGCGGTAGCATTCACCATTTAGCAATTCGTGTAAAGAACGATGCAGAGCTAGCTTATTGGGAAGAACAGGTGATACAAAAAGGTTTCCATTCTTCAGGCATTATCGACCGTTTCTACTTTAAAAGCTTATACTTCCGCGAATCAAACGGAATCTTATTTGAAATTGCGACAGATGGACCAGGATTTACAGTTGATGGAGATGTAGAACATTTAGGAGAAAAACTGGATTTACCGCCGTTCTTAGAAGAAAAGCGAGCAGAAATTGAAGCGAAATTAGCACCTATTGAAGAGAAGTAATAGAAGAGAAAATATACAATTTAAAACCATTGGAGGAATATAAAATGAACCAATTAAAAGGAATTCACCACGTTACAGCAATTACAAGTAGTGCAGAAAAGAACTATGAGTTTTTCACTCACGTTTTAGGAATGCGTTTAGTTAAAAAAACAGTAAACCAAGATGATATTCAAACGTACCATTTATTCTTTGCAGATGATAAAGGTAGTGCAGGAACAGATATGACATTCTTTGACTTCCCAGGTGTTCCAAAAGGAGTACATGGTACAAATGAAATTTCAAAAACTTCATTCCGCGTTCCAACTGATGAAGCATTAACGTATTGGGTGAAACGTTTTGACCGTCTTGAAGTGGAGCATACAGGAATTAAAGAGCAATTTGGTAAGAAAACTCTTTCGTTCGTTGATTTTGATGATCAACACTATCAATTAATCTCAGATGAATTAGATAAAGGGATAGAATCAGGTACACCGTGGCAAAACGGTCCAGTTCCATTAGAATATGCGATTACTGGCTTAGGACCTGTCTTTATCCGCATTGCAAACTTTAGTTTCTTTAAAGAAGTGTTAGAAAAAGTTCTATTATTTAAAGAGATTGCGCAAGAAGGAGAATTCTATTTATTTGAAGTAAACGAAGGCGGAAACGGTGCTTCTGTTATTGTAGAACATAATACGGTTCTTCCTGAAGCACAACAAGGATTTGGTACAGTGCACCATGCTGCATTCCGCGTAGAAGACCGCGCTGTATTAGAAGAATGGATTGAGAGAATCGGTAGCGTTGGCCTTCCGTCATCTGGATATGTAGATCGTCACTTCTTCGAATCATTATACGCAAGAGTAGCACCGCAAATTTTATTTGAATTTGCAACAGACGGCCCAGGATTTATGGGAGATGAGCCATACGAAACACTTGGCGAAAAATTATCATTACCTCCGTTCCTAGAGCCAAAACGTGAAGAAATCGAAAAATTAGTTCGTCCAATTGATACAGTAAGAAGCACGAAGGAATTTATTAAAGAGTAACAATAGAGAGAATAGGTAGGAGAGCAAGTAGTTTTAGCGGAGTGCTGGAACTGCTTGTTTTTTTATTTAGGTAATTATCAAAGTGGATAATCTTTATAAAATAATTAATGAATTGTCAGTTAATTATGGAGAAATATTTATTTGTAGGATGATCAAAATGTATGTTTGAATTTTCTGTTATTATTTATAGAAGAGTACATAACAGATGATTAGGAGGGGTTTCATGATTACATCTACTACAAACGAAAAACTGACGCAGCTATTGAATGAATGGTATCTAGAGATTAGATCAAGACGTATAAGTAATGCAGAACGTCTAAAACAAGAACTTGATTTTAAATTTACTAAACTAAAAAAAGAGACTGGAGAAGGTTTGCAGGACCAAAATCTATTACTTTATTATTATTTGCTAGAATTTCGATATAACTATTTAATAGATAATCTAGGCTTATCTCAAGAGAGTTTTAACAAGATAGATTCGTTTGATCAACCAACAGATAATTTTTTAACTTATTATTATCACTTTTTTAAAGCAATACATGTTAGTGAGTTAGGAAATTTTCATCTGGCTAAAGAACATTATGAAAAGGCTGAAAGTTTTTTGAAGTATGTTCCTGATCAATTAGAAAAGGCTGAATTTTATTATAAGTTAGCTACATTTCATTATGATATACAACAAGCTTTGGTATCTATTAAACATGCAACGAAGGCAAAGGATATGTATTCAAATCATGATGGATATGAATTAAATGTAGCTTTTTGTGATAATATTTTAGGCTTAGCCTGTATGAACTTAAAGGAATGGGAATTAGCTGAAGAGCATTTCACAGCTGCTATGGATCAATTCCAAAAAATTGGTGAAGAAAAATTTATTATTATGGTTCGTCATAATTTAGGATGGATGTATTCTACGCAAAATTTATCTGCATTGGCAATTCGTTATCTTACTGAAGTAGTAGAAAAATCTCCTCAACATTATAAAGCTCTTTATGTAAAAGCAAAAGAGCATTACAAGTTAAAAGAGCATGAGATTGCAAATAAGCTTATAGAAAAAGGATTGAAGATTTGTAGAGATTCGAAAATTGAAGGCTATCAACACCATTATGAAATTTTAAATGCATTAAATCAAGGTGTAAAAGCGGAAGAATTAGAGGGTATTATTCTTAGAGGAATTACGTATTTTGAAAGAGAAGAGTTATATGATTATACTCAGGAGTATCAGGAAAAATTAGCAGTGAAATTTTATGCAGAAAACCTTTGGGAAAAGGCAAGTAAGTATTTTTATTTTAGTAAAAAAGCAAGGGAAAAACTTTTTGATAAGGGGGCTTTAAAATGAAAAAAATAGTAATCAAATTGTTAGGGATTGTAACAGTATTTACACTGACTTTAGGGGTGTATAGTTCAACAGATCATCAAAAAAGTCCAACACTAATGAAAGCTGAACATGGGGATTATGGTGGCTAAAAGAGAAAAAGGGATCTCACAATGAGGTCTCTTTTTTCTTTTTAGTTATAAAAGAATTGACTTACTTTAAATGTGTAACTATAATAGTTACAAAACGAACATCATTAATAGAAGTAAGCAATATTTTTTTAGTATAATTGTAACTAAAGTAGTTACAATTAAAATTAATCATAAAACAACCAAATAATGTAAAAACTTTAAATAGCAACAAGAGAAAGGAGACGGGAATTTTGAAACGGTTTAAATTTTATTTTATTAGCGGTATTGTGCTCGTTTTGTTAATCGTATGTAACTTCGTTGATAAGCCGATTGCGAAAGTTGGAGAAGTGAAAAATACTTTTATGATGAAGCTGAATACGAAAGAGAGTATGGCGCAAATTGATGGACAGACGATTTATTTTAAGCAAATTGGTGAGGGGAAGCCGCCTTTACTTATGCTGCACGGATTTGGTGGTTCATCTGATGGATTTAGTGATATTTATCCGGAACTTGTAAAGGACCATACGATTATAGCGGTTGATATTTTAGGGTTTGGTCGTTCTTCTAAGCCGGTTGATTTTCAGTATTCGTTTCCTGCGCAAGTGAATTTATATTATAAGTTAATGAAGAAACTCGGATACGATCAATTCGCAGTACTTGGTCATTCGATGGGCGGAGAGATGTCTCTAAATTTAGCGTATTTATATCCGGATGCAGTAACGCATCTCGTTTTAGCGGATTCTACAGGGATCGAGTCTTTCCAGCAAAAAGAAAGCTATGAAGTGCCGCCGCTCTCAACGGACTTACAAACTGTAACAGAGATTACAGATTATAATAAAAATGCAGTGAAAAATAGTCGCGACAATAAAGAGCATTATGATCAGCTTACGAAAATGAGAGAGCGCCGCATCGCGATGGAAGCAGATAAAATTAAGGTGCCGACTTTAATTATATGGGGACGACACGATAAGAGCGTTTCTTGGAAAAATGGTGAACTGTATCATCAGCTATTTACGGATAGTACGTTCCATATCATTGAAAAAGGATACCACGCACCGTTTCGCCAGGAACCAATAGAGTTTATGGAATATGTACAAGCGTTCTTCGCGAAGAATCCGCAATAAAGTGAAACTTTAATCAGGGGGGGTTCTTCATCCCCCACTGATTATCAGCCCTCACCAATCGGACTTTTATGGGCAGCCGGACCCCCACCTAAATTCTTTGCTTTCGCTAAATTTTGAGGTGGGGGTCTTACTGCCCATTAAAGCGGGATAAATTTTAAGCATAAATCCACTTCTTTCCTCATACAGTGAAACTAATAAGGCTTGTCTAAGGAAAGGAATGAAGTACAGTGGAAACTTTACCATGGTGGGTGTATCTTGTAATCGTCGGGATCGTATTAAGTGGCTACATGGTTTTATATACTTCAAAAAAAGAGCAAGAGATGGATAATGAGTTTATCGAAAAAGAAGGCGAAGTGTATATGAAGCGTTTAGAAGAAGAGCGAGAGAAACGGAATCAGGATAGTGATAAAGATTCGGTATTGCTTTAATAGAAATTTTGAAAGGCTACCACCTAGTAGAACTTTACATCTAGGTGGTAGCCTTTTTTCTTTTTGGGGAGCATGTATACGAAATTCATCATGAACCTTTATTGATGGTATTTATATATATGTTTCCTCATAAGAATGGAACTAGCGCAGTATCTACGGGGGGGATTAACAATGCATAGGGATGAAACATCATTACATCCTGATACGGGTGTTACGTCTGTAATGTTTGTTGAGCGTTCATTAAATGAAATTCGTTTTTGGTCTAGAATCATGAAGGAGCATTCTTTTTTTCTTCGCTTAGGGTTTAGATGTGAGGATACTCAACTAATCGAAGAGGCTAATCAATTTTATCGATTGTTTGAACATATCGAACAAATAGCGCATTCCTATACAAATGAAACAGATCCTGAGCAAATAAAAAGATTTAATTCAGAAGTACAACAAGCCGCAACTAATATTTGGGGATTTAAACGAAAAATTTTAGGGTTAATTCTCACATGTAAATTGCCAGGACAAAATAACTTTCCATTGTTAGTTGACCATACGAGTAGGGAAGCTGATTATTTTAGAAAACGTTTAATACAATTAAATGAAGGGAAATTAGATGCTCTTCCTGATGCTATTATTAAAGAAAATGTTTTCTTTTTAAGGATTATGGCAGACCATGCTAAATTTATTGGTCATCTTCTTGATCCATCGGAAAGAAAGCTTGTAGACACAGCACGGAATTTTAGCAATGATTTTGATGAATTGATGTATCAAGCAATTGACTTAGAATCTATGAAACCACAATCTCAAACAGTCCCACTTTTAGATCAATTTTTAGATCAAAATCGTGTGTCGGTTGCATCTCTTCGGGATTTTAAGAAAACAGCACGTGATTTAATTGAGCAATGTAAAATAAAGAGTATCATTCATCCATTATTAGCAGACCATGTTTTCCGTGAAGCTGATAGATTTCTTGAAATCATTGATATGTTTGATACTCATCTTACAAATATTCAATCACCACCTAGATATTAAAAGATAAGGAAAGATACTATTTTACTTTCAGCTGAGAAGTTAACAGTTTATGGTTAGCTTCTTTTCTTTGTGATTAAAATTTCTTTTCGTTTAATAAATTTCCCTGTAAAGACTACATAAATCCCTTTGACCAAATATGTAATTCTTTGTAAAATGATATATGGAAAGATTATGAATATACAGGAAATCTATGGATAGTAGATACTGATAAATTATTTGGGAGAATTTATTAGTTAAGTATATTAACTTGTTTGCACTATATTTTACAAATAAAGGGGTATTAGTAATCATGAAAGCAAAGAAATTAGTAAGTTTAGCGTTACCAGTTATGTTATTGAGTGGTTGTATTACAATTGAAACTGATAGTAAGAAAGCCGAACCAAAGAAAGAAGAAACGCAAAAGGTAGAGAAAGAGAGCAAGACTGCTGAAAAAGAGAGTAAGTCAACTGATAGCAAGAAAGAGGATAGCTTATCTGTAGCGAAAGGTGAAGGTACAAATAGTAGTTCATCAAGTAGTCAACAAAGTTCTTCTTCTAGTTCTTCAACTGGTAAGGTAACTGGCTCAGATGTTGAAAGGTACAAGGCAGATATTATAAACAGTGCCACTCAAATTGAAGATACAATGAAATTAATTGAAGGAATAGCAGATTCAGACGTAAAATCATACAAACAAAAGAAAAGTGAAGTACAACTGAGTTTAGGTGGAGCAAAGGCAACTGCAACGAAACTGAAGAATCTACAAGCGCCTCCTGAATTACAGGGAGAACAAGCAAAGATAAAGCAATCGATGGAACTGTATGCGGATTGTTTTCAACTTCTCTTTGATGCATTAGACCAAGAAGACGAGAGTAAAATGCATCAATCATTAAGTAAAGCACAAGAAGGCTCAAAACTGTTTGAAGAAGCAGCTAAGAGTATCGGTAGCAAAACTAACTAAGAATAAATTACTTAAAGGGGTATGAGGTATGAAAGTGAAGAAACTAATAGCTGCTGCAGTTCCAGTTGCCATATTATTAAGTGGTTGTGTTACAGTAAAAGATTCAGCAAATAAAGAAGAAAAGACAGAAGAAACAAGTAAATCTAAGGCTGCTGAAACGAAAGAAAAATCAACTAATTCGAAAGAAGAAAGTAAAGATGTTCAAAAGGTTCGAGTTTTAGATGAAGATTATGCACAATATTTATTAGACATTGAACAGGATATGTTAAGACGATTTGATTACTATGATGCTTCTGTAAGAGATTTGAGAAATGGAAGTAAATCAAAAGCTGAGGTATTAGATAGTATTAAAGACATCTATAAAGTATTTGATAAGATAGAAAAGATTTACGCACCGTCAAAACATAAAGAAGATCAAAAAGAGATTGAAAGAGCGACAGGTAAACTAAGAGAGACATTCAGTGAAATAGAGAAGTTATTCAACGATAAAGGCTTCAGCTTAGAGACTGATAAGGAAATCTTAAATAAAGCAAATACAAAACTAGAGGAAGCAAAACGTATTTGGAAACCTACATTTGATAAGTTAAGATCCGAAATAAAAGGTGATACAGCCACAGAAAAATCTACTAGTGCAACAAGTAGTTCTACATCGACAAACCCAACTACTGATAGTCAGGCTCAAACAGATAAAAGCCAAGCTAAAACAGGGGTATTTGTAGGTACAGTTGGTACAAGTGAAGAGTTAGGAATTAGTTATGGAAACATGGAGAAGAACATTAAAGATGGTACTGAGATTATTGGGAATTGGGGTATTGATTACGGTAATGGCATAAAAACTACGCTAGTACTAAAAGGTGATAAAACATTTGAATCCTATGCGAATGGTTCTTATCCGAATAAAGATAATTACCTAACAGGAACATATGCGGTAGATGTTCCGTCATTCCAGTTATCCTTAAAAGTAACAAAAGCAGTTAAAGACGGTCAAGAAGTAAAGTTAACAAATGATAGTATGATGTATAAATTACAAAACTATGATGGAAACACATTACAAATTTATCATATGGATGATAATGTTCGTATTCGATATGCAAAACAATAAATAGTTGGCAAAAAACTCTGTAAGAAATTTTACAGGGTTTTTTGTTCGTTCTAATTATATTTCTTCGTTAATTTCCCTGGCACTATCCATATTAGTATAAGTTGAGAAATCAACAAAACGATTTTCTTTTTGGAGAATGATAAGGAGGGTAATCAGAATAGTGATAAGGATTCGGTTTTATTATAATTAGAGAAGAGTGGATAACGTCTTGTTATCCACTTTTTTATTTCTTGAAATATATCGACGATTCGACATAGGATATCGACTTATCACACGAAACGACAATAGTAAGGGGCGCAATTATTGTTCGGGAAATTATTATAGAAGAAAAGTATATAAAACCAGCGTGATATAAAGTATGAAATAGCGCCATTTCAATATGTAACGCAAAAGTTGCACCACCTACGCAACGACAACTCGCTTTACTCTTCATCCGTTATTTGACCATACTAGACGGAGAGAGGTGATAAACACAGTATGATTTTTAGTGAACGTTTAAAAGAAGAACGAGAAAAACGAAATTGGTCGCAACATGATTTGGCTGAAAAAATTCATGTAAGTAGGCAGTCTGTTTCAAAATGGGAGACGGGAAAGAACTATCCGAGCATTGAAATTATTATTCATTTAAGTGATCTGTTTGGTATTACGATTGATGAGTTGCTAAGGAGTGATGAAGAGTTGACGCAAAAAGTAATTAACGATAGTAAACAGTTAGCATATCCAAAATGGAAGGTGTTTTTCGATAGTTTATTTATGATGGGCGTATTTTTATTTATTACAAAAATCGTTGTATGGATGCTAAATAAGTTTGCCGGAGCGAGCATTACACTTGTAGCAGATGCACCATATGTAATGAATTTTTTACCTCTCATATTAATGGTCATAGGTGGTACGGCTTCTGATAAGTTGAAGAAAATATATACATAATGAAAGAAATCCCCTTCACTAGCTGTTCTTTCCACTCAAATTGTGTACTATAAAGAATAGACAGGAAGGGGATATAGAATGGAATTTCATGAACAGAAGATTTTGCCGGCAGTGAGGCAAATTAAAGATTTGGAAAAGCTATTACATAGTTCATATGAGTATATTGTTATTTTAGATATTCATGTTGGTCAATTGAAGAGTGTTGTGTCACTTGCGAAGCAGCATAGTAAAAAGGTGTTTTTACATGTTGATTTAATCCATGGATTACAAAGTGATGGGCATGCGACGGAGTTTTTATGCCAAGAATATAAACCGTACGGGTTACTGTCGACAAAGGCGAGCGTGATTATGAAGGCGAAGCAAAAGGGTGTCGTCTCAATTCAACGCATCTTTTTAATTGATTCTAGCGCGATGGAAAAGAGCTGTAATTTGCTAGAAAAGACGAAGCCGGATTATATAGAGGTGCTCCCTGGTGCGCTAACGGATGTGATTGCTGAAGTGAAAGAGCGTACTGGTGTCCCGATTTTAGCGGGTGGTTTCATTCGTACTGTGCAAGATGTTGAAAGAGCTTTAAGTGCTGGTGCGACAGCAATTACGACATCAAAAAAAGAACTATGGAAACATTACCAAAAAAAGTGACGAAAATGTGAAAAAATTCTATTGACACCGCTTTCATGAAAGGTTAACATTATAGACAAGTTAATAAACGTGACGGAGAAAAGAAGAGATCCACATTTTATTGTTTCTATATATTTTTATATAGAAGCATGTAAGCTGTGGATCTTTTTCTTTTGAAAAAACGAATGGCCATTCATTTTACCTCTATCACATTTGAACGCATTTAAATTGATTGTGGAGGGATTTTATGTCAGCATTTTTAGGGGAATTAATAGGGACAGCGTTGTTAATCGTACTTGGTGGCGGCGTTTGTGCTGGTGTAAGTTTAAAGAAATCGTTTGCGAAAGATTCTGGATGGATTGTCATTACAATGGGCTGGGGCTTAGCGGTAGCGGTAGCAGCGTACGCGGTTGGATCAATTAGTGGGGCACATTTGAATCCAGCTTTAACGATAGGACTAGCATTTAAGGGAGCGTTCCCATGGAGTGACGTACCAGGTTATATCGCAGCACAAATGATTGGGGCAATTATCGGGGCAGTTATCGTATATTTACATTACTTACCACACTGGAAAGAAACAGAAGATCCAGGAACAAAGTTAGGCGTATTTGCAACAGGTCCAGCAATTCCGAACACATTTGCAAACCTTTTAAGTGAAATGATTGGAACATTCGTTTTAGTATTTGGTATATTAGCAATTGGAGCAAATAAATTTGCAGATGGATTAAATCCATTTATCGTAGGTTTCTTAATTGTAAGTATTGGTTTATCATTAGGTGGAACGACAGGATACGCGATTAACCCGGCTCGTGATTTAGGTCCGCGTATCGCACACTTCTTCCTTCCGATTGCAGGAAAAGGCGGTTCGAACTGGAAGTATGCATGGATTCCAGTAGTTGGTCCAATTTTAGGTGGATCACTTGCAGGATTATTCCATCAAGTTGTATTTGAAGGAAAACAAAATGCAGCACTTATTTATGTGATTATTGCAACTGTGATTGTACTAGCAATCTCTTATATGACAAGTAAAAAAAGTGAAAGCAATACAAATAGTAGAAAAGTAGCATAGGGGGAAACCATTATGAAAAAATATATTCTTTCTTTAGACCAAGGAACAACTAGCTCACGCGCAATTCTTTTCAATAAAAAAGGTGAAATTGTTCATTCAGCTCAAAAAGAGTTTACACAACATTTTCCAAAGCCAGGCTGGGTAGAGCATAACGCACAAGAAATTTGGGGATCTATTTTAGCAGTTATCGCAACTTGCTTAAGTGAAGCAGATGTAAAACCAGAACAAATCGCTGGTATCGGTATTACGAACCAACGTGAAACAGCGGTTGTATGGGATAAAACGACTGGAAAACCAATTTACAACGCAATCGTATGGCAATCTCGTCAAACAGTTGAAATTTGTGATGAGCTAAAAGAAAAAGGTTATAGCGAAATGGTTCGCGAAAAAACAGGTCTTTTAATTGACGCATACTTCTCTGGTACGAAAGTAAAATGGATTTTAGATAATGTTGAAGGTGCAAGAGAAAAAGCAGAAAACGGCGATCTATTATTCGGAACGATTGATACGTGGCTTGTATGGAAATTGTCTGGCGGTAAAGCGCACGTAACGGATTACTCAAATGCATCACGTACATTAATGTTTAACATTCACGACTTACAGTGGGATGATGAGCTTCTAGACATGTTAACAGTGCCAAAGAGCATGCTTCCAGAAGTACGTCCATCATCTGAAATATATGGCGAAACAATTGATTATCACTTCTTCGGTCAAAATGTACCGATCGCAGGTGTAGCTGGTGACCAACAAGCAGCATTATTTGGACAAGCTTGTTTCGGTGAAGGTATGGCGAAGAACACATACGGAACTGGTTGCTTCATGTTAATGAACACAGGTGAAAAAGCAGTAGCTTCTGAGCATGGTCTATTAACAACAATTGCATGGGGTATAGATGGTAAAGTAAACTATGCATTAGAAGGAAGTATTTTCGTAGCAGGTTCTGCAATTCAATGGTTACGTGACGGAATGCGCATGTTTAAAGATGCAAGTGAGAGTGAAGTATATGCTTCTCGCGTTGAATCAACTGACGGTGTATACGTTGTACCAGCATTCGTAGGATTAGGTACACCATACTGGGATAGTGAAGTACGCGGCGCTATGTTTGGTGTAACGCGCGGTACGACGAAAGAGCATTTCATTCGTGCAACACTAGAATCTTTAGCGTACCAAACGAAAGATGTATTATGTGCAATGGAAGCAGATTCAGGTATTGAACTGAAAACGTTACGTGTTGATGGCGGAGCGGTTAAAAATAACTTCTTAATGAAGTTCCAAAGTGATATTTTAGATGTTCCTGTAGAGCGTCCAGTAATCAATGAAACGACAGCTTTAGGTGCAGCATACTTAGCTGGTCTTGCGGTTGGATATTGGAAAAACCAAGATGAAATTAAAGAACAGTGGCATATGGACAAACGCTTTGAACCAACGATGGAAGCGGAAACAAGCGAAGAGCTATATGCTGGATGGAAAAAAGCGATTGAAGCAACAAAAGCTTTCAAATAATCATAAACAGTGTTATAATGGTGACAAGTTAATAATTCGGTAGGAGATTTGGAGAGACCACAACACGCTATAGAGGCGAAATCTATAGCGGAGTTCGTGGTCTCTTTTTTCGTTATCAAAGGGAGGAATTACCATGAAATTTTCAAGTAAACAACGTAAAGACGTATTAAACGGAGTAAATAAACAAGAGTTAGATGTGATCGTAATTGGTGGAGGTATTACTGGTTCTGGTATTGCATTAGATGGGGCAACACGTGGGTTATCAACAATTGTGTTTGAAATGCAAGACTTTGCAGCAGGTACATCAAGTCGTTCAACGAAGCTTGTACACGGTGGTCTACGTTATTTAAAACAACTTGAAGTGAAAATGGTAGCAGAGGTGGGGAAAGAGCGTGCGATCGTATATGAGAACGGTCCCCATGTAACAACACCAGAGTGGATGTTACTTCCGTTCCATACAGGCGGTACGTTCGGATCATTCAGTACATCAATTGGTCTTCGTGTATATGACTTCTTAGCAGGCGTAAAACGAAGCGAGCGCAGAAAAATGTTTAACCGTGAAGAAACATTAAACAAAGAGCCTCTTGTAAAAAAAGAAGGACTAAAAGGCGGCGGTTACTACGTAGAATATCGTACAGACGATGCGCGTCTTACAATTGAAGTAATGAAAGAAGCGATTGAACACGGTGCGAAAGCTGTTAACTACGCAAAAGTAGACAGTTTCTTATATAAAGATGGAAAAGTATGCGGTGTACGTGTAATCGATTTACTAGATGGCGAAGTATATGAAGTGTACGGTAAGAAAATTGTAAACGCAGCTGGCCCTTGGGTAGATACACTTCGTGAAAAAGATAACTCGAAAAAAGGGAAAGTACTTCAGTTATCAAAAGGTGTGCATTTAGTAATTGACCAAAAACGTTTCCCATTAGGGCAAGCTATTTACTTCGATACACCAGATAAACGTATGGTGTTCGCGATTCCTCGCGGCGGAAAAACATACGTAGGTACAACAGATACGTTCTATGATAAAGACGCAGCTGTACCGCACATGACAACAGAAGATCGCACATATATCATTAATGCGATTAACTACATGTTCCCAAGTGTGAAAATTACAGAAAAAGATGTGGAGTCAAGCTGGGCTGGTGTACGTCCATTAATTTATGAAGAAGGTAAGAATGCATCTGAAATTTCTCGTAAAGATGAAATTTGGACTTCTGAATCTGGTTTAATTACAATCGCTGGTGGTAAATTAACAGGATACCGTAAAATGGCTGAAATGGTAGTAGACTACGTAACGAACTTACTACAAAAAGAGGGTCATAGTGCATATCCGAAGAGCGACACGAAACATATGCCAATCTCTGGTGGACATGTAAGTGGTTCACACGGATTCCCAGCATTCGTTGCGAAAAAAGCAGACGAAGGTACGAAATCTGGTTTAACGAAAGCACAAGCAGAAGAATTCGCGAAATTCTATGGTTCTAACGTTGACGTACTGTTCAACTTAGCGAAAAAACATAAAGACGAAGCGAAAGAATACAACATGCCGCTAGACGTTCTAATCCCACTTGTATACGCAATGGATTACGAAATGACAGCAAAACCAGTTGACTTCTTCGTACGCCGCAGAGGCGCTGTGTTCTTCAACATCCACTGGGTATACGAGTGGAAAGAAGCAGTAATCAACTACATGGCTGCGAAACTAGGCTGGAGCAAAGAAGAGCAAATGAAATACACAGCTGAATTAGAAAAAGCATTAACAGACGCTGTCATTCCTGTAGATCAACAAGAACAAGCAGCTGCATTAGCGTAAAATAGAAAACCGCCTGAAGGGGAACCTTTAGGTGGTTTTTTGTCTTGACTAAAAATAATTAGAATGTGTTACAATGATGGTAGAGTATATAGTATGAATTTTGCATAAAATAAAGAAGACAGAAGCCTGAGAAACTTCTGCCTTGTGTAACCTAACTTACTATTGTGGTGGTAGTAGATGCGGTTATAAGACAATTACATTAACGTTTTAGCCGAGAACCGCCCTTACCTTTTCCACGAAGCAGGGTGGTTCTCGCTTTTTTGTATACAGAAATTAGCCACGGACCGACGTATCTTCTACCGATGACAACGCCAGCTCCGGTTAGGATACCATACACTAATTTAATTACAAACATCGCGATCATTTTATCACCTCCCCCCTTTTTCAAAATGGAAGAGATGATTATCACACCTACTAGTTATAGCTTATTAAGTTACATTTCAATTGTATTATGTTTTAAAATAGGGAACAAGACAAATGAATACGGATATGAGGTGCAGCATGAAAAAATTAATTACTTATGATTCTGAAATTCAGATGGCATATCTGTATGTAATTCCATTCACTTCAGAAATTGAGATTGAATCGACTGAAGAGTTGGAAGAAAATCCAAAACTGAATGTAGATATAGATCAATTTGATCGTATAGTGGGGATTGAGTTTTTTGGGGAGAGTGCTGATAAATTAAAAGAATTAACAAATAGGAGTAAAATATATAAGAAGAAAACTTCAAATGATAATAAATACATATACTCATTTAGACTTTCTCAAGATACTCATTTGCAAAAAGTGTTATTTCAAAACGTTGTATTTTATTTTGCAGATAAGAAGTATGAAGAATTTATTGGTTTTGATATTATTAAGCCATCTTTGTATGGCCATGAAATATTAGATTCTTTAAGTGAGTGTTAGGAGGGAAGAGGACTCAATGAAATGGGTTCTCTTTTTCATTTAGCGATGAGGGGAATTTTGACGATAGAAAACTAACACAAAACCCTTATCACAAACTTAAAGAGCGCCTTGGGAGAGAGGCGCTCTTTAAGTAAATGTATTATAATGACTATTCGGTTTATTATATGTAAGTAGCTGGAAAGTGTTTTATAAAAATATTATTGCCATCCGTATTTTTTTATGAATTTATAAAAATTTTCCATACAGTGCGTCGTCTAATATATGGGAAGGAGGAAATGATGTGGATGAATTAACGGTAGAAGCGTTTGAAATAGAAGATAAGGAACTCCTTATCGATGAAATCATGAACAAGTATGGACAAGAAGTCTTACAACTTGTGTATTCATATGTGAATAATAAAGAGGTTGCTGAGGATGTAACGCAAGATATATTTGTGAAATGTTATAAATCTCTTCATACATACAAAGGGAAGTCGAATGTGAAAACGTGGTTATGGAGAATTGCGATTAATCAATGTAAGGACTATATAAAGAGTTGGTATAACAAAAAGGTGATCGTGGCAGAGGATGAATCTGCTTATATTGGGGTTCAAAATGATAGTGTCGAACAAATTGTCATTCAAAATGCGGAGGACCGTGAGCTCGCTTCTGCAGTAATGAATTTACCGATAAAATATCGAGAAGTTATTTATCTATTTTATTATGAAGAATTATCAATTAAAGAGATTGTTATTGTAATAGACGTGAAAGAAAACACGATAAAAACGAGACTGAAAAAAGCGAAGGAGCTTTTGAAGAAAGGATTGGAGGAGTAATCAAATGGAGGATCGATTAAAAGGCCTGCGAAAATCAATGGAGAATACAACGTTTAAACATTTGAGTTTTTCCGATCAACATCGAAAGCAGGTGCGCGAAAAAATCAATGCTTCAAACGAAAAGGAAGAGGATATCTCTTTAGCTATTTTACAACTCCTCAGTAATGAAAAAACAGGATACGAATTGTCACAGCTGCTAAGAGGGAGAGGGATTCGAAAATTCGAAGGAAATGAAGGTTTTTTATATACCGTATTACATCGTCTAGAACAGAATTGTTTTATTCAATCAAGTTGGGATCATGAAGGAGCGAAATATTATCAATTAAATGATAAAGGAAGAAAGATGCTGCGAAAGGCGGAGAAAAATGCTACGAAGGTACAATTTATATTAAAAGGCTTAGTACAGGAGTGAGGCGAAATTGAATAAAAAAGGGGAGCGTTTTGTAAGCGAAGTTACGAATCATATTAAATCAAAAGAAGCAAAGAGCTTTGTAGCAACTGAACTAGAGTTTCACTTAAAACAGGCGAAGAACACATGGACAGAAAAAGGTTTAAGTGAGGAAGTTGCTGAAAATAAAGCTGTGGAACAAATGGGAAGTCCAATTAAACTAGGGCAGGAGCTTAATAAACTGCATAAGCCAAAGGTGGATTGGTTCTTACTTATTTTATTAGTGGCTGCTATGGGGTTAGGGTTTTTACCGGTTATAGCTTTTGGATATATGAATGATTTACTAATGAATAAAGTGATATCTGTTATTCTCGGTATTGCAACAGTTGTAGTTATGATGCTGACTGATTATCGGAAATTAGAAAGATTAGGATGGCTATTTTATACAATTGGTGCATTTATTTTGTTAATATTAAATTGTTTTCCGAGTGCTTACGTGAATGGAGAACCGTTAATAAAAATTGGTCCCGTTGCAATTGGTCGTTTAATGGTATTGCCGTTCTTTTTTCTAGCTTGGGCTTCTTTTTTCAATAATAGTAGGTTGAAAGTTAGATACTTTGTGGCTTTATATTTATTTTCTTTGTATTTATTTTTATTTGGATCAGATATTTCAACAATTTTTATTTATATCACGATGGTATTCGTTATGCTTTGGTGGAGTAAGTTAGGAAAGAAAAAGGCATTGATTATTACGGTTGTACCCATTTGTTTATTTATTATTAAGGTATCCTTTTCCATGGTCTCAGCAAAAAGATATTACTTGGAGAGATTTTTAGGGTATATAAATCCAGAGAGTGATGCACATGGCGCAGGGTTTATGTATATACGTTTAAAAGAGGTAATGTCGTCAGCAGGTTGGTTTGGTACAGCTGGAGATACAAAGTTCATCCCTGCTGCGGATACTGATTTTGTGTTTGCAAGTTTGACTTACTATTATGGGTATTGGCTTGCGCTCATTCTTGTCTTCGTTCTTTCTCTTTTTGCAGCAAGATTAGTAGTCATATCTTATAAAATAAATGATCGGTATGGTAAATTGCTACTTGTTGGTGGAGTGACTCTTTTTGTATTCCAGTTCATTTATAATGTTGGAATGATACTAGGATTATTGCCGCATGCTGCTATATCCTTACCTTTTATTAGCTACGGATTAACGCCGACTGTATTTCATGCGCTTATAATGGGGATTGTGCTGAGTGTATATCGACGTAAAGATATGTCGTTTAGAATGAGAAAAACACCTTGATACTTATTATAAGTTGTATATGAAATTCATTATTTGGCACAAGTGGAAATGAAGATATTTTAATTGCTTTTTTAAATGCGATGTTACAGGATTCTTTAGAATCACCCATTGTTTCGTTACAATTTGCAGATCCACATTTACACAGGGAACATGAAGAAGATAAGTTATCTATCTTAGATATTTCAGCTACATTAGACACAGGAACAAAAGTCAATGTAGAAATACAACTCAATAATAATCATGATATGATTAAACGCAGTTTATATTATTGGGGAAGGCTATACACATCTCAACTTCAAAAGGGAATGCCATACAGCTCTCTTCATAAAACAATTACAATCAATTTGTTAAATTTCGTTATGTTTCCTGAATACGAGGCATTCCACACAACAGGAGTTTTATGGAATCGACAACAACATAAAATGTTGAGTAGTGATATCGAAGTTCACATTGTAGAGATTTCGAAACTTATGCAACAGTGGCGGAATGAACAAGTAAATCCTTGGGAAGATTTGTTTGTTCGTTGGTTATTATTACTTCCGGCAAACGAGGATGAACAACTAACCCAAACATTGGAGGACATTGCGATGAACCAAGATCCGATTTTACAAAAAGCGATGAATAAATGGGAGCGTATGAGTCAAGATTCTTCTTTCCGACAAGCATATGAGGCAAGAGAGAAAGCTTTGATGGATGAAGCTGCAAAGTTCGCTCATGCTCGTAATGAAGGAAAGAAAGAGGGGATTGAAGAAGGTAAGATTCAATTAATTCGTGGAATGCATAAAAATGGAATGACAATCGAAGATATTGCAAAGTTTACAAATTTACGTTTAGAAGAAATACGAAGCATTTTACAAGTCTAAATGATAAAAAGAACACCTCCATTAAATTTGCATACTTAATATGCGAATTCGGGAGGTGTTTTAATATGTGTCCCGTTTTCGGGGCTCACTTCAATTATCAAGGTGTTTTCATTACAAGCTCAAAACTCTCCGCATCAGCCCCAAGTATAAAAGGACTAACCTCGCCAACGCTATAAAGTTGCAATTCATGCATTGCACGCGTGCAAGCAGTGTAGAACAATCTACGAACGCTCTCGTCGCTGTATACATCTTTAGAAGCGTTGTAAATAATAACAGCATCAAATTCGATACCTTTTGCTAAGTAAGCAGGAATCACGACAATGCCTTGCTCATACTCGGCTGAGTTACTTTTCACAAGTTTAATATTTTCGATATGACGAAGTGCTTCGTAGGCAGCGGCGCTTTCAACGGCAGATTTACATATAATTGCGATCGTATTATGCTGCTCTTTTTGTAGTGCAGTAACTTTGGCAGTAATATGCTCGTGCAGTTCGCTGTCATTTGATACTTTCGTCACTGTAGGTTTCTCGCCGTCACGTTCAAAGGCGTGAATGTTCTTTCCTTCCGGTACGAGAGCACGTGTAAATTCAATAATTGGTTTTGTTGAGCGATAGCTACGAGTTAAGTTGATGCCGTTCGTTTCATCTGGTCCGTATAAGCTAGTAAGTGTATTGAAATTCACTGCTTCACTCGCATGGGCAAATATCGCCTGGTTAAAGTCTCCGAGTACGGTCATTCTTGCAGCAGGGAAGAGACGTTTTAAAAACTCAAATTGAAACGGTGAATAATCTTGTGCTTCGTCTACGAGTACATGTTTAATCGATCTATTCGTTTGGAAGCCTTCTATTAATTCTTTTAACAGTAAAAATGGAGTCGCATCCTCGTAATATAGCTTTCCTTCATCAAGCATGTTTACTGTTAAGGAGCAAATATCATCCCACTCTTTCGGTTTTTCCCCAGCAACCCATGATGCATCTGTGAAGAGTTGTTTATATATGCCTGTGAAGTTGATGAAGCGCAATGTTTGAACACCTTTACGAAGCGGCTTCAATTTTTTACGGACAATCATACGTCCAAGTACTTTCGTTTCTTTCTCAAAATCATGAAAGGAGTTGTCGTCAAACTCGCCTTTTTTCTGTAAATATTTATAAGCCTTTTGGTATTCATCTTTACTAAGTAATTCAATTTCTTCTTCTACCCAAGGCTTTTTCAGTTCTGTTTTTTCAATTGCATCTATTTGTTTATTTAGCCAATCCGTTAACTTTTCAATTCGATTATGGAAGCGGAGGGAGGAGTCAGTATTATAAAATTGTTCTGTAATTTCTTTAGCAGAAACAATTAACTTTCCTCTAAATTTCATTCCTCTAAATAGCATACCTGAAGATTCAAGAGATTGTCTGTACGCTCTAATCATTTCGAAAAATTGAGTAGATGCTTTAAAGCGAATGCTAGCATTTCTCGTTTTATAGGTAGGGCTATTCGTTTCAGTTAACATATATTCTAATTGTTCATAAGGGTCTTCAACGTCGAATGCCTTACTGAGTCTATGGTTTAAATATTCTTGGAATGTAACTTGCTGCATATTTTCTTCACCAAGTTCAGGTAGTACGTTAGAAACGTAGCTATTGAACATAGAGTTAGGGGAGAAGAGAATAATTTGATCCGCTTTTAGCCATTCGCGATATTTATATAGTAAGTAGGCTATTCGTTGCAGGGCAGCTGACGTTTTACCACTACCAGCAGCTCCTTGCACGATAAGGAGTCGGCCTTCATCGTGACGAATAATTTCATTTTGCTCGCGCTGAATCGTAGCAACGATGCTCTGCATATGTTTATTCGTACCTTTTCCGAGCGCCTGTTGCAAGATTTCATCACCAATTGTAAGACTCGTATCGAACATAGAATCAATCTCGCCATTTTGAATAATGTATTGTAATTTTTTCTCCACATTACCGTGGATTACGCCGCCTGGTGTACTGTATTCAGCAGGTCCTGGTGGATAATCGTAGTACACACTCGAAATAGGTGCGCGCCAGTCATATATAAGAAAGTTTTCGCCACTTGCATCAGTAAGTGTAGCGACGCCGATATAAATTTGATCCGCAGCAGATTCTCCTTCTTCTTTGAAATCAATTCGTCCGAAATAAGGTGCTTTATGCATACGTCTTAATGCGGCAAGTCGATTAAAGGTGTGCTTATGGGTAATTTGTGTGACAGCTAGTGACTGAGCTTGTTGTCTTAAGTTGATAACTGTTTCAAGGTAATCATCGAAAGTATCAGTATTCACTTTCACGTCATCCCAAAAGTGTTTACGAATATTGATTACTTCTGCCCGGCGTCTGCCAGTTTCGTTTTCCAGTTTATCAATTTGCTCCGTAATCGTTTCTATTACGGTATCCAATCGTTTTTGCTCTAAATCAAGTTTTTTGTTCATACGTAAGCACTCCTTTAAAAGTGAAAAATAGAGGTTGACTGAAGATGTGTTTTGGTGTACAATTAAGATACGGATAAATACGTTATATATATTTTTAGAAATGTGTTTCTGTACTAATTTAACATAGTTTTTTCATTTAATCAATGATAATAAGATAAACCTTGGTTCCGCGCGGTGGAATCGAGGTTTTTTTGTGTTTCTTGAAGAGGGGATCGCGATCATTGTCAGTTTTTGTCGGTAAGTCGATATATTTTGAAAATCGCCGATATAATTAGAGTTGCGGTCGATATAATTGAAAAATCGCTGATATAATTTAGATTCACGAAAATCAACTACATAATTTCATGTACCGAATCTAGACGCAATGTATCGCGAGAAGAGGGCAAACAAAAAAGCTCGGGCCTAAGCCCAAGCTTTTTTCAATTCATTATTTCTTTTCGTCTTTTTTAGCGTCAGCTTTTTTCTCTTCGAAAAGATCTTTTAAATCTTTATCGTCAACTTTTACGTCAGCTTTTTTGATTTCTTTCATCATAAGATCGTTCATGAATTCGCCGTCTTGTGCTTTCTTCTGAACGATTTCTTTTTTGATGTCAGCTTTAGATTGTTCGAAAGATTTTTCTGGTTCTTTAATGTCTGTTACTTTAATGATGTGGTAACCGAATTGTGATTTCACAGGCTCGCTTACTTCATCTTTTTTCAGTTTATAAGCAGCATCTTCGAATTCTTTAACCATTTTACCAGGTCCGAAGAACCCTAAGTCGCCACCTTTTTCTTTTGAACCAGTATCTTCAGAGTATTGTTTTGCTAACTCTTCGAAAGATTTACCTTGTCCAAGTTCTTCTTTAACCTTTTTAGCAGTCGCTTCATCTTTTACAAGAATGTGGCTTGCTTTAATTTCAGGCTTGTAGTTATCTTTTAGTTCTTTATCAGTGATTGTTTTCTCGATAGCTTTTTCTTGCGCTAATTGAGCACGCACACCAGTTTTTAAAGTTTCTTCTTTAATACCTTGTTGTTTTAATAGTGTATCGAATTGATCACCGTATTGTTTTTTCATTTCATCGAACTTTTTGTCTACTTCTTTGTCTTCAACTTTGTAGTTTTTAATAAGTACTTTTTCCATAACCATGTTGTTTAGTACTTGTTTACCAGCTTGTGTCTTCATTTGATTGTAGAATTCTTCTTTTGTAATGTCACCAGCTTTAGATGTAACGATTTTGTCTGATGATGATCCTGTTCCACATGCTGATAATGCGATTACACTTGTTGCGGCTAAGGCAAGCATAGCTTTCTTCATTCGATAAACACTCCTACTATTATGTATTTTTAATTTATCCTACACCAATGAATTTTAGTTCATAAGAGCCCGATTAAGTCTCACTGATACTTTTGCTTTGTATATTGGTAAAGCGCGCTTAACAGGGCTTACCGAGGCTTGAGGATAAAGTTAAGATGCGTGTCATTTATTTCATAGTATAAGCAATATGTACAAAATTTAATATATCATATTTCGACTCGATTTCATATTGATAAAGAAAATTTAACCAGTACGTGTCAGATTTTGAAGGTGTTCCATATTGGGCGCATGCCGCATATACAGAAAAGAGGAGGGGATGGGGATGAATTCTCAACTTATTTTATTACTTGTACTGTTTATTTTATTGGTTATAGTAGGTATAATTTGCTTATAGAGGAAAAAAGTGAGGAAGGGGCTTCCTTCCTCACTTTCCATGAAATATAATTTCTATATAACTAGAAATTAATAAAATTGTTATACATACATTAATAACCCGAAAGACACCGGGTTGGCGGCTCGCAGCTATTTGTTTTCGTTCACACAGTGTATGTGTCATGAAATTCGTGTAAAATATAACAAGAAGTGCGAATGCGACAAAAACAACTGTTATAAGTGTCATGAGGCGAGACCTCCTTTTGGTAAAATACATATACTTTATATATTGTATCATACGATATTTTGTTCGTGTTATAAAATTCAGAAATAGAAGACTTTGTGTTAGAAAGAGAGGGAGAAAATGGACGTTGTTAGAAGATTAGAACAAGCTGAATACTACGTAGACCTACTATTTAAAATGATTGATGAAGAAAAGTGTCCATTTTATTCTTTGATCATAAAGAAAAAAGCTCGTAAAAAAGATATTGAACGTATACTAAATCTTTGTGAAATATTGAACGAGCAATATGTAGTGGAGAAAGCAGAAGGGCTTCTTTTGTTCGATGCGCTGTTAGATCAATTTGAAAAAGCGCTTCCACATCAGCTCGAAGTACACGAAACTGCGGAAGCGCTAGCAAAACAAGGTTTATTTAAGCCGCTTATGAATGAATTCTTAAGCATGATTGCGAAACAATAAATAGATTACTTCTTAACTAACTTCTGATCGGATTCCGTAAAATTCTCCTCAATATTCTCTAATGATTTCTCAAAAATATCGATGAAGTCTTGTCCGTAAATGTTGCGCAAGATAGCGATAAGTTCGATATTTTCTGGGAACTTACCATAGAAATTACGAAGTGCAAGAGCCCCATTAAATACAGAGTTATTTTCAGGATCATACTCCTCCATTAAGCGAAGTAGTAATTCTTCCCCTTTGTCTGTAATCTCAATGTACGTATTTCGTTTATCATCTTCTTTTTTCGAGAATACAAGATAGCCGCGTTCTTCCAGCTTTTTCGAGAAGTTAAATGCCGTTGATACGTGCATAACTCCAAACTTAGCAATCTCAGAAATAGAAGCCCCTTTTAAATGATAAGCGATTGACAAAATATGATGCTCATTAATGTTTAAATCGTAAGGCTTAATCCACTGTTGCCAATCTTTCTCTACACATTTCCATAACGCTTTCGATAATTGAGCAATGCGTTGGCTGAAAATCATCGCTTCTTTTACCGAGTAATCTTTTTCTCCACTTTTCATTTACTCACCCACTTTAACATTCTTTTTCATTACTATCTATTATGCCAGTAAAGTAAAAATTAATAAAGTCTTTTTGTGAGAATTGTGAAAATTTTTCGGAAAAATGACATTCTATACAAATCATGCATAACTATGGAAGCGTTTTATGAGTCGTGAATACATGTGTTGTCCTTACATGTTAAGTGATAACATATATTGTAAATGCATAAAAACACGGCATATCTATGTGATATGCCGTGTTAAGGTCAATTTATATAAAAAATATTTGTTATATGCAAAAAACTAAGCAGGAATTTGTTTACGCTTTTTCCGGAACAGCTTCTTGTAGTTTCTCAATTGATTTTTGAATGTCCAAAATTTCTTGCTCAATATGTCGTTTGTTTTGAGAAATATCTTGCTTCCAGTTAGAAAGCGTGTCTTGCATATCTTCTTTTAATTCTTGAAACACTTCTTTACCTTCCGAAGCAGTTTCAACGATTTGACGTTTTAATAATTTTGTATCAGCTGTAATATCAGCTAAAGTCTTTTTAATATCAGTTCCTTTTTCTTTCAGCTTACCGCGCATAGCTTTACCAGAAGAAGGAGTAGAGAAAAGAACGGCTAATCCAGCAACTGCTCCGCCGCAAATGACACCTGTAATAAAGGATTTAGCTTTTGACATAAAAGGAAACCTCCTTATTTTTTGTTCGTATTCATGATGTGAAAAAATATGCATATCTTTAAGACAAGGGAAAGAAAAGTGTGCAGTGCACAGTCCCTGGCATCTTGAGTGAAGAAACAAGCCGTGCAATATGTAATCACTTTAGGAAAGTGGCTTGTTATGTATTACTTCTTATTATAGTGTCACTATTCCACACTATTTGCAATTGTACTTGCGATGTTCTGTAAATTTTCCATTGTGTATTCATTTTGATGTGATTTCCAAACAGCACCGAAACCATCGTTTTCACCGTAGCGTGGAATTAAATGAAGGTGGAAGTGGAACACAGTTTGTCCAGCTTTTTCACCGTTATTGTTAAGTAGGTTAAAGCCAACTGGATTAAACTCTGCTTTAATCGCATTTGCGATTTTCGGAACGACAGAAAAAATGTGTGATGCGATTTCTGGCGTTAACGCAAAAATGTCTTGTTTGTGAACTTTTGGAATAACAAGAGTATGTCCTTTTGTTACTTGACTAATATCTAAAAATGCAAGCACATGTTCATCTTCGTATACTTTTGAGCAAGGGATTTGCCCGTCAATAATTTTACAAAAAATACAATTGTCCGCTGTATGGTTCATTGATCTCATCCTTTCAAGTAGCCTTAGCCGTATTTTACCATAATTATATAAGAGAACAAACACGAAAAACAGGAAGCTGACTCAGCTTCCTGTTTTCTGAAGAGGGATTGAAAAAGCATTATCGTAATTTACGTTTCGCAGACACCTCATTTATTTAAGAAATGCACGGTAAATCGGCTAAAGTTTCTGCCGTAGACACCCCATTTTCAAGTGAAATGAATTGCAATCTTTATAAAGAGAAGTTGTTTATTTTTTAAAACAGTATATGCTCTTTCGGAGACACCCCGTTTCTAAAATGAAACAAATGATCTGGTTATGTGTAAATTTCTTTGTCCAACATGGACACCCCATTTCATGATGACTTCACTATGTTGTTGTACTCATCAATAGGTGGTTGCTTTTTCAATGTGTTCCTTCTTCACTAATTATGATGTCCGCTTTCGTAAAAATATATGCGAACAAATTTTAATTTTTTTTTGAGGGCATCGATACTATGTAGTACAGCGCTATTTTTGGTAAGATGAATATAGAATGAATACTAATGAAGAAAGTGGTGTCGTATGAGCGAGTTATTGCGTGTAGAAAATGTTACAGGAGGATATACGAAACGACCTGTACTAAAAGATGTTTCGTTCTCTGTGAATAAAGGCGAACTTGTCGGCTTAATCGGTTTAAATGGAGCCGGGAAGAGTACGACAATTAAACATATTATCGGTTTAATGGAACCGAAAAAAGGAACTGTCACAATTAACGGGAAAACAATTCGTGATGATATGACAGCGTACCGTTCTAGTTTTTCGTTCATCCCAGAAACACCAGTATTATATGACGAGCTAACGCTAGAAGAACATTTGAAATTAACAGCGATGGCGTACGGTGTCGATGAACAACAATATGAAGAACGTGTAGGACAACTATTACAAGAATTTCGCATGAAAAATCGTTTAAAATGGTTTCCATCTCATTTCTCAAAAGGGATGAAACAAAAAGTAATGATTATGAGTGCCTTTTTAGTGGAACCATCTCTTTACATTGTGGACGAACCTTTCGTTGGGCTTGATCCGTTAGCGATTCAATCACTCCTTCAAATGATGGATCAAATGAAAAAGAGCGGTGCAGGAATCTTAATGAGTACACATATTTTAGCGACGGCAGAGCGTTATTGTGATTCGTTTATTATTTTGCATCAAGGCGAAGTAAGAGCGAAGGGAACATTATCTGAACTGCAATCCGATTTTAATATGCCAGGTGCAACGTTAGATGATATTTATATTGCATTAACGAAGGAAGAAGATTATGAATAGCACAGCATTATGGAAAGAACGATTTCGTCACTTTCTAAAAGAAGTTCGTACATATAGTAAATACGTATTTAATGATCATTTGAAATTTATTTTCGTATTTATCATCGGCGCAGGAGCGTATTATTACCAGCAATGGTTACAAACGTTAACACCTTCGTTTCCGGCGGCGCTCGTTATGGCAGTGTTGCTCGGACTCGTATTAACGGCCGGATCTATTCAAACGTTATTAAAAGAAGCAGATCTCGTTTACTTGCTGCCAGTTGAAGAAAAGTTAAAACCGTACTTCACAAAGGCATTTCTCTTTACGTTTATGATTCAGTTATACATAATCGCAATCGTAGCGGCAGCGCTTGCCCCGTTATACTTCCAGCAAATGAAGCAAACAGGAGCGGCTTACATATGGATTGTACTCGCGTTTGTCATTGTAAAAGCGTGGAACTTATTCGTAGCATGGGAAAAATCATTTTTAACAGATCAAAATATACAAAGAGCTGATTGGTTCATTCGTTTTATTTTAAACGGTTTATTTGTGTACTTCCTTGTAGAGCGTACTTCCGTTATTTTTGTTGGCGGAATCGTCCTTCTCATGGTGTTATACCTTGTAGTACTGCATCAAATGGTGAAGGGAAAGCCGCTAAACTGGGAGTACTTAATTTCTGAAGAAGGTAAGAAGATGATGCTGCTATACCGCATCGCGAACATGTTCGTTGACGTACCAGCATTAAAAGAAAGAGTAGCACGTAGAAAATGGCTTGATTTCATTCTTTCAATGATTGGTGAGAAGCGTACATATTTATACTTATATACGAGAACGTTTTTACGATCTGGTAACTATTTCGGTTTATATATGCGTTTGCTCGCTCTTGGAGGGGTTATTCTTTACTTTATTCCGTTTTTATATGGACGATTTATCGTAAGCCTTATTTTCCTATACTTAATCGGTTATCAGCTATTAACTTTATGGAAACATCACCGCATGAAGATTTGGCTTGATTTGTATCCGGTCGGGGGAGAAGAGAAGAAGAAAGATTTTCTTACTTTATTAAATGCAATTCTTCTTACTGGCAGCGTTGTATTTACAGTTATATTTGCCCTTGCGACGAAAGATTTCATGATGACGGGAATTTTACTAGTTGTAAGCATAGTATTTAGTATCGGTTTTGTTTATCAATACGGGGCGAAACGTATTGAGCGTTTAAATTGAAGGGAATGAACCTATGATTACATACGAAGAGAAGGTTATAAAAGAATTGGAGCAGTGGAAAGCTACATTCATGAAAGATTCTTCTATGATGACACGCTTCTCTAAGAAATTGCAGACGAAAGTGCAACAGCTTATTCCGGCGAAAGTGCAAAAAGTATTAACGGAAACGATTCGGATGATGGTGCAAACGATTAGTGCTGGATCAAACTTTATAAAGCCGAAATTAAAAGAGACGAACTGGTCATTGCAAAGAAGAGACGACGAAGTACGTAAAAAAATGGATGAGTACAAAAAAATAGCAGCGGCAGAAGGGGCTGGAACAGGAGCTGGCGGTATTCTCCTTGGCCTTGCTGACTTTCCGCTCTTACTCGGCATTAAAATTAAATTTTTATTCGATGCAGCAACGTTGTACGGATTTGATACGAGCGATAAAGAAGAGCGCCTTTTTATCCTTCACGTTTTCCAACTTGCTTTTTCAAGTGACGATCACCGAAAAGAAATATGGAAAGCAATCGAAACGTGGGATACAGAAGAAGAAAATCATATGGACTGGGAAAAGTTCCAAACAGAGTACCGAGACTATATCGATTTAGCAAAAATGCTTCAGCTCGTACCGATAATCGGTGCCCCGGTCGGCGCATATGCGAACTATCAATTACTGCAAAGGCTCGGAGAAGTGACGATGAATTGTTATCGTATGCGAATACTTAATAGAAATTAGAAAGAAAGCATCCTACATGTGTAATGTAGGATGCTTTTTTTAGAAGTTAATGCCGTTATAGCCAACTCCGACTACAATCAATACGATAAAGAGCACAATGAGTATACCCACTATTAACGCTCTTACCGTCTTGTCCAGCTTCACCGCCACCAGTGCCACCAGTGCCACCACTACCGCCTTTACCGCCAAGTCCCATAGGAATATCCTCCTTATTGTTATATGTTGCTTTTACTTTATTCTTTTCTGTATTTACCAATAAATTCCTCATGGAGCGCTAACTAACTTGCAAATCATTTCGTTTCATTTTATAATTTACTTACCGACCGGTAAGTAAAAATAAGTGAGGTACAGTATGACAAAGAATTTACAAACATCGCAAAACATTGTAGAGGCATCATTTAAACTCATGGCAGAGCACGGCATTGAGAAAATGAGCCTTTCCATGATCGCGAAAGAGGTAGGTATTTCAAAACCGGCTATTTATTATCATTTTTCTTCTAAAGAAGCGTTAGTTGATTTTTTATTTGAAGAAATTTTTTCTGGGTATCATTTCGTAAGTTATTTCAATAAAGAACAATATACGAAAGAAAACTTTGCAGAAAAATTAATTGCCGATGGTTTACATATGCTCTCTGAGTATGAAGGGCAAGAAGGAATATTACGTGTTATAAATGAATTCATCGTAACTGCGGCGCGAAATGAAAAGTATCAGAAACGCTTATTTGAAATACAAGAAGATTTCTTAAATGGTTTCCACGATTTATTGAAGAAAGGTGTAGAACTTGACGTTGTGTCACAACATGCAACGGAAGAAAATGCTCATACGTTAGCGCTCGTAATCGATAATATGAGTAATTACATGCTGATGGGATTCCAGTTAAAGTATAAAGAAATTTGGATTCAAAATGTGAAAAACGTAATGAAGGAGGAATAAAAATGAAAATGCAAAAGAACTGGTGGCTCGGTTTTCTTGGATTTATTGGGATTTATAAAATACCAGGTATGATTGAAGCTTTTCAAGCAGATGGAAGTTGGATGAAGTTAATTGGCTTCATTTGGCTACTTTGGTTCGGATATTTTATTCCTGAGAAGAAAGAAGATTAAATTTCAATTTTATGTAAAGTTATGTAAAATATAGATTGAGAGTATTCGTATATTAGATTACTAGATTTGGAGTGGTTACATGGATCCATTGAAAAATGAAATTCACCCTGACATGGTCAAGGTGTGGAAAGTTCGTGCTGTAATTGAAGAAGGAATCGGTATTCTCGTCATTTTAGCTTACCTTTTCCTCATGATAAAGTTTGATTGGTGGGCGTGGATTTTGTATGTAATGATTGGGCTGACAGTTGTGTTCGTACCATTTTCTTACTTTTTATTCCCGAAACTACGTCAACGTTATTACAGTTATCAATTAAATGAAGAAGAGCTTGAAATTCAGCACGGTCTTTTCGTCGTAAAGCGCGTATTAGTACCGATGATTCGTGTACAGCACGTGACGATTGAACAAGGGCCGATTATGAGGAAATATGGCTTAGCAGAATTACACATTTCAACAGCTGCAACTTCTCACAGTATCCCAGGCTTAACGATGTATGAAGCAGAAATGTTGAAAACGAAAATCGCAGAATTAGCGAAAGTGAGTGATGAGGATGTATAAGAGACAGCATCCAATCACGATGTTATTAGAATTAAAAATAACAGACTTTATACCACTCATTATTTTCATGTTTAGCTTAAATGGAAAATTCCCGTTTTGGTATTTAATTCCCGCTGCATTCGGCTTACTCACCGTTTTTTCAGCATTTGAAAAATGGTATTACACAACATATTGGGTCGAAAATAACGTATTACATGTGAAGCAAGGGCTCTTTGTGAAGAAGGAGAGCTATTTAAATAAAGAACGTGTTCAAACGATTAATACAAGTTCTAACGTGTTGTATCAAATGCTTGGCTTAAAGAAAATTCAAATCGAAACAGCTGGCGGAGGCGACGATGCAGAAGTAAGCTTAGCTGGTATTACAGTAGAAGAAGCAACAGAGCTTATTACAATGCTAAATGATCCAACTCCAGAAGTGAAAGTAGAAGAAACATCAGAAGAAGTAGTCGAGAAAGAAATCGTAACAGAGGAAAAGCAAGCGACTGAATATAAATTAACTTGGAAAGAAATTTTGCTAGCGTCTGTTACATCTGGTCAGTTTGGATTGTTATTCTCATTAATCTTTTTCGTGTATCACCAAGTAGATGAGTACATTCCGAAATGGATAGAGAATGGCGTCAAGTCGTATGTAATGGAACATGATATATATGGCTGGATTTTCATGATAGCTATTTTGATTGTCCTTTCATGGATTATATCTACAATCGGTTATGCGCTAAAACATGGAGATTTCACAGTGAATCGAAGAAATGATGAAGTCCGCATTTCGCAAGGATTACTTGAGAAAAAAGAACTCGTCCTAAAGTTACATCGCATTCAAGGTATTACGATAAAAGAAAGTATTTTACGTCAGCCATTCGGTTATTGTGCTGTGCAAGTAGAAGTGATTCAAAGTAAAGGACTGGGTGACGAGAAAGAAAAAGTTACACTGCATCCTATCATTCGAAAAGATCGCGTACAACAGTTACTTGCACATTTACAACTACCATATGAACTGAATACAAACATTATTTCATTACCAAAAGCAGCATTGCGCCGCTATCTCATTGATAGTTTCATCTTTTTCGCTATGCTAGCAATCCCGCTTACTGGAATAAGTATATACTTTGAAAAGTATTACATCATGTGGGCATTCATTCCGCTCGCGATCCTCATCTTTATACTTGGATACGCAACATTTAAAACAAATGGTTACAGTGTAAACGGAGAGCAAATTACGCTTGTATATCGTAGTGTCGGCAAATATACAGGGCTTGTTAGAAGAAGGCACGTCCAATCAATGGAAAAGACACAATCCTATTTCCAGCGCCGTGCGGATTTATGTACGTATAAGTTCTCTAACGCATCATCGGATTATAAATTAGAGCATACGAGAGTAGAAGATGCGGAGAGAATGCAGGATTGGTATAAGAAGAGAATGAGTGAGAATTAACTTGAAAAAGCTTGCCTATTATGAAAGGCAGGCTTTTTTGTTATAGGAAAATGAGGGGCTTCCTCCATATATATTATTACAGCTACAGCACACATATATCGAAAAAGTAGTATACTTCTATTTCAAGGAAATCTGTGGAATTTTTAATATAAATGGTATACTAATATAGAAAAAGTATTAGGAGGCTATATATGATAAGTCAGTTAAAAAGAGAAGCACTTGATGCATTAAAAGGAAAATGGGGATTAGCGGTAGGGGCAACCTTATTAGTCGGAATCCTTATTGGAGCTGTTGAAATGCTAACCACAGGTATTTTCTCGATATTTTGGGGTTGGGAAGAAGCAAGTGATTCACTTACAGTAAGTATTATTGTAATGCTTGTTATTGGTCCATTAACAATAGGTGCCTATTATCTTGTTTTAAATGCAATTCGTGGAACTGATGCTCGCATTGGTCATATATTTAGATGGTTTAGCGATGGAAGTAAGTTGATGAAGTCGTTTTTAACATATTTACTAATGTATGTATACTTGACTCTATGGACATTACTTCTTATTATTCCAGGTATTATTAAATCATTTTCTTATTCTATGACATATTTTATTTTGAATGATCATCCAGAATATACAGCGAATCAAGCGATTACTGAAAGTCGTCGTATGATGAATGGGCATAAAATGGATTACTTTTTACTATGCTTAAGTTTCTTAGGTTGGTTCATTTTAAGTATTCTTACTGTAGGAATCGGTTTCTTATGGTTAGTACCTTATTTCTACACGACATCAGCTGCATTTTATGAAGAGATTTCAAAAGAATATTATAAAAAAGAAGACACTACTTTCTAATAACCACCTATCCCCCTAAAGAATATAGGGCACAGATAGTTTAGATGTTCTGTTTATGGGGAGCACTTCAGGATAAGGTATAGGTTTTTATATAAAAATTCTGCCCTCTATGTTTTAGGCTAGAGGGCTATTTTTTCATGTAAAAATAATGAATAATATATGTGAAACAAAAAAGCGAGGTGAATGAGAGCGAGCAAGTTTTTAATTCCGTATTCATTTTCTATATTAAGTTTCTTTATTTCAGTAACGGCACTTGATTTATATGATAGGATAGGAAAAAATGATGAGGTTCAGTTTAACGGTCCTGACTTTGAAGGCGGGGCGAATGAAGTCTCGTTAAGACAAGCACAGAAAAACTTCATTGCGTTTGGTGCTTGTGAGGAATGTTTTGTTAGATCAGTTAGAAAACCGACTAGTGAAGATGTGAAGGATGCTAGTTGGAAGCAAATTTAGTAAATAAAATGTTATTACTCAATTTATCAGGAGTAATAACATTTTTTTATGTAATGATGAAAGAATTAACGCCGTCTGACAAGATAAAACAGTACGGATGACACAGTAATAGGAAGGACAGTATCCAGAAAAGCTTCTAAATAAAAGGATAGAAAATCTCTTTTGTTAAACCACATAAAGAGTAAATGATTGTAAGAAATACCTAACAATATAAATAAAGGGATTCCAATTTTTAATTCGTGACTTCCTTTTATTTTTCTATAACAAAATTCACCTAATAAACAACCGATAAGAACAGGAATGCTTCCAAGAATTGAAAACATAATAATAGATACCCAAATCGGTCCCCAGGAGTCAGCATAATTTGGAACTAGTGTATACTGTAAAACGTTCACAATGACAGAAAAAACCAGTAAGCATATTAAATAACTAATAGAAAATTTTTTCAATGGAATCATCCTTATAAAATTTCACTTTATTTTTATGAACATATAAACCTCTTTAAATTATAGATTGAATATATAAGGATGATCAATTTGTATGCATTTTGTGTTTATGGATATATTTTCAACGAATATAATTGTATAGATGTATAGTCAATTGTGAGTATTTGATGTTATCATATTGAATGATATGGAAATTTTTAATAGAAGAAGTAACGAACAATTCAAAGGTAATGAAGCCTTTGTGGTATAAAGAAAATATTTATTATTACTCAGCGATATTAAAAATAAGATACGTATTTATATAAATTTAGTAGAAATGGGGGTTTTAAAAAGGAATGAGTATAAGTATAACAAGGCAGAAAATTTTAGCAGCCGCTTCTCAAATTGTGCGATGTAAAGGGGTTGCTAAGTTAACTTTAGAAGCGGTAGCAAAAGAGGCGGGGATAAGTAAAGGTGGATTGTTGTATCACTATTCAACTAAAGAAGCTTTAATAGAGGGGATGATACTCAAAGGGACGGAGGAGTATCAAGAAGCCATTCACAGTAAAGTAGCGGAGGACTTAGAGAAGAAAGGAAGGTGGGTACGTTCTTTTGTAGAGGAAAGATTAAGTAATGAGAGAAGAGTAGAAGAGCTGGGGAGTAGTATGATGGCAGCATTAATGCTAAAACCTGAATTACTTGAACCGTTACAACAATCATTTCAGCAACTGCAAAATAAAATAGAAAATGATGAGATAGATTCAGTTTGTGCCACAATTATTAGATTAGCGGCAGATGGATTATGGTATTCGGAATATTTAGGGGTTGGAAGACTAAGCCCCGAATTAAGAGAAAAAGTAATTCAAGCTCTTATTTGTAATTCATATAAATAGAATATACGAACTATATAATGTAAAACAATTCACCATTGCTTATTTAATGCACTGGTGAATTGTTTTTTTTATTAGAAAAATAGAACAATTTTATAGAGTATTGAATTATAACCGTCCAGACGGTATAGTAATATTTGGTTTAAGAGGAAAATGAAACAAAAAAAGAATAAAAAATATTTTTAGCACACTATTCGAAAGGATAGGCCGCAAAGCTTAGAGTCTACGGTAATACATATTGGTTACTAAGATCGTCTGGTTGCACATTTTTGATGCAACCGGACGGTCTTTTTTTATTATATAAATATAAAAAATAGGAGGGAATTATGCAAATGAAAAGTACTAAGAGGCATATTTCGATGGTTTCATTAGTTTTTCTAGTATTATTTTCAGTGCTAAATGTGTGGGCTCCAGTTATTCAAGCCGCTGTGATAAAAAATCCAGTGGACGAGATTAATATATCCCGTACTGATGGTACAACGTCTGAACCATATCAAGCCTCAGATGGCATGAAAGTAGAAGTGAAGTGGTCAGCTAAAGAAAAAATAAAAAGTGGAGATCAATTCACAATTGATATGCCAAAAGAATTTAGAAAAGATCTTATGAATATGAGTTTTCCTTTAAAAGATGCTGAAGGAAAAACAGTTGGTACATGTGAGATGAAAAAAGGTCTATTGACGTGTACTATGGGTGATTACGTAGAAGGAAAGAATAACGTTAAAGGTTCTTTATTCGTAGAATTCTACTTTGGGCTAGAAGCATATGATGGTGTCAAAGAAATTCCATTAGAATTTAACGTTGATGGTCAAATCGTTAATAAAGAAGTAAGTGTAAATAATACGACAGAGAGACCGAAGCCACATCCCAATACAGATAATCTATTGAAATGGGGTTCTTATAATCAAGAAGATCCATCCATTGCTGATTGGCTTGTATATGTAAATGCAACTGGAACAGAAATGCAAGATCTTAAATTAACAGACACATTAGGACCTGGGCATGAATTAATTACAAATAGCTTAGTATTAGAAGAGGCTGTATTTGAAGATGGTTATGCACCAACAAATATTAAGCCAGCAGATTTATCTAAAATTAAAATCAATGCAACGAAGACTGGATTTACAATTGAATTTCCAGACAGTTCAAAAGGTTATATTTTAAGATATAAAACAAAGATTACTAATCCTGCTGCAAAGCCTCATAAAAATACAGTGAAATTAGAAGGCAAAAATATTAAAACTGAAGAAAAAGTAGGAGAAGTATTCGTAAGTGGTGGGGGAGGAACCGGTTCAGGCGACGATAATCCACCTAGTATTGAAAAAAATATAGTCGATGAGAATGGTAAGCTTGTAGAGGATCAGCAGTTAGCGCAAATGGATCAACCTATTCAATACCAAGTTGGTACACATATACCAAACGATCCTCCTAAATACAGATCTATGGTAATTAGTGATGATTTAGAAGATGTATTAGAAGTATTAGAGGCAAAAGTATATGATCAAAATGGCCAAGATATTACTTCTAAAGGAACACTAAAGATAGATAAACAAAAAAGTGAAGTAACATTTACGTTCGGTGAGAGTTTTGACTATAAGTCATATGAAGACCAGGTAATTAACCTTAGTATTAAGGCGAAAATTAAAGCTAATGCAGACTTATCTTCTTACGTAGATAAGAAGATTCCTAATAAGGCAGAATTACATTTTGATGATAAAATATTAACATCGAAAGAAGTAACTGTTACACCGCCTGAAGCTCCAAAAGAAGGTACAGTATCGATTCATAAAATAGATGCTGAGAATCCGAACAAAGGGTTAAAAGGTGCCGAATTTGAAGTTCGAAATAGTGCAAATGAAGTTGTTGCAAAACTGATAACGGACGAAAATGGCTTTTCAGTACCTCAAACTTTAGCTCCTGGGACGTATAAAATTTATGAAACAGTAGCACCAGAAGGATATCAAAAATTAAAAGAACCAGTAGAGGTTACACTTCAAGCTGGAGAAACAAAAGCAATTGAAATTAAAAATACTTTGCAAAAGGGTCAAATTGAATTAAAGAAAATTGATTCAGAAAATGGTGAAAAACCATTAGCAAATGCAGAGTTTGATATAGTAAAAGACGGTGTAGTAGTTGAGCATATTATTACAGATAAAGATGGTAAGGCAATTTCTAAACCGTTAGCGCCAGGAAAATATATTTTAAAAGAAACGAAAGCGCCTGAAGGATACCAATTAAAAGAAACAGAATTCGAAGTAAATGTAACAGGGGACGGCATATTCCCAATAACAGTAGAAAATGCAATGACAGATAAAGGTAATGTAGAAATTACAAAGGTGGACAAAGAAAACGGTTCAGCATTAGCGGATGTCGAATTTGAAGTCCAAAATGAGAAAGGTGAAGTAGTAAGAAAAGTAACGACGGATAAAGAAGGAAAGGCAACCGTTTCAGATCTTTCAGTAGGAAAGTACAAATTAGTAGAGACGAAAAGCTTACCAGGTTACAAGAAACTAACAGAGCCAGTATCGTTTGAAATTACAAAAGGTATGACGAAAGTCCTATCATTAAAAGTAGAGAATGAACAGTTAGAAAACGGTTCAGTAGAAATTACAAAAGTAGATAAAGACAGCCAGAAAGCATTAAAAGGCGTAGTTTTCGAAGTACGAGATGAAAAAGATAAAGTAGTCAAAGAGGTAACAACAGATAAAGAAGGAAAAGCAACCGTTTCAGATCTTTCAGTAGGAAAATACAAATTAGTAGAGACGAAAAGCTTACTAGGTTATAAAAAACTAACAGAGCCAGTGTCATTTGAAATTACAAAAGGTATGACGAAAGTCCTATCATTAAAAGTAGAGAATGAACAGTTAGATAAAGGTTCAGTAGAAATCACAAAAGTAGATAAAGACAGCCAGAAAGCATTAAAAGGCGTAGTCTTCGAAGTACGAGATGAAAAAGATAAAGTAGTCAAAGAGGTAACAACAGATAAAGATGGAAAAGCAACAATTGATGATTTATCAGTAGGAAAGTATAAATTAGTAGAAAAAGAAAGTTTACCAGGTTATAAGAAATTAATAGAGCCGGTATCGTTTGAAATTACAAAAGGCATGACCGAGGTCTTATCATTAAAAATAGAAAATGAAATGGTAGATACGGGAAATATAGAGATAACAAAGATAGATAAAGATAATAAAGCACCGTTAGCGGGAGTAACATTCATCGTACAAGATGAAAAGGGTAATGAAGTTACAAAAGTAACGACAGATAAAGAAGGAAAAGCAAGTGTTTCAGATTTACCTGTAGGAAAGTATGAATTAGTAGAGGTAGAAAGTTTACCTGGTTATAAAAAGTTAGAAAAACCAGTATCATTTGAAATTAAAAAAGGCATGACCGAAGTTCTATCATTAAAAGTAGAAAATGAAATGGTAGATACGGGGAATGTAGAAATCACAAAAATAGATAAAGACAGTAAAGCACCATTAGAAAATGTTGTATTTGAAGTACGTGATTCAAAAGGAAAAGTAGTTGCGAAAGTAACAACGGATAAAGAAGGAAAAGCAAACGTTTCAAATTTATCTATTGGGAAGTATGAGTTGGTGGAGGTAGAAACACCAGCAGGATACAAACCACTTGAAAAACCAATTTTATTCGAAATTGAAAAGGGTAGAGTAACAGCGTTAAAGCTAACAGTCGAAAATGAATTAGTGGATACAGGAAATGTAGAAATTACAAAAGTAGACAAAGAAAATAAAGATGCTTTAGCTGATGCAGTATTTGAGATTCAAGATGAAGCAGGACAAGTAGTCGCTAAAATAACGACAGATAAAAAAGGACAAGTACAAGTTACTAATTTATCAGTTGGAACATACAAGTTAGTAGAAGTAAAAGCACCAAAAGGATATAAGCAATTAGTAGATCCGATTGTTTTCCAAATTGAAAAAGGCATGACAAAATCTCTTGCTTTAACAGTCGAAAATGAAATGTTAGACAAGGGTAATGTAGAAGTTACAAAAGTAGATAAAGATAGTCAAAAAGCATTAGAAGGCGTAGTTTTCGAAGTACAAGATGAAAACGGCAAAGTAGTAACGGAAGTAAAAACAGATAAAAATGGTAAAGCAAAAATCTCAGACTTATCTGTAGGAAAGTACAAATTAGTAGAAAAAGAAAGCTTACCAGGCTACAAACAATTAACAGAGCCAGTATCATTCGAAATCAAAAAAGGTATGACGAAAGTTTTATCATTGAAAGTAGAGAACGAACTGTTAGATAAAGGTTCAGCAGAAATTACAAAAGTGGACAAAGAAAGTGGCGCGTTATTAGAAGGCGTAACATTTGAAGTGCAAGATGAAAACGGCAAAGTAGTAACAAAAGTAACGACAGATAAAGAAGGAAAAGCAAAAATTGCTGATTTATCAGTAGGAAAATATAAGCTAGTAGAGGTAGAGAGCTTACCAGGATATAAAAAA